>JAYTVV010000125.1:0-16569 GCA_043743795.1 Geobacteraceae bacterium
CCAGATGCGGGCCTACATGGAAACCCAGTCCATCGCCGGACCGTGGCCGACGGCGGAGCGGCTGCTGGTCTGCGTCAGCGGCTCCCCCTACAGCGAAAAGCTGATCCGGGCCACCTGCCGCCTGGCCGAGGAGCTGAAGGCGCAGTGGACCACCGTCTACATCGAGACACCCGGCAGCGGTCGGCATGTCAGGGAGAACCGGGAGCGTATCTGGCGCGACCTGCGTCTGGCCGAGGGGTTGGGAGCCCAGGTTGCTTCTGTTACCGCCACCGATGTCACCGATGCGGTCATGGAATACACCACGCGCCACAACATCACCAAGATTGTGATGGGCAAACCGAACAAGCCCCGCTGGCGTGAAATTTTGTATCCCCCCATTGTTGATCAGGTTATTCGCAGAAGCGGCGCCGTTGATGTCGTCATCGTCAGTTTTGAACAGGATGAATCCGCAAAAGCCGCCCCCGCGCCGAAGCATCGGCGACCGTTTGAACTGCGCGGATATGCCGCCAGTCTGGCTCTTATCGCCGCCGCCACACTGCTGTGTGAGCTACTGCGCCCCTTTCTGGCGCCGACCAATATGGTCATGTTCTACCTGCTGGCGGTGGTTGTCGCCTCGGTGCGGCTCGGTCGCAAACCGGCCATGGCTACCGCCTTACTTGGCGTGCTGGCTTTTGACTTCTTCTTCGTCCCCCCCCGCATGACATTCGTCGTGGCGGACACCCAGTATCTGATGACCTTTCTGGGTCTGTTCGTAGTGGGGTTAGTCATCAGCACCCTGGTGGCACGTTCACGGGAACGGGCTGATGTGATGCGGGCCCGCGAAGTGCAGACCGCCAGCCTTTACTATCTGAGTCGCGATCTGGCTGCTTCAGTTGATATCACTGCTGTGCTAACGGCGGTGGTAAGGAATGTTGAAGAGGCTTTGAACGCACTGGTAGTGATACTTCTGCCGGAAGGTGAACGGCTGGACATTATGTCTACCAGCGAAGGTTTTGAGCTGGGCATCAAGGAGCAGGCCGTGGCCGACTGGGCCTTCCGCAACAATCACCCGGCCGGGCGCGCCACAGATACACTTGTATCCGCCGATCTGATCTACCTGCCGCTGCAGACACCGGCCAGTGTGCTGGGTGTCATGGGAATAAAGCTTACTAGCGAGTACGAATATCACTCCCAGGAAAACCGCCGACTGCTGGATGCGTTTGCCACACAGGCTGCCATGGCCATGGAACGAATCCAGTTTTCGCACCAGGCCGAGCAGACCCAGATACTTCAGGCACGGGAAAACCTGGAACGGGCGCTGCTCAACTCCATCTCCCACGACCTGCGCTCACCGCTCTCTACGGTAACTGGAGTTCTTACCAGTTTGAAGGAAGAGGGGGCGCATTTGGGTGATACTGCGCGCCGGGAACTGCTGGAAACTGCATGTAGTGAGGCTGAACGTCTCAACCGCTTTGTCGGTAATCTGCTGGATATGACCCGTATCGAAGCGGGGGCAGTCAAGCTGAACCTTGAACCGTGTGATGTGCAGGAGCTGGTGGGTTGCGCTCTGGCCGTGCTGGAAACACGCAGCGATACCCGGAAAGTGTCGTTCCAGATGCTGCCCGTAATGCCGCTGGTCCCGATGGATCTTGTGTTGATGATCCAGGTGCTGGTCAACCTGTTGGAAAACAGTCTGAAATATTCTCCGCCGGGCAGCCCGATTGAGATAGTCGCTGCCACTGAATCATCCTGGCTGACCATTGAAGTGGCCGATAGAGGCCCGGGAGTTCCCGAGCATGACCTGAAGCGTGTCTTCGACAAGTTCTACCGGATTCCGATACCGGAGGGGGCAGGAGGCACCGGCCTGGGGCTTTCAATTTGCAAAGGGATTGTAGAAGCCCACGGCGGCAGGATTGGGGCAGAAAACCGGAGAGGCGGCGGCCTGAGTATCGTGATACGGTTGCCGCTAAGAGGACAGAATTTATGACAGCTGAACGAACTACTGAGAACCTTCCCCGAATCCTGGTTATCGATGATGAACTGTCAATCAGACGTTTTCTGCATACCGTATTGTCCAGCGAGGATTTTTTGCTGCATGAAGCTGAAAACGGCCATGCCGGACTGGCCTCTGCAGCCGCTTTCAGACCGGATGTAATCCTGCTGGACCTTGGCCTGCCTGACCTGGACGGCATCGAGGTAATTACAAGAATCAGGGAGTGGTCACAGGTGCCGATCATCGTGCTTTCAGTACGCGACCGGGAAGCCGACAAGGTTCGTGCACTTGATGCCGGGGCAGACGACTATCTCACCAAGCCGTTCGGCGTCGGCGAACTGCTTGCGCGCATCCGGGCGGCACTGCGGCGCACCCTGCAGGAGATTCCCGAACCTCTGTTCACCAGCTCCGACCTGCTCGTGGATTTGGGCAATCGGCGGGTGACGATTAATGGTGAAGACGTTGCACTTACCCCCACCGAATATGACATCCTGCGTCTGTTGGTCTCCCACGCCGGCAAGGTCATGACCCACACCCAGATTCTTAAACAGATCTGGGGTATCGCCTATCTGGAACAACCGCACGTCCTCAGAGTCAACATCAGTAACCTGCGCCGTAAAATAGAGACTGACCCATCCCGCCCCCGCCACATCATTACCGAACCTGGAGTCGGCTACCGCCTGACCTGACTCAACAGAACCATCTCCCCGGCGTTATTTGGCTCGGATGGTGCAGACCGGCTTTGCCGGGAGGGCATCATTTTATGGAACAACTTGACAGGGATATGGCGAAGAAGCTGTTTGACCGCTACCGCAAGCAACGGGACGGCATCAGGAACAACCAGGGGATGGCATCGGTCTGCCTGATCTGCGGCTCCATCCATATAATCCCAAAGCCGGGTGACGACCGGAAACTTATCTGCCGCGACTGTGGGTTTGCCTTTTTCCGATACAACTGTTCCGCCTGCGGCAGAACAGTTGACGGACGTGACCCGCTGAATCCCGCCTGCCGCGACTGCGGATCAAGAGTCTGTACCTGCGGGGCGTGCGGCTGCCAACCGAACAATAATCAGTTACCGGAAAAGGAGGACACACATGGCTCAGGAAGTGAGTAACAGCAGCGTCACAATCAGTTATATCGGCACGCTCGATAACGGCAGAATCTTCCACAGTACCGATGAACACGGCCCGCTTACCTTTACCCCTGGTGCCGATCAGATCTTTCCCGCTCTTGAACAGGCGGTGCTCGGCATACGCGTCGGCGACGTGAAGAATGTTGTCCTCTCCGCCGCAGAAGCCTATGGCCCACGACTCCAGGAGAACATCATCCAGATCTCCCGACAGTCGTTTCCTGCCGGGAAAGATATCACGGTTGGTCAAAAATTAAGCATCGACTTCAAAGGTGGCACTTCCAAGGTAATGATCGTCACCGCTGTGAATGATACCGATGTGACGTTGGATGGCAACCATCCCCTGGCAGGGTGCGACCTTACCTTTGCTCTCAGGGTTGATGCGATTGAATAAAAGAAAGGAAGGGGAAATGTTGCACGGACAAAAGCCGGATCGCTACGTATCATTTGTGGGCATTGAAGGGGATAAAAATTCGAGAGAACTGATGGAAATGCTGCGCCGGCATATTGATGACCCGCTCAAGACCAACCGCTTCTGGGAGCTGTTCAGGGAAAAACTGGAGCGGGTCGGCAAACCGGACCAGAACAGTGGCCGCAGTCTCGACGAGCTGTATCTGATTCATGCCTATATCAACAATATCAGGGAACTGTTTGAGCTGTACGATGATGTGCCGGCGCTGGCATTGCTGGATCAAATTGAAGCGGAAAGCTGCTGATGCTCATGCGATAATGTGACCCTATGATATTATTCAAAACTGCACCTACCATTAGGGGCAATTTTTGCTTATGCTTCGGTTACATTGAACGTGTTCAGGAACATATGCGGGAAAGCAGCGCAACGCCTTGCTCTATCTCACCGGCAGTCATCCCGCCGAAACCGAGCAGTAATTTTGTAGAATCCGGTGTGCCGGCGACGTAAAAGTCGGAAAGCGGGAGCAGGCTGATGCCCTGCTGTCCGGCTCGAACAATGATTTCCGCTTCGCCGGGTGTATCGCCGGAAAGCTGCAGCACCACATGGAGGCCGGCTCCCTGGCCGACGACAACGGCGCGACTGCCGAAGTGGTGTTCAACCGAGCGCAGCAGGGTATCGTGTTTCTTTTTATAGACCGTGCGCATGCGCCGGATATGCCGGTCCCAGTGTCCGTGTTCCATGAATGCGGCAAGGGTTTTCTGCTCCGGCAGCGACACTGTGGAAAAATAGTTCTGATACTGGTGACGATACGCAGCACACAGCGAGTGAGGCAGGACCAGATAGCTCACACGCAGTGCAGGAGACAGTATTTTGGAGAACGTGCCCACGTAGATGATATTGCCCTGCGGCCGCAGCCCTTGTAACGAGGGAATCGGTTTCCCGTTGTAGCGGAGTTCGCTATCATAATCGTCTTCGATGATAAACTTTCCGCCTGTTTCAGCCCAGTCGATCAATCTGAGCCGGTTGGCAACCGGCATCACATGCCCCAAGGGAAGCTGATGTGACGGGGTAACATAAACGATAGTGCTGCTGCCTGCTTCGAGGGCATCCAGATCAATGCCCCCCGACCCAACCGGAACTGGAATGATCAGATACGAATGGCGTTGAAAAACGGAGTGCGGCAGGAAATAGCCGGGATTTTCGACGGCAGCCACGGAATGGTCCGCTTTCAGCACATCCGCGATAATGTCGAGGCTCTGCTGAAGTCCCGAACAGATGACAATTTGCTCCCGATCGCAGGTCACGCCGCGCGAACGTTCCAGATAGCGCTGAATGGTGCCGCGCAGCGCCCACTCTCCCTGGGGATCACCGTACTGGACAAGCTGCAGTGAGCTTTCGCGCAGGCTTTCAATGAAACATTTTCGCCACAGGGCTATTGGAAAGCTCCCCGGGTCGAGCCGTGCAGGGTGGAAATCATAGGCAATGCGCAATGGGGTGACGGGAAGATGGTCACGCCGAGGAGGTATGCGGGGCTGAGGAGCCGGCGCCGGGTCATGATCGAGCACCGATACGAAATATCCACTGCGCGGCTTGCTGTAGATGTAGCCTTCTGCGTAAAGTTCCTGATAGGCTCCTTCCACCGTGTTGCGGCTGGTTGAAAGTTCAACGGCCAGATCCCTGACAGACGGCAGTTTGGCATCAGCCGGCAACAAGCCAGACAGAACATGCTCTCTGATCTGATTGTAGAGCTGCTTGTATAACGGAACGGGATCATTCGTATGCAGGATAAACATGGAATTTCCAGTCAACACAATCTATTCTTCAACATATCAAAAGGCAGTCTAGGCATCTAACGCATCGACGTCAAAGAAAATCAGGCGACCCAACGCCACAAATAACAGGAGGTAGTCAGAATGATTCCGGAAAAACTGCAGGAAATATTGAAACAGGACGGGGTGGCTGCCATAGCTACGTTGGGGCAGGACGGCCCGCATATGGTTAATACCTGGAACAGTTACATCAGAGTATCAGCAGATGGCCGGTTGCTGATACCGGCCGGGTACATGCACAAAACAGAGGCCAACATCGCCTTCAACAGCGCGGTCTTGATTACGGTGGGGAGCAGCAAGGTGACAGGCAACAATGGCCCCGGCGCCGGTTTTTTAATCAAAGGCACGGCAGCCTTTATAACTTCGGGACCTGACTTTGATGTTCTCAAGTCAAAATTTGCATGGCTACGGGCTACCGTGGCTGTTACCATCGATTCTGCCACCCAGACGTGGTAGTTTAAGTTTGCGGGTCACCGGGCTCCAATCAGCGATTCATTCCGGCACTCAGGAGAAAGTTATCCCTGAGGAGCCGGGCGGTCGTCCGGTAACGTTCTTTTTCACGGGAAAACAGGGTGATCAGCTCTTCTGTCTGCGCCGCTGTTGAACAATCCCATGCACACCAGTCACGAATAATGGCTTGCGTAACTTCCGGATGGAACTGAAGCCCCCACGCCGAATCACCGACACGAAATGCTTGATGGCGGCATGCGGCTGAAGTTGCCAGCAGCACGCCGCCATCCGGTATATCAAAGCTGTCGTGATGCCACTGGAACGTCGTAAACTCTTCCGTAATCCCTCTGAAAAGCGAATCCGTTTTTCCGGCCTCTGTCAGCGCAACGTTCAGCGTTCCCAGTTCCTCCCACCGATGAGACAGCACCCGTGCTCCGCATGCCGCGGCCAGCAGCTGTCCGCCAAGGCAGATTCCCAGAAATGGAATCCTGGCAGCCACTGCGGCACGAATGAGATTTTTGAGTGCGCTGAGGAACGGGTAGCGATCATCGTCGTTTGCTCCCATGGCACCCCCCATAACAATCAGGGCCGAGACAGCCCCAACGTCCGGAAGACGGTCGCCACGGTACGGGTGATGGACAGTATGCGAAATGCCGAGACCATCGAGTATATTTCCCGGAGGCACTGCCGGATCATTCTGGATTATATGCAGCACAGGTTTCACGCCTTTCTGTTCACCCGCAGAATCAGATCACCTTCGAACAGCAGCGGGTGGCGGCGAATACCGGTGAGCAGGCCCGCTATCGGTGCTATGACTTTTTCGATCACATTGCCGCTTAAACTGTCATAAATATAGCCAAGCTCCTGTCCTGAACCGACCCAACGACCCACATGACGGTCGGAAACGAAGGTCCCTGCTTTTTCTGCAAAAACGCGAAACGCGCTGGCCTTGTCAAATCTGCAGACATCTTCATCTTCTGCTGCAATCTGGATTCCCTCAAGAACGCCGATTCTTCCCAGAAAGGATACCAGCGAACGGAATACCCGTTGGCAGTGGTCAAGCTGTACCGTGCCGGCCTGGCCTACCCGGAGGACAAAGCTCTGACCGGGCCAGGCTTTCCAGGAGTGCATCAGAGTCGTGGTAAATACCGGTGACAGGGAACGTTCCATGATGGCCGGAAGGCCGAACAGCTGGGCGCTTTCCTGTTCAGCGTCACTGGGGCCGTAGAGCCGCACCTGCGGAATTTCTTCAAAATCGGCACTGGCAGTATGGATGTCAATGCGGTAGTCCGCACGCTTGGTTGCTTCCAGTACGGCATAGGCGATGCGTTGGGTCGTTTCGCTGGTGGTGCTGCCGGGGAACATACGGTTGATGTCGGTTTTATCAAACGGCCAGGTCCGGGTGCGCAGATTAACTCCCAGCACGTTGACGGCTGGAATGATCAGCACCCGTTTGACCAACCGGAGTTCCGGATATTTCCCCGCTTCGACGCTGTTCAAAAAGTCAGCAAGCCGGGAGAGTATGAATACGCCATTGATTTCATCGCCATGGAGCCCTGCTACCAGTGCGACCGTTGGATGGGAGGATTTCGGGCCGATCTCGTGGCAGGGAATATCGAACCCTTCACGTACCGGCGCAGTCATGCAGAGCAGATCGCGGATCATGCCAGCCCCCCTTTACGCGCCATAACCCTGGCCATCAGTGAGCCTTCGTACACCAGGGGATATTCCCGCAGGGTGAATAGAATACCGTCTACCGGTGAACGCACCTCGGAAAGGATGTCACCCTGGAAAGGTGAGACGATTGTTCCGAGCAGTTCGCCACGGTGGACATCGGTCCAGTGGGAGGTGGCGGGAACAAACATACCGGAGGTCTGGGCGTTGAGGTAATGAACATTGCTGTCATCGGCAATCAGCGGGGTATGAGAGGTTTCCGGAAGTGGAACATCGGGAGCAAGCACTCCCAGCTCTTTCCAGACAGCCAGAATGCCAGCCATAAGCTGATGGCAGTAGTGGGGGGTAATGCGCATGCCGACCCCCATTTCAACCACCAGGCAGGGAGTATCACAGCTATTGAGACTGTGCGCCAGGGTGGTTTCCAATACCGTCGCGGCACCGTGCAGCCAGATCAGATCAAGATTCATTTGACCGGCAAGCGGGACCAGTTGTCCGTCAAAGTCCTGATTTATCCGTACTTGCGGGATCTCCCGCAGATAAATGTTGCTGGCGTGGATGTCCACTACCAGCGAAGAACCGGTGAGTGCCCCCATGAGCGCCGCCGCCAGCCGATCCGGGAGCGGGCCGGTCGGTGAGCCGGGGAACGCCCGGTTCAGGTCGGTATCAAACACCGGCAGGCCACGGGTCAGAGTGTCCATACCGAGAGTATTCACTGCCGGGTACAGCTCAACGCTGCCACGCAGGGCGAGAGGATTGGAGCGCTGCAGTTTTTCCAGCCAGACCGCCAGAAGGTGGCAGACGTACAGACCTTCCAGTTCGTCGCCGTGTATACCGGCAATCACGGAAGCCCGTGGTCCGTTACCTCCCGAGAATATGGTCCGGCGAATTTCCATCCGCTCGCGGTAGGGCATTTCTATGGTGAAAAACGTTTCCATTTTCATTGATGGTGGTGCGGACATCATTGGCCTTTCATAAAGAGAATTCAAATTGTTTTCAAATTACTGTTCTTGAACCGTGACATTCACCGCCGGTTCGGTTCCCGCGCTATCTCCCTTGAAGCTGCCCCGCTGGGGAGCAGCGTCGTATGAATCCCGCCCGACAGCGACGGCAACATAATGTTCATTGGCCAGCAGGTTATGGGTGGCGTCAAAGCCGACCCATCCGGCACCAGGTACCAGCGCCTCGGCCCAGGCGTGGGTGGCCAGCTGTTCATCTGCCCCACAGATGCCCGGATTCAGATAGCCCATAACATAGCGAGTCGGGATACCCCACGATCGTGCCACAGTGATGAACAGATGGGCAAAATCCTGGCAGACACCGGCTCCATGCTGAACCGTAGTCACCAGTTCGGCATGTACTCCGGTTGTGCCGGAGCGATATTCCAGTACCGTGGGAATCCAGGCCATCAGATCCAACAAGCAGGAGAGAGCCGCTTTGTCCCGCTCAAAAGGGGGTAAGGCATACTTCAATACCTCGCTTAACCTGGTGACGGAGGGGGTGACCAGGCTGCGATGGAGCAGATAATCATTAAGCGGGGGAGATGCACGCAAAGCATCATGCAGCCACTCCTGTTGACCACCGGGAGCAACCGGGCTGAAATCGAAGGGATTATTCTTAACCGTTTCAACTTCTGATCTCAGGCGCGTCACCAAACGGCTGTGGGGCGGGATGACACAGAAATAATCGACCCGGTTACCAAAGTAATCGTTATACGAGGCCAGTTTGGCTGCCGGCTCCGTCTCAATAGCATACGACAGCACCGTCTGATGCGTGTCGCTGCGGGGAGCAAGCCGCAGCTCCGTGTGATGTTCCCGGATTGCGTCCGGATATTCCAGTATGGTTTCGTGTTCGATCAGATAGCGCATTATATCCCCTTATTGGAAGAAATCTTCGGCAAGCGCTGAGTGAAAATGGCCCACGTGTTCCAATAGACGCTGCAGGTATTCATGCAGCCCTTCATCAAAAATATCCTGAGAAGTGACCGAGACCATTTCTGACATTTTTCCAAACGCATCGCTGGTTTTTTCTTTGCCGTTCAGTCCGATAATATGAAGAGCAGCTCCCATGCGTTCAACCGAAAACACGATAGAACGGGGGAAGTCGCGGTTCAGCACGACAAATTCGGCAACATCCGCCGGCATGAAACCGGAATGATAACTGCGGCGGAATGCCTCGAATCCGGACAGTGATTTGAGCAGCGCCGCCCACTGGTAGTAATCAAGTGCCGAGCCGACCATGGAAAGATCCGGCAGGATGATATGATATTTGACATCCATAGTGCGGGCGGTCATATCAGCGCGCTCCAGACACCCTCCCAATTGATAGAACGCGTACGCTTCGCCGCGCATCATGGTGGAAGCCACCAGTCCGTTGAAACGGGCCACCTGGTTACGCAACTCCACAAACAATGCACTGGCGCGCTCGGATGTCAACGGCCCTTTCAGGCGATCATTGAAGTACATCCAAATTTCATTGACCGCTTCCCACATCTCCTTGGAGATCCGGTCGCGGGCTACCCGTGCGTTCTCGCGGAACAGGCGCAGACAGGCGCGAACCGAGTTGGGATTGGTGCGCCCGGCACTGACAAATTGAAGAACGCGCGCCGTACTGATGCCGTCATCTCCGAACTGTTCAACATAAAACGGTTCGGATGAGTTGATCTGCAGAATCGGGCGCCATTTATCCACGTCACCCATATCTTCTTCAGCTTCCACCAGATATCGGAGATTAATCTCCATCAGGCGGGCGGTTTCCCCGGAGCGCTCCAGGTAACGGGCCATCCAGTACATTGAATCAGCAATTCGACTTAACATTCCGTATCCCCCCTTTACTCTGCCAACACCCAGGTGTCTTTGCTGCCGCCACCCTGTGAGGAATTTACCACCAAAGATCCTTTTCGCAGCGCAACTCTGGTCAAGCCACCCGGCACGACCTCAATGTCCTCGCCATAGATGGTGAAGGGACGCAAATCGAGATGTCGCGCCTCCAGCTCGCCGTCCATGTAACAGGTATGGCGTGACAGGTAGACCACCGGCTGGGCAATATAATTGCGTGGATTCTCCAGAACCTTATCCACAAACTCCTTGCGCAGCGCCGGCGTGGAGGACGGCCCCATCAACATGCCATAACCGCCCGATTCACTGACCGCTTTAATCACCATGCGCTCCATGTTATCGAACACATATTCGCGATCCTGAACATTGGTCATCTGATAGGTTGGGACGTTATTGAGGATCGGCTGCTGACCGAGATAGTAGCGAATGATGTCCGGTACAAACGGATACACCGCCTTATCGTCGGCGATGCCGCTGCCAGGGGCGTTGACAATGGCCACATTACCGGCCCTCCAGGCGTTAATGACACCGGAAATACCGAGGGTTGAGTCGGAGCGGAACACCAGTGGATCAAGGAAATCATCATCGACACGGCGGTAAATGACATCAATCCGCTGCAGGCCGGTGGTGGTCTTGAGGTAGACGATGTCATTAATCACTACCATGTCGCGCCCTTCCGCCAGTTCCACCCCCATCTCCTTGGCCAGGAAGGTGTGCTCGAAATAGGCGGAATTGTAGACACCGGGGGTCAATACGACGATATCGGCGCACTCCTTGCCG
Organism: Geobacteraceae bacterium; assembly: GCA_043743795.1. Classification (GTDB taxonomy): domain Bacteria; phylum Desulfobacterota; class Desulfuromonadia; order Geobacterales; family Pseudopelobacteraceae; genus JACRCG01. The sequence goes on from JAYTVV010000125.1 coordinate 11,084, forward strand.
CGCGGCGAAAGGGAGCGCAGGGCGGCCAGCAGCAGTGAGGGGTAATGTTCAACGCGGCGAACGCGGTATTTATTGAAAAATTCCGGCATGATGCGGCGTTCGATCACCCGGTTTTCGATCATGTACGAAACACCGGACGGAGTGCGCAGGTTGTCCTCCAGAATAAGGAACTCCCCGTTTTCATCGCGGATAATATCGATGCCGCTGATATGGGTGTAGATCCCGCGTGGCGGCACGATGCCGACGATCTCGCGGCGAAAGTCACGTCCCTGGTAGATCAGCTCCGACGGAATGACACCGTCCTTGATAATGCGCTGTTCACCGTACAGGTCACCCAGAAACAGGTTCAGTGCCCGCACCCGCTGTTTAAGGCCGGACTCTATCTTGACCCACTCCTGCGCAGTGATGATACGCGGAATCAGGTCAAAAGGCCAGATGCGCTCGATCCCCTCTTCGCTTTCTCCGTAGACCGTAAAGGTGACCCCTTCAGCCTGCAGCGCCAGCTGTGACTCGTGGGCCTTGGCTTCCAGCGCATTGTTTCCGGCGGCTTTGATATGATCCCACAGCAGCCGGTAATGTTCGCGGGGGGTAAAATCATCGGCGTAGAATTCGTGATAGGGGGTGCGGGGCTTGTTACCCTGCATGCCGGCGTTATACATGGCGCACTCCTTTGTACATAAATTTGGTCAAGCATACCTGTGGGCTCAAAAAAGTTGTACTTATTTTATTCAGCTATTCTGGCTGATAACAATAAACCGTTCATCAAACCACGGCTCAAGCAGTGGCTGTACCATATGCCATGCAAGACCTCCGCCACCACACCCGGGACGGGGCACAACAATACGATTCCAGCCGGAACCATCCGCCAGCGTCCGCAATTCCTGCGCTGAGCGGGTGATGATGCCCAGGTCGGGAAGCGACCATGGCGTTTCTTCCACCGGAAAGGTAACGATTCCGCTGCCGAGGTCAAAAACATGATTGCCCTGTTCCACAAGCAATCTGCCCATTTTTTCAGCAAGTCTAGGGTGCCGGCTGGCAGCCTGCCGTGCCACACCGCGGCCGAATATCGCCCGGCCATCCGGAGTCACCGACCCGTTGGTGGTAATGGCTATAACGCCTGCACCGGTATATTCCCAGATATCACCCACGGTCTCAAACAATGGTCCACTCCCTTGAACAGCAATCTGCTAAAAAGACCACAATGAGGTAAAAGCAATCACCGGGCCAATATTTCACCGTATAACCATCGCAGATGATTCCGGGACTGCCGGGATGTGATGAGGAAAGACGGAGTTGCTTCAATCAGATTGGTGAAAGGACGCTACGGAGGATTTTTGAAATTTCATCGAGTGTATATGGTTTCTGAAGCGTCGCACAGAAGCCGAAGGATTTATATTCGGCCATGACTGGGTCCGTCGAGTAACCGCTTGATACGATCAGACGGGCGTGCGGATCAATTTTCAGGATATGCTGCGCCGCTTCCGCTCCCCCCATACAGGCGTACCCTTCAGTTTCCAGAACAATTGACTGACCGGCGTGAAGAGTGGATGCCATACAGCAAAATACAGACATGGACAGAATTAATCGCTTCAAAGCTGCTCCTCCAATGAGGTTTTGTTTACTGGTTACAGCCATATAGACGGACAAGTGAGATGTTTTCCCCTTTGGTAATATATGTTTCCAGATCTTCAGTATCTACCTTGAATTGTCATAGCCCAGCTTCTGTGCCATCTGGTAATCAGCTTCAGCTTTGATCTTATCTTTCAATTTTTTGTAAACATTTCCGCGCAAAAAATAGCCCTTGGCGAAATAAGGGTTAAGCTCCAGCCCTTTGTTGTAGTCCTGGAGTGAATTGTCAAATTGCTTGTCCTTAAAGTAATAGTAGCCACGATTGATGTACGGAGCAAAATATTGGGGGTCAAGTTCAATAGCCCGACCATAATCTGCTTTTGCAGATGCCATTGACCCTTTCAACGCATGGAAATATCCCCGTGCGTTATAGCCACGTGAGAACTTTGGATCTGACACCAATGAAAATTCAATGAGTGCCAGCGCCTCTTCAAGCTTATTTTGAGCAAATAACGTAAAAGCTTTATTTTCGTAGGTGTACAGATATGACGGATTGATTTTAATGGCCATATCATAATCACTGTTCGCCTTATCATATTGTTTCAGCTTATGATATACCCACCCTCTTTGCGAATAAGCTCTGGCATTCTCAGGGAGGTAGCCTATTGCTTTAGTGAACGCTTCAATTGCCTCTTGGAATTTATCCTGTTTCCGAAAGTTCAGCCCTTTTTCCACCATTTCATTGGCAAGTAGTTTATTTACAGACTTTGCATATCTATCCTTCTTTGCCTTGTCATTTTTTGTAGCAGCAAGTTCAGCTTTAAGCTGAGTTATTTCATCCATCGCAGCGTTTGTTCTAGCCTGAAGCTCGACAAGTTCGTTGGTCTTATCCCTATCCTTTCGGAGTGCATCAATAGATTTTGTAACTTCATCTGGATCAGCGGAAATCTTGGCTTTCATAAAATAAGTCTGGCCATCCCATTTTTCATTGATGATAACGCTCATGACCACGCCGGACGTGTAGGTCACAATTTGGTCCTTGGTGAGTTGGAAGTTCCGAACTTCGGTTTGACTTTCGAGATACGTACCAAACTCCTCAAGCAAAAGCCTTTTAACCTGTTCCAGGGCAATGGCACGGCAGGTAAGTTTGCTGTCGGAATCGCCCGCCTGATAGGTGTACTCTTTTACAAAAGATTTCGTCTCAGCGAATACAACGTGAGCCATTGAAAAAATCACAAGGAAAACAGGCAACATACGTTTTAAAAATTTTATGAACATGACAGCTTCTCCTATATATTAATCCGTACTGCCACTATTCAACGTCTATCCGGTCACTTCCCAACCACACCCCGCACCCGATACACAAACTCTCCGGCCAACACATCCTCCCACTGCCAACCCCTTGCAGTTGAACGACTATCATCCGGTCCGCCCACCCGTTTGCCGGGTGTACAGAACCAGTTCATGATGGCCTCACCTGAATGGCGAAGCACCAGCCAATATTTCCCTGCAGGTAGTGTGGTGTCACTCGGCACAGCAAAATCAACCCAGTAGTAGCCAGGTTTTCTGGGTATCTTATCCAGCGCAACCGGCATGGAGCGAATACCGTCAAGGCCCGGCTTACCATCTTCATCCCGTACTACATCAATGTAAATCGTACCATCGCCACCAAATTTTCGCATAGCCAGTGATACGTCTTTTAGTTCAAGCGAAGCATCAAGAGTGAACGCCTGCGCATAGAGATACTTGGAAGTCGCATATTCTGCCGTTTCCCTGTCAAAACTTCGTCGACCTACATTGCCATCCACTTGATACGTCTCTACAAAAGTTGGAAAGTCCCGATTACCAATCTCAACTGGTGAGCCCTGCTTCATAGGCACGAGGGCAGGTTTTGGTTTTGGCATTATCGGCTTTGGCATCGGAGGTGGCAGATTTTCCTGTTTTTTCGGCAGCGTATCGTCCTGCACAACCGCTATCGTCTTAACCGGACCTGCCATAACGTATGTGGCCGGCTGATCAAGCGTATCACGAAGACGTAAATCCACCGTGTCAGTCGAATAAAATGCTTCCAGGCTTTCACTCATGCGAGGAACAACAGGTATTGCACTCCAGTATTCAAGAACGTCTGAAGCATCCACGCCATGACCAAACTTGATATGACGTGTGGAAGTAAAGAGCCGTGACTGCTGAGGGTCACACGGCATCCAGCCAAGGTCAGGATACCAGACCTCTATCCAGGCATGCAGTCCTTCTCCCATTCCCTGCACCAACGACGAACCCTTGTTGTCCAGCGGAATTTTCCACTTGTCCTTGAGCGTCTGACCTATTGAAAGGCGGGCAGGAATGCCGGAGGCACGCAGCAAAGCTACGGCAAGATGGGAAAAGTTCTGGCAGTTGCCGGTGCCGGTGGTGAGTCCGTATAGAGCATCAAACTGTTTGGGGTTGTACTGATACTTGATGGCGTCAGCGACATGAGTGAGAATTGCGTTTACCGCCTGGTGCTCATAAAAGGCTCCGGCGGTCAGTTCATGTGCCAGTTCAATCACCTGAGGTGATTCACTTTGAACCAGTTTACTTTTTTTCAGAAAATTCTGTTCTGCTTCCGGGACGGTTTTCAGCGGAAAAGGGGCCTGACTTGTTCTGGGAGAGATGGTAGCGGTAATGGCGGTGGTATAGCTGATGGCAACGTGGGCATCACCCGCAAGCCTGCTCCAGACCAGCTTCCGTGAGCGGTTGCCATATTTGTCGGTTGTCTCCCTGGTTTCCGTTGGCGGCGGAGTTGCTGAAACTTTGAAATTATCAAGCCGCTGAGCATTGCCGGCGTTGTCATAAACCGATGGCACGGAAAATTGGTACGTAAACGCAGTGAGAGACTGGTCGGCAGAGAAGGTTACGTCCTTCTTCACCGTCACGGTCCCGTCAAGTTTACCCTCAACGACAAGAGTCTTTGCCCAGGAAGCAGATGAACACATCATGAACAGTGTGAAAAGCACCATCAAATTATAGCAGCGGATCATTCGGTGCCTCTAGTTCACGGTTCTTTCCTGATAATCCCTTTGAGCCGCGAAATATGCTTGCGATCAAACGAGTAGAGCTCAGTTATTCCCTGTTTTTCCATGACGGCGGCAATGTATCCATCAATAAAATCAATGTTGGTCGATTCGTACAGCTCAATAGCGCGGCTAACCTGCGAGCCGTTTATGACCTCTAGCCCCGGCGTTGCCAAAATGCTGCGCACCAGAGGTGAAATTTCGGTATTCTTGAGCGAATATGATGACTCCAAAACCCAGACAATCTCTGCAATCACCATTTCGGTCGTGACCAGTTTCAGCGTGCCTGCGGCAGCATCATCCAGCAACTTCTCAACCCGGTCGGCCTTCGCAGGGTCATCATTGGTGAGATACCGGATAAACAGGTTAGTGTCTACAAAGCAGGCCTTCATGACATCTCATCAATGACGCGCCTGGCAACTGCGGCCTTGGCAACCGCCCGCTCGGTGCCCGCTATTCCGCTTCCGGCTGCCTTTACCGCACCTCGTAAATCTTTGAGACTTCTTACCGGTGTGAGTACGATCTGATTCCCTTCGACCCTGAAATCAACGCGATCATTGGGAAAGATGTGGAAGAGTGAACGAATATCCACCGGAATTGTGACCTGTCCTTTTGTTGTAACAGTTGACAGCATTGAGACCTCCCGTAAGACAATTGATACTTAGTATTACATGATATAATAAGTAATACATCGGGATCTGTCAAACGGGTTTTTTATCTCTCTACTTCAACACGAATGCCACCTTCGCCGCTGCCATGAAATTACCCTGATAACGTATAATATTTTTCGCTTTTTAAAATGAGTCACGGCAGTGCTTCAAATCGGTTAGAATTGTGTCGCCAAACGCAAATCCCACCTGAAAGGAG
>JAYTVV010000126.1:0-23525 GCA_043743795.1 Geobacteraceae bacterium
ATGATCGTAGTGCAGAGCAGCAGGTTGGTCTCGCCATGCATGAAGCCGAGCATGACCTTTTCCAGTTCATGTTCCCCCATCTGGCCATGGCCGACGGCGATTTTGGCTTCCGGCACCAGCTGGGCCAGCAGTTCCGCCCGCTTGGCGATGGTCTGCACCCGGTTATGAACGAAGAAGACCTGTCCGCCCCGGCGCAGCTCCCGCAATACCGCTTCACGGATCAGCTCTTCGGAGAAACGGGAGACGATGGTCTTGACCGCCAGGCGGTCCACCGGCGGCGTATCAATGATCGACAAATCACGAATGCCCATCATCGACATATAGAGCGTGCGCGGAATCGGCGTGGCGGTGAGCGTCATGACATCGACCACCGCCCGGAATGATTTGAGCCGTTCCTTGTCCTTAACCCCGAAGCGCTGCTCCTCATCGATGATCATCAGGCCGAGATCCTTGAAGGCCACGTCTTTCTGCAGCAGACGATGGGTACCGATGATGATGTCGATATCACCTTTTTTCAGCCGCTCGAGAATAACCTTCTGCTCTTTGGCGGTGCGAAAGCGGGACAGTACTTCGACCGTCACGGGGTAATCTTTCAGTCGCTCCCGGAACGTTTCATAATGCTGCTGGGCCAGAATTGTAGTCGGCACGAGGATGCCGACCTGCTTGCCGTCCAGCGCCGATTTGAACGCCCCGCGCAGGGCAACCTCGGTCTTGCCGTAGCCGACATCGCCGCAGACCAGTCGATCCATCGGCTTCGAATGCTGCATATCGGCCAGAACATCCTGAATTGCAGAGAGCTGATCGGGAGTTTCCTCCCAGGCAAATGACGCTTCAAATTCCCGGTACATCTCATCAGGGGGCGAAAACGAGAAACCTTCGGAGAGCTGGCGGCGGGCATAAATCTCCAGCAACTCACCGGCCAGTTCCTCAATGTTTTTGCGGGCCTTCCCCTTCGTTTTTTCCCAGGAAACCCCACCCAGCTTGTCCAGCGCCGGATGACTCCCCTCCGGACCGACATAGCGCTGCACCAGCCCGAGGCGATCAACCGGCAGAAACAGTTTGTCCGAGCCGGCGTATTCCAGCAGCAGAAAGTCGCCTGCAACACTCCCGACGCTGATATGCTGCAGCCCGCGATACAAGCCGATGCCGTGGTCGATATGCACCATATAATCGCCCGGTTTCAGCTCAGCCAGGGATGCCAGAAGCTGCTTCTTGCGCACTTCGGAAACGCCGCGACGCCGGACCCGTTTACCGAACAGCTCTTCTTCGGCAATCAGAATCAAGCGGGAATCGGGGAGCCGGAAACCGCGGGAGATATCACCGATCAGGATGGTGATTCCTGATTGAGATGTTGTGTGAGCAGCATCGTCCTGAAACCCCGCTTCACTGATTGCACAGGGGAGTTTGTACGGTGTCAGCAGATCTTTCAGGCGTTCGGCCTGCGGCTGCTGATGACAGGCGATGACAACCCGTTCCCCGCCATCAAGCCATTGGCGCAGGGTGGCCGCCAGCGGCGCCAGGGCGTGGCTGCTTTCTTTCGAAACGCTCACCCGCAGATCACCGTTATCCCGACAGGGAACAGTAATGGTTGCCCTCCCCTCGGAATCATCAAGAACCAGTCCCGAAAGTTCAATCACGCGACGCCCGGTTATAAGAGCGTTCAGTTCTGTCTCCGTCAGGAACAGTTCATCAGCCGGAGAGTGAGCCGATCCGGCAGCGGCAGCCTTGGCAACCCCCGTTTCAATTTCCTCGCAGACACCGAGGACGGCATAATTGATCGCTTCAGGGTCGAGCAGGAGTAGCGGAGCAGTAGCGGGAAGGTAGTCTAAAATCGTTTCAAGGCCTGGATGGAGCAGCGGCTGCAGAAAATCAATCCCCTGAAAATAGACCGCATTCTGCAGGTCTTCCAGTATCAGGCGGCGGCGATTGGTCGGGATATCCAGATCATCGCAGCATTTTTTAAGGCGCGGGGCGATATCCTCCAGCAGCTCGTCCGACAGCAGCAACTCCCGTGAAGGAAGCAGCACCAATTCCTCCACCGGCTGCAGGGATCTCTGCGTCAGTGGATCAAAGGCGCGCATGGTTTCGGCGGTGTCACCAAAAAATTCGATTCTGACCGGTGTCGGCAGGTTGGGAGGAAAAATATCGAGGATGCCGCCCCGCACGGCAAAGGTGCCGCGATCTTCCACCAGCGGCACATTGGCATATCCCATCCGTAACAGCCGGGCGAGCAGATCATCCCGGTCAAACTCTTCACCGGCAAGCAGATAGCAGGAGGCGTCATTGAGGGTTTTTCGGGGCAATACCCGCTGCAGCACCGCCGCCACCGGCATAACGGTTATTCGCGACAGACCGTTCTGCAACCGAAAAAGTGTATCCAGACGGGCGCCTGTTACGTCCGGGTGCGGAGAAGAGGCGGAGAACGGTGCGACATCCCAGGCTGGAAAGAGAGTTCCGTGCAGGTCTCCGCGCGAGAAGAACGCCAGTTCTCTGCAGAACTCTTCAGCCGCTTCCAGCGTCGGCGTGATCACCACCGGAGTATCAAGGCCTGCCCGGACAAGTTCTGTCACAAACAGCGACGGAGAAGAACCTTTCAGGCCGGGTATGGTTATACGCCGTTCACCACGGCGGAGTGCGGCAATACTGTCTATGGTTTGGGGAATCAGTGGGGGCATAGTAATCTTTGATGTCTGAAAGGTTTAATCGACTAATGTTTGCGAAGGCCGGCTTTTAGTTTCGGTTTACCTTCTTCGATAACGACCCTGAAAGCGAGATGATCGGTGCCGAGTTTTGCGGCCAGAACGGGCTTCTGCTTTTCAATCGTCGCGGCAACCAACTCACGGGTAATCGTATGATACGGCAGATTGCAGGCTTTTCGCGCTTCGCGGAATTCATGAACGAGACGATCAATATCCGAATCAGCTGTTGTCTGGGGAGAATCGGGCTGTTTCGCTTCGGGTCTGTCTTTGTGGCGCAGGTGCAGATCGCTGATAAAGCGATCCCGGGAATAGCGCCCCTCCTCCATCAGCTTCAGAATCCGGTTCCAGTGTTCACGATAGGTATTGAGGCGGGCGACCAGCATCGTAAAGCGGTGTTTGTACATGGTATTGTTGATCGGCACGCCGGAGTAGCGGCGCACCAGTTTTTCCACTTCACCCAGCAGCGGGAGCGGCTCCCGTTTTTCCAGACCGATAAAGTACTGTTCATACTTGGTAATCAGCTCGTTCAGTTTTTTGTCAAGCAGCATGACATCATCGGCAATAGCCATCGGCAAACCCTTTGTACATGTCCATCAGCAACCTCTCAGCACTATAATCAAACCAGCAGATAAGTAAAGATTAAAGATGGGCGGATCCGTCGCAACTGCGCTAATCTCTTGACGCTTTGGCCGTCAATCGCATAGAGTACCCGAACATTTTTTTACATTTTCTGCTGGAGTTACCCGATATGAAATCGCTTGCCTCTGTTGTACTCGCCGCCGGAAAAGGTACCCGCATGAAGTCGGGGCTGATCAAGGTTCTTCATCACGTTGCCGGAGTCCCCATGATCTCCTGGCCGGTGGCAGCCGCCCGTGACGCAGGCTCTGACGCCATTGTACTGGTGATCGGTCACCAGGCTACTGCGGTGCAGGGACTATTTCGCGGGGCTGCAGACATTCGCTGCGCTATGCAGGAAGAACAGCTCGGAACCGGACATGCCGTTGCCTGCGCGCTGGAAACATTGACCGGTTTTCGCGGCACAGTCCTGATCCTCTGTGGGGACACCCCCCTGCTGCGTTCTGAAACATTACAGAAGATGCTGACGTACCATCACGAGAATCAGGCTGCCATCACCGTGCTGACCGCGTTGATGGACGATCCCTACGGGTATGGCCGGGTTATCCGGGACACCTCCGGTCAGGTGACCAGCATTGTCGAACAGAAGGATGCCGACCCGGAAGAGCAGGCGATTCGTGAAATCAACAGCGGCATCTACTGCATGGATTCCGACTTTCTGTTCGGCAGCATCAGGGGCATCGGAAATGACAATGCCCAGGGAGAATATTATCTGACGGATCTGCTGGCGATTGCGGTCAGCAAAGGGCTGACCTGCCTGGCTCTGCCCACTGCTGATGCCGACGAGATACTGGGGGTGAACGACCGCGTGCAGCTTGCGGAAGCGGGACGTATTCTGCGCCGCCGCATCAACCGCGACCATATGCTGAACGGCGTTACCATCATCGATCCTGAAACCACGTACATTGATCAGGGTATCACCATCGGTGCCGATACGATCATCCACCCCGGCTGCCGAATCACCAACGGCTCCATCATCGGGGAGGGGTGTGAAATCGAGGCGAATGTCAGCATTTCCGGCTGCCGGATCGGCGATGACTGCCATATCAAGGCGGCATCAGTGTTGGAGGACTCCGAACTGGGTGAAGATGTGGCGGTCGGCCCGATGGCGCATCTGCGCCCCGGCACAATCCTCGGCAGCAAGGTCAAGATCGGCAACTTCGTCGAAACCAAAAAAATCGTCATGGGAGAAGGCTCCAAGGCTTCGCACCTGACCTATCTCGGAGATGCGGAAATCGGCCGCAATGTCAATATCGGCTGCGGGACGATTACCTGCAACTACGACGGTGTTAACAAGCATCGCACCGTTATCGGTGATGACGTTTTTATCGGCAGCGACGTGCAGCTGGTGGCGCCGGTCAGTGTCGGGCGCAATTCATTGGTTGCCGCCGGCACAACCGTTACGATCGATGTTCCGCCCGACTCGCTGGCCCTCTCCCGGGTGCCGCAGGTCAACAAGGAAGGGTGGCGCCTGAAGAAGAGATAATTCTCCCTGTTGTAAAAAGGCCCTACTGATATGAACAACTTGCATCCGGACATCGCCGCAGCAGATCCGCTTCTGATTATCGAAGAGGATGCCGGTTTTGCCGAACTGATCTGCGGCTCGCTCACAGATGCCGGACACTCCTGCCTGAAAACCGCGTCCGGAGCAGAGGCATTTGAATGGCTGGCCTCCCACTCCGCTTCGCTGGTTATCCTCGATTTTTCATTGCCGGACATGACCGGAAGCGCCTTTATCGAGAAGATGCGCACGCGGGGAATTACAGCCCCTTTCATCATAGTGACCGCCTGCACTAATACCGGCCTGGTTGCCGATATGATGAAGAGCGGAGCCTGCGATTTCATCCTGAAAGATGCCTCCTTCCTTGACCGGTTACCGGCCGTAATCACCCGCGCCCTGCAGGAGCAGAAAACCCGGCAGCAGCTGCAGCTGGCCGAGATGTCACTCCGCCTGAGTGAAACAAGGCTGGCTCGTGCCCAGAAGATTGCCCGCATGGGGAGTTGGGAATGGAATCTCGTTACCGGTGAAATTTACTGGTCTGAAGAGTTGTACCGGATTTTCGACATTCCGGAGGAACGGCCGGCAAAAATTACGATGGAGTGGCTGTACACCCTGATAAATCCGCTCGATCTGGTCACGTTTAAAAAAGCGGTCCGCAATACCGTCAGAAACGGCTTCCCATTCGACATAAACTATCGAATCGTCTCCGGCAGTAAAGGGGAAATTGTCGTCAACAGCCAGGGGGAGATCGAATATGACGAGTCCGGGGCCGCCTCTCTCCTCTCCGGAACTACGCTCGATATCACCGCCAGAATCAGGGCTGAAAGCGAAATTCAGCAGTTGATCAACTACGACTCGCTGACCGGGCTTCCCAATCGCACCCTGCTGCATGACCGTCTCCAGCTCGCCATTGCCCATGCCTCCCGGGAGAAGCTGCTGATCGGGGTACTGATGCTTGACCTTGACCGGTTCAAAGACATCAACGAAACCCTCGGGCACAGGACGGGAGACAAACTGTTGAAGTCGGTTGCCAAGCGGCTGCAGGCATGCCTCCGTGACAGCGACACCCTGGCACGCCTGGGGGGGGATGAATATGTGGGTATTTTGATCGACGTGTCACATGAAGACGGCATCGCCACCGTCGCGAAAAAAATTCTGGCCGTCGTTTCCGAACCGTTTTATGTCGACGGCAACGAAATTTTCTCGACCTGCAGCATCGGTATCGCCGTCTACCCGATGGACGGCGAGGACAGCCACGCCCTGCTGAAGCATGCCGATCTGGCGATGTACCAGGCCAAAGGTGAGGACCGCAACAACTTCCAGTTTTTCTCGCGCGAGATGAACAATCTGGTACTGGAGCGGATGATGCTGGAAAACTCGATGCGAAAAGGGCTTGAGCGCAGTGAATTTTTTCTTGTCTACCAGCCGCAGGTAGATGCTCGCACCGGCGCCATTTTCGGCATGGAGGCGCTGGTGCGCTGGCAACATCCAGATATGGGGATGCTGTCGCCTGACCGGTTCATCAACCTGGCTGAAGAGAACGGCCTTATCATCCCGCTCGGCGAGTGGGTGCTGCGCAGCGCCTGTCTGCAGAACAAAGCCTGGCAGGAGCAGGGTCTCCCCCCGGTGCGCGTTGCAGTCAATCTGTCCGCCAAACAGTTCGGCCAGTATCATCTCGGTGAAATTGTTGCGGCGACACTGCTCGAAACCGGACTCGACCCGGAGTGGCTTGAGCTTGAACTGACCGAGAGCGTCATCATGAAAGATGCCAAACAGAACGCCGCCCTTTTGAGAGAATTCAAGGAGATGGGGATTTCATTGGCAATTGACGATTTTGGCACCGGATATTCTTCACTTTCCTACCTGAAAAACTTTCCGATCAGCCGCCTGAAAATCGACCGCTCATTTGTAAGAGATATCACCTCAAATCCTGACGATGCGGCAATTGCCCGCATCATCATCGACATCGCCCGTTCCCTCAACCTGAGTGTCATCGCCGAAGGAGTTGAAACGCGCGCCCAGATGCAGTTCCTCTCCTTCAACAACTGCGTCGAAATGCAGGGATATCTGTTCAGCCGGCCGGTCCGGGCAGAAGAGTTTGCCAGGCTCCTCAAAGACGGGCTGAGTCAATAGCCGAAGTTCCTTGTCAGACGCCCAGCGAGGAGACCGGCTCATCTAATCTGATATCAGCTATTCTTCGTCAAATTCGGGCCGCTCTGTTTTCGACGTATTTTATAGTAGTACATCCTCGAATCTGCCAATTTGAAAGCTTCTCCGAGTTGCTGACAGTTTTCAGCCGTAGCAGAGCCGAGTGAAATACTCACGGCATAGTCGGTTTTATCCTGATTGATTTCGGCTTGAAATATCCGAACCCGCTTGATTGCCTCCTTCACTGAAGCCTCATCAGCATTTTGCAGGATAACCGCAAATTCATCGCCGCCGATGCGAGCCACGACGTCTTCACCGCGGAATGACTGCAGAAGCGCATGAGCAGCCTGCTTAATGAGCAGGTCACCTTCAGAATGACCAAAACTGTCATTAACGTATTTCAGCCCATCAACATCGGCAACCACAATGCTCAATGGATACTGACGGCTGTTCGCCATTCGCGTCATCTCTGCATCGAAATAGGCGCGATTGAAGAGTCCAGTCAGCGTGTCGTGCGTACTCATATATTTAAGCTCTTCCTCTTGCCTCTTTTTATCGGTAATGTCGCTGGCAACCCCGGAAACCCGTAACGGGATGCCGTTCTCGTCCCTTGAAACGACCTTTCCCCGATAGCGAAACCAACTATGCTCTGTGGTATCCGTAACCATTCTCAGTTCGGTATCAAAGGCAGAGGTCGTCCTTGACAGCTGGTCATAAACGATGCTCCGCATGCGCGGCTTGTCATCGGTGTGGATCAGATTCATAAACGCAGAGATGGTGGTCGCCATTTCAGCCGGCTCGAATCCGATCATCCCGGCAAAACGGGGGCTTAAATTAACAGCACCGGTTTCAACATCCCAATCCCAATACCCGTCATTACTTCCTTCGAGAACCAGCTTCAGGCGTTCCTCACTCTCCTGCAACGCCATTTCAGCCTGTATGCGCTTTTCTTCGCGATGAAAATTTCGAATGGCAAAGCTTACGTTGTCGACCATCTCCTGGAATAGATCGACGATCTCGTCGTCAAAGAACCCTTTCTTGTCGGAATAGACCTTGAGTACACCTACGCTCACCCCTTTTAATATGATGGGAAACGCCGCCGAAGAGTTGATGCCATACTCTTGCGCAGCGGTTCGCCACAGCCCGGTTGTCGGATCGCCGTGGAAATCGTTGCAAACATACGGAATGCCCTTGCGAATGGCTATTCCGGTGGGACCGCGCCCCTCTTCGTGATCAATCCTGGCGGAGACGGCAAGAGAATCAAGATAATGTGCGGCCGTGCCGCTGTGAGCAACGAGAGTGATACGACCTGTTTCATCGCTGATTGTTCCGATCACCGCCAGGGATAATTTCCCGTAATCCACAGCTATCTGGCAGATTTCCCGAAACAGAAAATCTCTATGTTTGCTGTGCAGAATAGCCTTGTTCGTGCGGCTTAACGCATCGTAGAGGTTTTTCAATTTGTTGATTCTATCTTCAGCTTCCTTGCGTTCGGTCGCGTTGCGAACGACCTCTACAGCAGCCACAATCATGCCGTTACTATCGCGGATCGGAGAGGCGCAGGTTTCAAACACAAAGGTCTTGTCGGCGATGTTGACTATTCGTTCCACCGTGTGCACTTCACCGGTGGCAAAACAGGTTGCAACCGGACACTCATGACATACCTGGCTTGCCTGATTATATGCCTCATGGCAGATTTTACCGACGCAGTCTCCGAATACATCCTTCATTACCTGGTTCTGGTAAATGATTCGAAAATCCGTGTCGTGAACCGTGATACCATCACCGACAGCGGCAATGATTTCATCGCCTTTTGATGATGCCTGGTGAATAAGTGCTTTATCCTCTATTGGCATTACCGTCCTTTTGTTGATTTATTTGTGTGGCTGCCGGCGTCAGGTTTTAATGTTACAGACTGACAAATTTACATATAAAAGTCAAATACGGATCCCCGAAAATCATTATGGTACCAGCGGTTCCGGCGTGCCGCTCTCCGGACATCCATATCCGGAAATCCAGGGCACTGTTGCAATACGCACACCTTCATGGCATTATTGCCGGATGGCACATGACAAAATAATCATAAAAGGCGCTTGCGAGCACAACCTCAAGTGCATCGACGTCGAAATCCCCCGCGACCAGCTGGTCGTCATTACCGGCCTCTCCGGTTCCGGCAAGTCCACCCTGGCGTTCGATACGATCTACGCCGAGGGGCAGCGCCGCTATGTCGAGTCGCTCTCTTCCTACGCCCGCCAGTTTCTGGAGCAGATGGAAAAGCCCGATGTCGAATCAATCGAAGGACTGTCACCGGCCATCTCGATCGAACAGAAAACCACCAGCAAAAATCCCCGTTCCACCGTTGGCACCGTCACCGAAATTTACGACTACCTGCGCCTGCTCTTTGCCCGGGTCGGGCACCCGCACTGTACCTCCTGCAATAAGGAAATCACCTCACAGACCGTTTCCCAGATGGTGGATCAGATCATGCTGTTGCCGGGCGGGACGAAGCTGACCCTGCTCGCCCCGATGATCCGCGGCCGCAAGGGAGAATACAAGAAGGAACTCAATCAGCTGCGCAAAGAAGGCTTTACCCGCGTTGTCGTTGATGGAACGGTTCGGGAACTGGCAGATGACATCGAGATGGATAAGAAGAAAAAACACGATATCGATATTGTGGTCGACCGGATTGTCGTCAAGGACGGCATTCAGCGCCGTCTGGCCGATTCGCTGGAGACGGCTCTCCATCATGCCGAAGGTGTGGTGAAGGTTGAGGCAGTTGCGCCGGTCGATAATTCCGTAGGGGCGAATCTTGTATTCGCCCAAGACGGTAAAAAATCATCGAAAGGCGGTCGATCACAAGGGTCGCCCCTACCGGCCACCCTGCTCTTTTCGGAAAAGCTGGCCTGTGTTGACTGCGGACTGTCATATCAGGAGATCACCCCGCGCCTGTTCTCATTCAACAACCCGCATGGCGCCTGCCCGGAGTGTACCGGGCTCGGCACCCGCATGTATTTCGACTCCGATCTGGTCATCCCGAATCAGGAGCTTTCCCTGCGCGAAGGGGCCATTGCACCGTGGGAAAAACGTCTGTCCGGCTGGTTCCACCTGATTCTGGATGCACTTGCCAAAGCCTATTCGTTTGATATCCGCACCCCCTATAAAGAGCTGTCCGAGCATGTCCGTAACGTCATTCTGAACGGTTCCGGCGGTGAAAAAATTGAATTCTGGTGGGAAGAGGATGGTGAGCGCCGCCATACCTACCAAAAGGAATTCGAGGGGGTTCTGAACAATCTGCAGCGGCGCTGGCGTGAGACGGAATCGGACAGCGCCCGCGAAGAGCTGGAAAAGTACATGAACATCATGCCCTGTCCGACCTGCCAAGGCGCCCGTCTGCGTCCCGAAGCCCTGCACGTGCTGGTTGGCGGGCTCACCATCCGCGACGTGACCGCTTTCTCGATTCGTGACTGTCTCAACTTCTTCGAGAACCTGACCCTGACCGACAAGGAACAGGAGATCGGTCGGCGCATACTCAAAGAGGTTCACGAACGACTTTCGTTCCTCGTTAACGTCGGCCTGGATTACCTGTCGCTTGACCGCACCTCCGGAACTCTTTCGGGGGGAGAGGGGCAGCGTATCCGCCTGGCAACGCAGATCGGATCAAGTCTGGTCGGTGTGCTCTATATTCTTGACGAGCCCTCCATCGGCCTGCATCAGCGTGATAATGCCCGCCTGCTCGGGACTCTCAAACGTCTGCGCGACATCGGCAATACCGTGCTGGTGGTGGAGCATGACGAAGAGACGATACTTGAAGCCGATCATCTGATCGACATGGGACCGGGTGCCGGAGTGCATGGCGGCGAAGTGGTTGCCCAGGGAACACCGGCGGAGGTCATGAAAAATCCGGCGTCACTGACCGGGCGCTACCTGTCGGGCGAATTGTCTATAGCGGTACCGAAAAATCGGCGCACAAGTGACAACTCCTTCCGCATCGTCGGTGCCACCGAAAACAACCTCAAGGATGTTTCCGTCGACATTCCGCTCGGCGTCATGACCTGTGTGACCGGCGTATCCGGCTCCGGCAAATCCACCCTGATCATCGACACCCTGCATAAGGTTCTGGGACAACGCCTGTACCGCAGTCGGGAAAAAGCCGGCGCGGTGAGGGAAGTACTGGGGCTGGAGCATGTTGACAAGGTCATCAACATCGATCAATCACCGATCGGGCGCACCCCGCGCTCCAATCCGGCCACCTATACCGCCGTGTTCAGCGATATTCGCGACCTGTTTTCCAACCTCCCCGAGTCCAAACTGCGCGGCTACAAACCGGGGCGCTATTCGTTCAATGTCAAGGGGGGGCGCTGCGAGGCGTGCTCCGGCGACGGCATCATCAAGATCGAGATGCACTTTCTGCCGGATGTCTATGTGGAATGTGAGGTCTGCAAAGGGGCGCGCTATAACCGCGAAACGCTGGAGGTCCATTTCAAAGGGAAATCCATTGCCGATGTACTTGACATGACCGTTTCGCAGGCGCTGGAGTTCATGGGGGCTATCCCGCGTATCAAGAACAAGCTGGCGACACTGGAAGAAGTCGGTCTCGGCTATATCAAGCTGGGGCAGGCGGCAACCACTCTTTCGGGTGGCGAAGCCCAGCGGGTCAAGCTGGCCAAGGAGCTTTCCAAACGGGCCACCGGGCGGACAATCTATATTCTGGATGAACCGACCACCGGCCTGCATTTCCACGACATTGCCAAACTGCTGGAAGTCATCCAGCGGCTGGTGGATGCCGGCAACACGATCGTGATCATCGAACACAATCTCGATGTGATCAAGACCGCCGACTGGATTATTGATCTGGGGCCGGAAGGGGGCGACCGCGGAGGTGAAATCATCGCAGTCGGTACGCCGGAACAGGTAGCCAGAGTGACACGATCCTACACCGGTCAATACCTGCGGAAATTGCTGTGATGAGTTCCAAAAGCTCTGAATTTAATCCCGCGTCTGACTCGAACGATCCCGAGTCCCCTTTTGATCACGAAAAGCTGCGGGAACTGGTTGCCACACGTATGCCGTTCGGCAAGTATAAAGGGACACGTCTGGTGGATCTGCCGGAACCGTATGTGGTCTGGTTTGCCGGGCAGGGATTCCCGCCGGGAAAGCTGGGCGATATGCTCCGGACCGTCTATGAAATAAAGGTAAACGGACTTGAGTTTCTGTTTGATACGATGTAGGCGGTGGTATCCGGCATGTTGCAATCCAGGAGTGACGTATGATGCTTTCCATACTTGTAGTTGTCTTTGTTGCTGCATACGCCGCCATCGCCTTGGAGCATCCCCTTAAGGTCAATAAATCCGCATCGGCACTGATCGGAGCCGGCCTGCTCTGGACCATCTATGCCGTTATGAGCGGTGATCATGACCGGATTGGGCTGCAGCTCAATGAATCACTGGCCTCAACCGCCCAGGTCGTTTTTTTCCTGATTGGCGCCATGACTATCGTTGAAGTGGTTGATGCCCATAACGGCTTCGAAGTAATAACCTCGCGTATTCAGACGACCAGGCTTTCATCACTGATGTGGCTCATCGGTTTCGTAACTTTTTTCCTCAGTTCAGTACTCGATAACCTGACTACCACCATCGTGATGATTTCCCTTATGAAGAAACTGCTGGATGACCATGACGATCGCCTGTTCTTCGCCGGGATGATCGTGATTGCCGCCAACGCCGGAGGCGCCTGGTCGCCGATCGGTGATGTCACCACCACCATGCTCTGGATCGGCGGACAGATCACTACCGTGGCCATCATGAAAGGCGTGTTCATCGCATCGATGATTAACCTGCTGGCACCACTGGCTGTGACGAGCTATCTGCTGAAAGGGCGTGCAGTTGTTTCACCGCCCCCGGCAGAAGAGAGCGGCCTGCTTCAAACGACACCATTCGAGCGGAATCTGATGTTCTTTATGGGTATCGGTATCCTGATGCTGGTGCCGGCATTCAAAACGTTGACCCATCTGCCCCCATTCATGGGGATTCTGTTCGGCCTGGGAATCCTCTGGCTGACAGGAAACCTGATTCATCGCCACAAAGAGGATGACGAAAAAGAACATTTAACGCTGGTGCACGCCCTGACACGTATTGATATGGGTTCGATCGTCTTTTTTATCGGCATTCTGCTGGCGGTGGCAGCCCTGGAGCATACTCACATCCTCGGGGCATTGGCCGCCTGGCTGGATCAGACTGTCGGGCGCCAGGACATCATCGTCACCATCATCGGCCTCGTCAGCGCCATCGTGGACAACGTGCCGCTGGTGGCTGCGTCCATGGGTATGTACAGCATGGCACAGTATCCACCCGACAGCTTCCTGTGGGAGTTTATGGCCTACTGCACCGGCACCGGGGGCTCGATTCTGATTATTGGTTCTGCCGCGGGTGTGGCTGCCATGGGGCTGGAAAAAATCAGTTTTTTCTGGTACGTCAAACGGATCAGCGGTCTGGCGCTGATCGGTTATTTCGGCGGCATTGCCGCGTATATTATGCAGTATCGGCTGCTTCATTGAATAATTAAAAACAGGAGTAATCAAATGGCATTGGTACAGACACGTCTTCACGACAATATCGGCACAATCATCATGAACAACCCGGAGCGCCGCAATGTGCTGAGCGGCAAAATGGTTGATGAGATGCTCCATGCCCTGGAGTTTCTGGAACAGGGAAAAGCGCGTGTCATCATCATCCGGGCGTATGAAGGAGCTAAAGTCTGGTCATCCGGGCACGATGTCAATGAGCTTCCGGTAGCAGGTCGCGATCCATTGGCGTATAGCGATTCGCTTGTAACAATTCTGCGTTCCATTCAGGCAGCGCCCATTCCGGTGATAGCCATGCTTGAGGGAGGAGTCTGGGGCGGTGCATGTGACCTTGCCCTTTCTTGCGATATCCTGATCGGGTCACCGACTTCATCGATCACCATGACCCCTGCCAAGATAGGTGTGCCGTACAATGCGTCCGGAATCCTGCATTTCATGGGAATTATGGGAGTGAATATTGCCAAAGAGATGTTTTTTTCGGCGCAGTCACTTACTGCTGAACGAGCGGAGAAACTGGGGATTTTAAACCACATGATTCCAACGGATGAGTTGGAAAAATTCACCTACGAGTTAGCAGGGAGCATCGCAAAAAACAGCCCGCTCAGCATAAAGGTGATTAAAGAGCAGATACGCCTGCTCGCCAACGCCCATCCGTTGAGTCCCCATACGTTTGAGCGTGTTCAGGGGTTGCGACGATTAGTCTATGACAGTGATGATTATGCGGAAGGAATAAACGCATTTCTCGGCAAACGGCCGCCGGTTTTTCAGGGGGAATAAATCTGCTTTGTCACATCCGGAAGCACTTCCCCCTGGTCCCCTCAAAAAGGAGATCAGGGGGATACAGCGTCACCTCACCAACCCCCGCAACACGCCAAGATTAACTGAATCCATCTCGTCATCATCTCCCTTCGGAGTCTCCAGAATTTTAGGTATTGCGGTAAAACGCGGATCGTTCAGAATGAAGCGGAACGGATTAAGTCCCAGCGTCCCCTGACCGATATGTTCGTGACGGTCAACCCGCGAACCAAGCCCTTTTTTGGAATCGTTGAGATGAAAACACTGCAGTCGCGCCAAACCTATCACGCGGTCGAACTGCTCCATGGTATCGCGGTAGCCATCTTCCGTAGCGGTATCGTACCCGGCAGCGAAGGTATGACAGGTATCGAAGCAGACCCCGAATTTCTCCGGAAAGCGAGAACCGTGGATTAGTGCGCCCAACTCTTCAAACGTCCTGCCCAGATTGCTCCCCTGACCCGCTGTCGTTTCAATAAGTACCCGCCCCTCAAACTGGGGGACTTCACTGAAAAGCTGGTCAAACGCCTCGATTACCCGTGCCAATCCGGTCTGGGGCGGGTCGGCCAGATGTGAGCCGGGATGCATGACGACCTTGGCGATGCCGAGGCGGGCGCAGGTTTCCAGTTCATCCCGGAAGGCGATCAGGCTTTTGTCACGGGTTTCACCCGGCGGGGCCGCCAGATTGATCAGGTAGATGTCATGGGAGACCACCTCATGCAGGCCGGATGCGGCAAATTTGGTACGAAACAGAGCCGCGTCGCTCTCACTGACCGGCTTGCCTTTCCACTGGTTGGAGTTGCGGGTAAAAATCTGCAGGACATTGCAACCGGCCGCAACGGCCCGGTCAACGGCCAGATGCAGGCCTCCCGAGATGGACATATGGGCACCGAGATAATCTTTCATGTAAACCTCACGTTCGTATTTCAAATCAAATCGATATAACTGCCGAAGAAGTGTACATCAACCTCTTCACCGGCTGCCATAAACCCGCGACCGGGGGGGATAACGGCGATTGCCGCCGAATTGACCATAGTTTTCAGCAACCCGGTCTGCTGCTTGCCGGAGATTGATGCGCAAAAGCGGTCATCTTCCCGTTCCAGGCGAATACGCAGCAGAACGGTGCGGTCACTTTCCTTGTTCTTGATGTCATCACGCAGAGTGGCACGAAAGACCGGCCGCAGCACCTGACGCTGTCCCCGCATGCGCAGCAGCGCGGGACGCACAAATTCTTCAAATGTTATCAAACTGGAAACCGGATTGCCGGGGAGTGAAAAGACCGGCGTACCGTCTTTAACCCCAAAGGCGGTCGGCTTACCCGGCTTGATGCCGACTTTCCAGAACACCTGTTTGACCCCTAATTCATCCAGCACGATCCGCACCAGGTCTCGATCACCGGCAGACACACCGGCCGAGGTCACCAGCATATCAGCTTTGAGCCCCTCCTGCAGCTTTTCACGATGACTGTCCAGATTGTCCCGAGCGATGCCGATAATGCGCGGAATGCCTCCCGCTTCACGCACCGCCGCCGCCAACGCCAGGGTATTGCTGTTGATTATTTCGCCGGCACCGGGAGTACAGCCGATTTCAATCAGTTCATCACCGGTTGAGAGGATCGCCACTACCGGGCGCAAAAAAACCGGTATTCTTGCCCGTCCAAGCGAGGCAAGCATACTCACTTCCGGCGGCCTGATGATCGTACCGGCGGTGATGATTGTCTGGCCGGTACGCACATCTTCACCGCGATAGCGGATGTGTTGCCGGCCACTGACAGAAGCCTGAATGGCAACCTGGTCGTCGGGAGTCTCTTCCGTTTCCTCAAATGGGACAACTGCATCAGCACCGGTCGGAATCGGCGCACCGGTCATAATCTTGACCGCGCAGCCCGGCTTGACTTCGATCCCGTCAGCCCGGGCACCGGCCGGAATGTAGCCGGTCACTTTCAGTAGACACGGTACGTTACTGCAGTCAGCACCGCGAACTGCATAGCCATCCATTGCGGAGTTGTCCCAGAGCGGCATATCCCACGGGGCGACAACATCTTCAGCCAGCACACGGCCGACGGCATCAATCAGGTCGGTCTGTTCGATTCCCGCCGGGGTGATATTTTCCAGAATAATCTGCCGGGCCTGTTCGTATGAAAGCATTGCAGTACCTCTCTTCGATGATTGTATTCGCTTACAATAGCGGGAAGCGCTCAATAACACAATACCGATTGCCAACGGTACGATGATCGGTATAATGCAGCCACTAAAACGTCGCAACGGAGCACTCAACTGAACGGAATCGACCTGAAAGAGCTGCGGTGCGGGACGTTCCCGCTCTTTGACTGCCATTTCCATATCATTGATCGCCGGTTTCCGCTGACTCCGAATAACGGCTACCTCCCGGATGATCTGGTCTGTGCGGATTACCGGGCCCGGATGACACCGTACGATCTGCGGGGCGGGGCCATTGTTTCCGGCTCGTTCCAGGCGTTTGACCAGTCATATCTGCTGAACGCCCTGCACACCCTTGGACCGCTCTTTGTCGGCGTGACGCAACTGCCGGCAACTGTTTCAAATCAGGAAATCCTGGATCTGGACAGTGCCGGAGTGCGGGCGGTGCGCTTCAACCTCAAGCGGGGCGGGTCCGAGGACCTACGGCACCTTGATGCCATGGCGCGGCGGGTACATGAAGTAGCCGGCTGGCATGTAGAGCTGTATGTGGATTCGCGGGAGCTTGATGACCTGTATGCAACACTGACGGCCCTTCCGGCGGTCAGCATCGATCACCTGGGGCTGGCACAGGAAGGCTTCGGAACAGTGCTGAAGCTGGCTGAACAGGGGGTACGGATCAAGGCCACCGGCTTCGGCAGAGTGGATTTTGCTGTGCCGGCGGCACTCAAGCAGCTGCATACTGCTAATCCGCAGGCCCTGATGTTCGGCACCGACCTGCCGTCTACCCGTGCGCCGCGGCCCTATTGTGACAATGATTTCCTTCTGGTGGCGGAAACATTAGAGGAGGAAGCCGCACGGGCGGTTTTTTATGATAATGCAGCACATTTTTATCGGCTTCAATTCAGGTAATTCACGCGTTTTTGAGAGATAAACACCACAACCAAAGGAGAACACTTATGAACCCGAACTGGAAAATCGACACCATTGCCGTACAGGGAGGCTACGAGCCCAAGTCCGGCGAGCCGCGCATCCTGCCTATCATCCAGAGCACCACCTTCAAGTATGACAGTGCCGAGCATGTCACCAAGCTGTTCGATCTGGAAGCAGCCGGTTTCTTTTATACCCGTCTGGCCAACCCGACCACCGATGGTTTTGAAACCAAAATCACCCAGATGGAGGGTGGCGTAGGCGCTATGGCAACTTCATCCGGCCAGGCCGCAACAACCCTTGCCATCATGAACATCTGCCAGGCCGGGCAGCATGTCGTCGCGGCCAGCACCCTCTACGGCGGCACCTACAACCTGTTCGCCGTGACCCTGCCCAAGATGGGGATTGAAGTAACCTTCGTCGATCCCGAAGCGTCCGCTGAAGAGATTAAAAAAGCCTTCCGCCCCACCACCCGCTGCATCTTCGCCGAGACCATCGGCAATCCCGGCCTGAACATCCTTGATTTCAAGAAGTTTGCCGCCATCGCCAACGAGATGCTGGCACCGCTGATTATCGACAACACGTTCGGCACTCCGTACCTCTGCCGCCCCTTCGAGCACGGTGCTCATATCGTTATCCACTCTGCCACTAAATACATCGACGGCCACGCCACCAGCGTCGGCGGCGTGATCGTGGATGGCGGCACCTTTGACTGGAGCTGCGGCCGTTTTCCGGATCTGGTTGAGCCGGATATCAGCTATCATGGCCTGGAGTACGTCAAGACTTTCGGCCCTCTCGCCTACATCATTAAGGCCCGCGTTCAGCTAATGCGCGATCTGGGAACCACCCCCGCTCCGCTCAACTCATTCCTGTTTAATCTCGGCCTGGAGACCCTGCATCTGCGCATGCAGCGCCACAGCGACAATGCCATGGCCGTAGCCACTTTTCTGGAATCCCACCCTCTGGTCAACTGGGCCTGTTATCCCGGCCTAACCAGCCACCCGACCCACGACCGGGCCCTGAAATACCTGCCCAAGGGATGCAGCGGCGTACTGACCTTCGGCATCAAAGGTGGCGCCGAAGCCGGACGCAAGTTTATGGAGGCGACCAGACTGGTGGCGCTGGTGGTCCATGTCGGTGATGCCCGCAGCTGTGTACTGCACCCGGCCAGCACGACCCATCGCCAGCTTTCGGAAGAGCAGCTGAAATCCTGCGGCGTCTCCCCGGACCTGATCCGCCTGTCCGTCGGCATCGAGGACGCCGGCGATATCATTGCCGATATCGATCAGGCACTGCACGCCAGCCAGCAATAAATGTAGCCGTCAGACAGCAACAAAAGAGGCTGACACCCAACCAGGTATCAGCCTCTTTTGTATGGTGATAGTTCCTATGTTTATTACAGATATTTCCCGATAAGCGGGGCCAGTTTCTGTCTGGTCGCTTCAGGAATAACGGACCGATCGGTAATGACGGCATACTGCATGGCACTGCCGCAGGAGCAGTGACGTTCAGCGCCGATCTCCGCCACGGCGTGACGGATAATGTTTTTGGCCATTGCGACATTCTGGTGGATAATCTTGATTATTGCTTCGACGGTTACATCCTCGTGAGAGTCGTGCCAGCAATCGTAATCAGTTGAAAGAGCAATTATACCGTAGCAGATTTCAGCCTCGCGAGCTAACTTGGCCTCAGTCAAATTGGTCATGCCGATCACAGAGGCACCCAGTGCCAGATAGGAAAACGATTCGGCCCGGGTCGAAAAGGCCGGCCCTTCCATACAGACGTATGTTCCCCCCTTGTGTGTTGTTGCTCCGGCTTTCCGTGCGGCATTGAAAAGCGTGTTGGAAAGATCACCGCAGACCGGATCGGCAAAGCCCACATGGGCAACGATCCCGTCCCCAAAAAAGGTATCCTTCCTGACCCCTTTGGTGCGGTCAAAAAACTGATCCGGAATCACAATATGTCCCGGTGCAATGGCGTCTTTCAGACTTCCCACGGCGGAGACGGAGATAATCTGTTCGACACCGAGTTTCTTCATGCCGTAAATATTGGCGCGATAGTTGACTTCGGATGGGAGCAGCCGGTGACCACGGCCATGACGGGGAAGAAACACCATTTTCACCCCGTTCAGAATGCCGGTGACATATTCGTCGGACGGCTCCCCAAAAGGCGTTTCAATCCTGATTCGCTCAACCTGTTCGAGCCCTTCCATATCGTAGAGTCCGCTGCCGCCGATAACACCGATAGTTGTTTTGCTCATGCGGTAAATTCCTTTCGTATGCTTGTGTACTGTAACCGTCTTATAGCAGAGATGATCGGGATGGTGAAGTCTAATAAATTGACAAAACGGCCATCAAAATCGTAGAGTCGCCCGCAACGGGAACTACTATGATCGCTATCGCCACGCTCAAACAAAAATTCAAATCGATACTTTCCCTGGATGCCCACCCCGGCCATATTTCCGTGGGTTTCGCCGTGGGCGTTTTTATCAGTTTTACTCCCTTTTTCGGGCTGCACACACCTTTGGCCATTGCTTTGGCGTTTATATTCCGACTTAATAAAGTGACCTGCATAACCGGAGCGTGGGTAAATACGCCGTTCACCATGGTTCCGGTTCTGGTGGCCAGCTATAACCTGGGGAGATTCCTGCGCGGCAAGCCGGCCAGGGAGCTGACCTTTACAACCGTTGATTGGCACAGCCTCCAGCCCTACGCCAAGTCCATCCTCCTGGGAAGCTCAATAATCGGGTTTATAGCTGCAGTGGCGTCCTACTTTATCTGCTACTGGCTGGTAACGTTTTTCAGACGCAAAGATGCCGCCCTGAGAGAGATTACACGGGAGATGGAAGAGGTGGGAGAAGATCTGGAGTAGTGGTGGTGGTGTACGTCATTTCAGCTGTCCATACTCCCGTGCACGGGAATAAACGATTATGGAAAGCACCAGACATGTAACTGGAAACATGAACGCCGTATGAAGAGCCCCCGCCGATATGCTGCCTGCCACATCACCATGCGATCCCACAATGATTCCCATCACCTGCTGTGTCACCGCAGCCCCCATCAATACATAAAAATTAAGTGACGTCAGCGCCGTTCCGACAATGCTCACCGGAAACATGGAACGAATAATCGGATAAATCATCACCCCACTGGAAACAGCCAGGCCGATGACAAAAAACACCCCTGCCAGCAGCGACTGCGGCACCATTGCTGCCCATCCCGTAAAAGCCGTCATGAACAGCAGCAGCACCAGCTGTCCCGCAATCAGGGTGTTTTTATAGGATTTGAAAAGACGTCGTGCAACGATATCGATGCACGAACTGCCGACGATAAACCCGAGCGACGTAAACATCAGCATACTCCCTGCAGCTTCACGGGACAGATGCAGTACATCCATCAGATAGGGCCCGCCCCATAACGCCTGCAGTGCCAGATAATTGCCATACCAGGAAAAAGCAAGCACCCCCAGAAGCCAAAAATCCCGAGTTCCAAAAATGTCACTCCACGCCGCCATCATTGCAGTCCGGGGTGCTGTTCCAGTCCCTTCATCAACACGCCATCCATCCGGTTTATCCTGCACGATACAAAAAACCAGCACTGTCACCAGCGCCTGTAACCCGCCGACAAAAAGAAATGAATGCCGCCAGCCGAACATGCCGACAGCCAGCGCAAGCGGTGCCGTAGCCGCAAGGTTGCCGAGGTTGCCGATCGCCACCATAAAACCGGATACCCGCCCGAATTCCTGCTTACTGAACCAATAGCTAAAGAGTGTAAAGGTTGCCATCAATACCGATGCCGTACCGATACCGATCAGCACCCGGGCCATCATGGCGGTCGCAAGCGTGTCTGCCTGTGAAAACAGAATGCCGCCCAGCATGGTCAACACGCCACAGCCACTGATTACACGCCGGCTGCCCAGTCGATCTATCATCGGCCCCAGCGGCAACTGGGCGGCTGCGTACACGTAGAACAACACTCCGGAAAGAGATCCAAGCTGCGCCGGCGTCAGATGGAGTTCGCGTGTAATATCTCCGGCCACGACAGCGAGCGAAACCCGATAGAAATAGACCAGAATATACATCGCCGCGAGAGCAGCAAAAATCATCCAGCGCTTTCGGCTATGTGAGGGGTGAGAGTTCATGCAGATTCCTGTTGAGATGATACACGGGTACTGAAGGAGAGTATCTCCATTTGAAGAGCCGGTCCAGCACAATCGTGGCAGGGCAAAGCTGGACATATTGAAAATTGTATTCTAAAATCCGCTTCGATTGGCTGAAGGTATTGATGAGTTTTGTGCCGCTAAACAGCTGATCCGATCGGAGGATGTCGGTATGAAAACAATTTTACGTGCATTACCTGTATTGATTCTGTTGTGTACGGCTTTCACCCTGGCGGGCTGTGGAACGGCAGCGGAAAAAAGTTATAGCGCATCAGCAAAATGCAGCGATGGCGCTTTGTTCTATTCATCAAACAATTACCCTGACTCATGTAAAAACAATGGGGGGGTGGATACCTGGTACAGCTCCAACTTCCCCAACGGGAATATCAACCCGTTTACAGCAAACTCACGCATCTCTAACGCACCTGACATGAATGGTGTCTGGTCCGGCACATATATTTGGAGTACGGACGCAACGATCAGTATTGGCGGCGCGCCGGTCACGACCAAAGTCCTCACCGATGGCGGTGTATCACTCACTATTAACGGCGGTAAAATCGTCAGCGGAGAATTTTGGAACAGCGTGGACAATATCCACATTCCGGTAAATCCGGCACCTCTTGAAAATGCATCCATAAACGGTGATATCAGCATCAACCAGGGACGGAAAATATCCGGCATACTCAGCGTAGTCAATGACAGAGCCCAATCAATAAACGGAACGGTACAGGTGGCTCTGGTGAAGCAATGATATGCCGCTATTGTGGTTCCATACTCAACCATGATTCCGGCTTTTGCATGAGTACCGACAATTTAATTTCGGCAGAGAATTGCCAGAGTTGACGCGGGATAAGGGCCATAATTGGCGGACAACATCGAAATTCCTCCTTATGATGTAAGGAAAGATGTCGGCATCAGGGTTTGCCTGGCTTGCCGATAATTTTGTCAAAGCTGGGAAGCAGCGACCTGAAAAATGCATTCCGGAGAAGTTCGATGACAATCTGAAAGCTGCTTGTTTCCGGGTTACTAAGCGGTCCCGAAATATCCACCCTGGTGGCAACTTCCTGATGAGAACTGTTTTCAAGAATGGTGGCGGCGGTGCCGACCATCATTTCATACATCCGATGGCCAATGCCGCGTTTCTTGTCCTTGCTACTGCCATAAACCTTCATATCCTTGAAGAACGGCTTCATATACCCGGAAATAGCGTTATTTTTGATGTGTATCTCCGTGACCAGGGCAAACACCCCGGCGGACACGTCGAAATCACCGTAGGATATCAGCACGTCATTCAGCGCCGTCAGCGGAGTTTCCTCCATCTTTACGTACAGATCAAAGTCAGCTCCCGCATTTTCCGGTCGAAAAGTGGCGGTTGCGGATGTGCCGCCACTGCCCATGAATTTCGCCTTCAAGGTCATCTTCGCCGGCCCCCGACTGAACCGGTTGGAAAAGTTATTCATCTGCAGATTCGTATCGGCAAGGAATATCCGGTACGGTTTTTTCACCGCCTTGTTGACCATGGCAATGGTACAACCGGTGAGGTTCACCTGGTCAGCCCGTAGCAGAAGATCCTTTTTGTTGTTGAGTTTTTTGACGGTTTTCCCCACCGCCACGGCACGCTTTTTTTCAACTGCGGAGGTCGCCCGGGAATGGATATATTCAATATTCATCCCCTGGATATCCAGTTTTTCCAAATGGGCCTGTTTCACCGTCGGGGCATACTCGGCAGTCCCTGACGCGGAAAGTTCTCCGCCGTGCAGCGAAACATTTGAGTCGGCAATCACGGTATTAAAGCGATCGATCGGCACCTTATCCAGCTTTATGCGCCCCTTGATGGAGGGGAGCGGCAGCGCGAGGAAATTTGCATTTCCGTCAAGCGTGCCGGAACCGGTATCAAAAATTGCCGTATCAACATGGAATGAAGA
>JAYTVV010000127.1:0-6123 GCA_043743795.1 Geobacteraceae bacterium
CGCATATGCTCAGTCACGGAATCGTAAAGTTCCAAGGCGACATCAGGCTGCCATACCCAAGTAAAGAGAACATAAGTGCTTGCTGCTGAACATACAAGGCGGGAAACATGAGAGGAACAACATACCGTGATGAAAGACCCAATCCTGCAATGCGTTGGGTCTTTCCATTTCAAGGAGGTGAGAACCGGAATCCATTGCGAAATTGATGATCTGTAGCAACCGCAACACACGTAACTTAAAAACTGAAAGGAGAAACACCATGAGTACCGCATTAGCACGTATCGACTTCGACAAAGAACAGATGGCCGTCATTGAGGACCAGTTTTTCCCACAGGGTGCCAGTAAAGCAGAGCAAGCCTACTGTTTCTCGGTGGCACGGGAACTTTGCCTAAACCCGATTACCAAGGAGATATTCTTTGTCAACCGCCGTCAGCGTATTGGTGACAAGTGGGTCAACAAAGTGGAACCGATGGTCGGGCGTGACGGTTTCCTCTCCATTGCACACCGTACCAACCAACTTGCCGGTATCGAAAGCTCAACCAGCATTTGTGAAGTACCGCAACTGGAAGGGATGCAGTGGCGGCTCAAGACGCAGCTTGTTGCTGAATGCAGTGTGTGGCGCAAGGATACCCCCAAACCATTCACCGTGCAGGTTGCCTATAACGAATACTGCCAAAGAACAGCCGAAGGTCTGCCGACCAAGTTTTGGGCTGAAAAACCGGAAACCATGCTGAAGAAGGTTGCGGAGAGCCAGGCACTCAGGAAAGCGTTCAACATTCACGGCGTGTATTCCCCAGAAGAGCTGGGAGCCGGAATCGAACTGGGTAACGGCGACATCATAGAAGCAGACTGTACCAGAGTGGAAGCCGATAAATCTCATCTGTCTCTGGTCAAACCACCAAAACCTGCGAAGCGGGGAATGGCCACAATTCCCGAGCCAGCACCTGAGCCAATTGTTTATGACGATGACGAAGTTGAAGATGATTGGCCTGATCCACCAGGAACAGTCGAGGCCGGTGAAATTTCCAATGATGCAGCTTTGCAGATCATCGACCTGCTGGAGGGTAAACATATTCCGTATGACATCAGTGTTGATGGCAACGAAGGGACTATTTCCGCCAGTTCCTTCAACGAGAAAGAACTGCTGAAATCGTCAGGTTTCCGCTGGTCGTCGGAACAACGCCGCTGGGTCTATAAGTTCGCCAACTGACAATTATCTGAAAGGAACACACCATGAATCTCATACCATTCTTTGAAACAGCGATAGTTGCCCTTAACAGAAATAAAACAGCCGAACTGGGTGACAGAACCCAGTACATCGGCTCCAGCGATGTTGGGTCATGTGCCAGAAAGGTTTATCTCCAGAAGATCGACCAAGACCCTACGGAGCATGATTTCAGTACCCTGATGAAGTTCAGCAGGGGGCATACAGCGGAAATACTGATCGACAACATCTTTGAAGCGGCTGGAGTAAAAAGTCTCTATGAAACCCAGGTAGAGGTTATTCATCCTGACCATCCACTAAAGGCACATATAGATTTCCTGTTCCACGCAGACTTTGACGGGAAAAAGCAACTTCATGTCGTCGAGGTCAAATCGGTCAACGGCATTCCCGATGAACCGTACCCATCATGGATAGATCAGTTGAATTTCCAGTTGGGTCTGTTACGGCTCAAGCACCCAAAGAAGAAACTTGGCGGCTCCATACTTACCATTGATCTGAATGCTGGCCAGATGCACCAGTTCAACGGATTTGACTATAACGCAACATTATTCAACTACCTGTGTAACAGGGGATTGCATATTCTGGAGTGTCTAGCTGGAAATGAGGAGCCAAC
The DNA here is from genome assembly GCA_043743795.1 of Geobacteraceae bacterium. Classification (GTDB taxonomy): domain Bacteria; phylum Desulfobacterota; class Desulfuromonadia; order Geobacterales; family Pseudopelobacteraceae; genus JACRCG01. Next base: position 1,839 of record JAYTVV010000127.1, read on the forward strand.
AACGACTACATCATTTCTCTGTGGCTATTGCTCGTACAGGTCGGATTGTCCGGCACTGACAATGGCTGAAGTAGAACTGCCACCGGAAATTGAGTCTATGGCCAACAGGTTTGTCCAACTGAATGATGTCCGCTACGAGGCTGACCGCAAAATGCGGGATATCAGGGAAGAACTGTTGAAGTTCACCGGGGAGTCATTCAAAGGGAGAAGCGACACCATAGAACTTACTGTTTCATCGGTCGGGCCAAGTATGGTCGTGGATAGTAAACTGCTGAAGAAGCAGTACCCTGAAGTTTACCCCGAAGTGCTGAAAGAACGGGCTGGTTACACAAAACTGGAATGCAGGCCGAACTGAAAGGGGCAAAGACATGGAGGCAATCTGCAAAACTGATTTTGAGAGCAGAGTCAATTCATATAATGATGCTATTGCTGCTCTGGAACAGGCAAAAAGAGCAAAGAAGGCTACCAGCGGGATAATTGTACCTGATGTCGGTTTTCACGAGATCTACGGTGTCTGGTTTTTTGGACGGCTGAAAGAAATCATCCTGCAAGTTGGCACAGAGACGTTCGGAGTTGATCTTGGAAAACAGATGCACGTCTTTGTGGATGTTGATCCGAAGAAAATCAGCGACGGGGTTCACGACATATCAGTGTATGGGCATCCGTGCCGTTTATACAAATGGACAGCACAGGGATATCATCGCGGACTGGTGTTGCTGGCGGATGATGAAGCGGCGAATAGGGATGCCGAAGTTTACCGGCAAAGCGGAACCTGGTCGTGGATGCTCTAATGTAAGACCTCTTCTCAAATTTGAACATTTCTGAAGCAATAGACCAAGTTACTCTACATATCAAAATACAGATTGCAACGCCCTCGAATGCAAAGTTCTTGGGCGTTGCCTTTTGGAGGAAACATGAAAGCTTACAGTCAAGCTCTGATCGGCATGGATGTAAAGCCGCACAGAAACAGACGGGTTCGGAAGAACAGATTCCGGTCAACTTATAGACGATGGCTGTTCCCGGTCATTCTTGCCGCGGTCAGCCTGACAATCATTATCATCATTCGATAGGGGGGATTATGACTCTAATAAAAGATACACCTTTTTCTGAATCACAGATGAAGTTCAACCCAGGGCAAGTTGTCGTGACCACAGCTGTTAACAAACTCATGGCCGACGATCATGATTTTTCTCTGCATGTCTTTCTGGCACTGAATCGGCACCTGGCCGGTGATTGGGGAGATCTTTGTGACGAAGACAGGGCAACCAACGAAACGGCACTGCTGGATGGTGATCGTCTTTTCTCTGCCTACAAGAAAGACGATGTGCCGCCCATCTGGATAATAACGGAATGGGATCGGTCAGTGACGACAATCTTGTTTCCAGATGAATACTGAAAAGATCTGATATGTTTGGTGTAGAATATCAGCATCAAAATATGCTATTTTGATCCTATAAAGATGGGGTTGAAGGAAGCAATAATTCATCCAATTTATTGCCCACGGTAAGTGTTTTGGTATATATTTCAGTATATAGTTAAAAGTAGAGTTTAAATTTATGTTTACAAATCAGTATGATATAGGCTCAGTTAAAGTGGTGTCGCACCATAAATAACAGGGACTTAGCCGATTTGGTTGAGTCCCTGTTTCTTGTTTTACCGCTTTCGTAAATATCTTTTCATATCCAGCGTCATTACACTCTTTCCTGGTTTACGCCTTCTTGACGAATTCCGATTTCAACTGCATCGCACCGATGCCGTTAATCCTGCAGTCTATGTCGTGATCTCCCGAAATAATACGAATGTTTTTCACCTTTGTTCCGACCTTGACTACCAGTGAGGACCCCTTTATCTTCAAATCCTTGATGACGGTGAGCGAATCACCATCATTTAATTCGTTGCCAAAGGCGTCACGCACGACGCTGCTGGATTGAGCGCTTTCCACTGCACCTTTTGCCCATTCATGGGCACATTCCGGGCATACGAACAGGTCTCCGTCTTCGTAAGTATATTCTGAGCTACATGCGGGACATTTGGGCAAACTGGGCATAATAAATCCTTTTTAATGTGATGACTGCTACATCATAGAATATTTGCAGGTTTTTTAATGTAACAGCAAAGCGACAGCATGAAGCAACAGGCCGATAATGCCGCCGACCAGCGTTCCATTCATACGTATAAATTGTAAGTCAGAACCGATGCTTAACTCAATTTCACTGACGTAGGCATCAGTCTCCCACTTTTGTACGGTTTCAGAAATATGCGTGGCAACTGCGGTTCGCAGTACGTCCCCATAGGTAATCACGAGCATTTCAAGGTGCTCATTCAAAGATTCCTTTAATTCCCGGTTTTTTGATAATGTACTTCCAAAGCCTGAAACTGCTTCTGCTATCTTCTCCCTGATTTTTGAATCTGGCTGTTTCAGGTCAGTACTCAGCCAGTTTTTGAGATCGTTTCCGAGGTCCTTCACGTAACCGGATAAGAATGTGTTGTGTACTGCTTCAAGTTTTATTGTCTCTATCGTTGCGCGTAATTTTGGGTCAGATTTCAATCTGGTAATAAAGTCCGTTACCGTATTGTCGAATGTTTGTCTAAGGTTATGAGTGGAGTCCGTATTAACATCCTGAATGTATTCGTTGATTCTTCTGACAATCTTTTCACCGGCTCCTTTTGAAAATTGGTCGCGGTTGGGAATAAAGTGACTGAGCAGGGGATAATCTTTAGTAATCATAGTGTCTATAGAGTTAGCAAGGGTGGCTTGCGCTTCCGGAGTTGCAAGCCACATCGCAAAGCGATTCAGCATTGCATCAAGCACAACTTGATGGCGATTGCTATTTCTGAGGGTATCAAGGATAACTCCCGCTGAAGAAGAAAGATCAAAGTTTTCAACCCGGTTACACAATGCCGCCTGCAGAACCTTTTGAACACGGTCATCATCTATAAAATCCAGGGAATCTGAAATTACGCGGGTTAACCCGTTGGCCAATCCTTCGGCATTTTTGCTGGACATCAAGTATGAGGTTAGTAGTTCTGCCGGATTTTGCTCTCTCAGTTTACTGATCAGTGTTTCAGGGGCGAGGAATTTGTCCCGGATAAAATCGGCCAGATTTCCCGCAATTGTGTCCTTCTTGTGCTGAATTATAGCCGTATGTGGTATGGGAACGCCCAAGGGGTGTCTGAAAAGGGCTACAACAGCGAACCAATCTGCAAGCGCACCGACCATCGCAGCTTCCGCAAAAGCGGCAATCCATTCCCACACACCATGTTCTTTTTGAGTACGCGCAATCACGAATAGTATTGCTGCACCGATCAACAAGCCGGTAGCAATGGCTTTGTTTCTAATCAGTAAATGTTTTCTGTTATCCATTATTTGCTCCGCGTTTTATGTGCTGTCAACGATATCGCCTCACATGCACAAACGGTAAAGTACACTCGAACAATTCCGCCAGATTAACAGGGAAGTGACAGAATTGTAGTCTGGTTTTGAGAGGAGTCGGAAGTGCCGGATGTGATGCCGGAAGGTTGATATAGTTCAGGCGAAATACGCAACTTACGACCATAAACAGATAATGGCCGTTTCTCGTGAGAAAAACGGCCATTATCAAATTGGCTCCCCTTCGCGGACTCGAACCACGGACAAGGTGATTAACAGTCACCTGCTCTACCAACTGAGCTAAAGGGGAATATAACCATCAAAAGCGTCCCAATATCTATCATGTGTTCTGTGTCAAAGTCAACCAAAAATTATGCACCGACGGTAAATTCAGCACTATTTTTTACAACAGCTCTAACGCTTCAAACGCGCTTGCAATTCGGCATCCTTCTGTTCCAGCTCTGCGTCCATTTCAACACGATAGCGCAACAGCGATTCGGCAAGGTGAGGTTCGGAAAGCGCCAGAATCTGGATGGCAAACAGCCCGGCATTTTTTGCTCCTGCCTTGCCGATAGCCATTGTTGCAACCGGAATCCCGCCCGGCATCTGTACTGTTGCATACAGCGCATCAACTCCGTTCAGAGCACCGCCCGGCATTGGTACGCCAATTACCGGAAGGGTGGTTTTTGACGCAACGACTCCAGCCAGATGTGCGGCCATTCCGGCACCGGCAATGATAATTTTAACGCCACGATCTGCCGCTTCAGTTGCAAGTGTCATGGTTCGCGATGGTGAGCGGTGTGCCGACGAAATCCGCATTTCATGCGGAACATCAAATTTTCGGAGTATATCGGCCGCTTCCTGCATTATTGGAAGATCAGTTTCACTTCCCATCATTAGTAGTACAAGCGGTGC
>JAYTVV010000128.1:0-8173 GCA_043743795.1 Geobacteraceae bacterium
CACCTCACGCCAGGTGGAGCGGGCGAAAGGCGCTTTGCGCCAGCGCTTGAAGGCCACCGGAATCAGCCGCTCAACCAGCGGGTTACCGGAGAGCAGCTCACTGAAGGCCTCCTCAACAACCCAGTCGATCCTGACACCGGGGGCAACCTGGTGGAGATAATCAAGCAGCGGCAGGGCATGAATGATGTCACCCAGGGCGGATGTTTTAATGATCAGGATGCGCATGATATCTGCCGGGACGATTCTTTCGTCGGCATACCAACAATAAATCCGAGCAGAATTCCGGGTGCAACGGAGAGAATAACCGTGTCCGTCAAGCTACCGACCATGATCACTGAAAGAAATGCCAGAATACTGTAACCTGACAGAAGATCTCTAGATCGCCATGCTCTCTTTACTGTTACGACCAGCAACCATCCGTACAGAGCCAGACCAGCCACCCCGTAGCTTACAGCAACATACAGATAGCCGTTATGCGGATGCGAAAAACCCTGGCCCGGGTACAACTTATCGGCTTCATAACGGTAACCGTTTGTACCCACACCGAAGAAGGGATGCCGCTGAAAAACCTCCAGGGCGCTCTTCCACATCTGGAGGTGCAGACCAATGGAAGAATGCGTCAAAGAACCATCCACCTGTTTATATGAGGAAACTACACCTGACTGATACAATTTGATTTCTTTAGGGATAAGTGCAATCCGCTCGCGAACTGTTCCCGATGAAAACAGAAGCAGGAAGGTCAGTAATATGGCTACACAAATCGGAATAATCCGCCGACGCCCCAACAGGGTGATAAACATCCATGGAGAAAGCATTGCCAGAGATAGATATGCACTTCTTCCCTTGAGCTGTGTGATTGTCAGCGCCAGAAACAGCATTAAGGCAATCAGCAGATACTTGTAACGCCAGGTTGACGTTTTATAAAAAAACGCCAGCAAGAGTATTGAGATTACCAGAAGCAGTGAAAAGGTCACGTAGGAACGGAAAAGGAAATTTTGCAGATAGAGTGTTACCGGAATCAATCCATGCAGGAAAAGAAACACCGCACTGGCAATAATCGTAGTTCCCGCTATGAAGGAGATAAGAATAATTCTCAAAGAGCCGGCCGGCTTCATTGCTGATACCGGGACAAAGGCAAAAAGCCAGTAATGGCTCTTTTCTACAATTTTCAGGGATTGCCCGGGTGGCGCTGAACTCCAGATCATCCCGACCCAGGGAAGAAGAATCAACAGTGCCAACGGCAGAAGCCACTCCTGCGCTTGCCAGTCGGATCGATCACGAAAGCAAACGCCTGAAAACAGCCAGATTGCCAACGCCAATAGACTGCCAAGAGTAAGGGGGGCTGTTCCGACTGACGACATGAAAAACGTCAAACAGACTGCAATAAGGAGAGCCTGATTCAATGCCGTTTTATGTTTCTGCGGATCTGTTATCGGCACGGCAAACCTCAATAGTCACTGGCATGCCGCATGGCGGCATAAAAAGTTTTTTTCTCCAAAATGCGCCGGGAAGGCAGAAACATCGCCAACAGGGCATACTTGAGATGCTTCTCGCGAAGACGGGCCCGGTCGATCAGCTTGATAATACCGGCAAAGCCTTCGCCGTAGTGTTTCCTGAGATAGATCCCCTTGCTTTTGTAAAACATCCGGGCGCCTGCGATAGACGTCGAAGACCCTCCGAGATGGATTATAGAACATGAGGGCAGCGCAAAGCAAAGTACACCAGCTTCGTACATGCGGTGAGCAAGTTCGGTATCTTCGTAATAGAAAAAAAAGTCCTCATCGAATAACCCGGCATCCGGCACGATGGAACGCCTGATCAGAAAAAATGCACCAAGCACACCCTGAACACTCATAGGAGCGGTTGACCGGGCAAGCCTCTTTTTAAGCAGGCTGGTACGGATCGTGTTCATGAAATTAAAAACCAGTGACAGGGGGGATTTGTAAAAAATGAACCCCTGGGTAGAACCATCCCGGTTGGCAATTCGCGGGGATGCAATCCCGGCCTGTGGCGTATTTTCCATGAAATCCCAGAGTGACGTCAGGCTTTCCGTCGTAAGTATCACATCCGTGTTGAGTACGCAGACATAACTGCTCTCAACAGCACTGATCCCACGGTTGATCGCGCGACCATATCCCAGGTTCTCCCCGGCCGGGATATAGACGACACTCCCGGTCTGCTGACTCAGCAGTTCGTGGGAACCGTCACTGGAGCCGTTATCGACAAGCACCAAGGTGTGACTGAATGGCAGAGTCTCGCTGGAGAAAAAATTCAGCAGATCCTCGACAAGTGGACGGGTGTTATAGTTTACGGTAACAAAGGCGATGTCATATCGTTTGTCAGACATTCCCGTTTCCATTTTTTCCCGTAACACTGAGATGTCCGCTCTCGGCAAGCAGCTGTGCAGCCTTGGCATAAACCTCTCCCAGACTGATCCGAGGAATACAGGGACTCAGGCACCGGTCATGAACGCAGCCGGGATGATCGCACTCCTGCTGGATTGAAACAATGTGACCATTGCGGAAAGAGCCTCTCGGGCAGTCATAAAACTGGTCAGAAGCAGCGCTGTTATTCCATGGAAACCAGCGGTTCATGGCAGTGGGCCCATATAGGGCGATCATCGGAACACCGGTTGAGGCGGCAATATGTGAAACCGCAGTATCCAACCCCAGATAAAGTTGCGCGCCGGATATCAGGCAGGCCATCTGGTTTAGTGAATACTCTCCGCGAATTCTGATCGGCTGGTACTGACATAGTGCGGCATACTGATCGAGCAGTTCGCACTCTCTGGCTGCCGGAGCGGCGGTCCAGACCGGGATCAATCCGAAATTACGCGCAATTTCATCACTCAGCCTGACAAAAGATTCCATTGGCCAGAATTTGTACTCCCAGCGGGCAAATGGGTGGATAACGAAATAGCCATTCCCTTTCGGAAGCGTCTCAAGCCGGCTGTTAACAGCCTTCATGTCGGCATCATCCCAGTACAGCTTGACTTCCAGCCGGGAAGCATCCAGTGCGAGTGAATCTGCAATCAGCTTGCAGAGGTGAGCGGTATGCCCTGCTGTATCGTAAGGCAAAGGGTTGCTGAGAAGAAGTTTTTTCCAGCCGACCTTCACAAACCCCCTGTTCTCGAAAAACCCGACCCGCACCTTTCTTCCGGCACAGACTACGGCCAGATTGCCCCGATCAGAGGCATTCATATTTATTGCCAGATCATAATCCCTGAAAACCCTACTCAGGATACCTATATCCTCACGCAGGGAACGCTTGCCCCCTACATTCTTTGAAGACACTTCGATCACATCCCTGACACGGGGATCCTGACGGAGAAACGGTCCGGTACCGGCAGCAACCATCACATCAATAGCGGCAAGAGGATACGCCTTATTGAGAATCCCCAGTAAAGGAGTCGTCAGAATCACGTCACCGATAACCCGGATGGAACAGATCAGTATGGTCTTTGGATGTGTTGTATCTTTAATTGAGGTCATGCTCTTAGCGGTCATATATCCCCAGCAGCCTCCCGGCTGTTCTTATAAACCTGTGGCGTGAAAAGTTTTTAGACAGGTAACTGCCGTGCTTGTAGGTTGCCAGCAGGTAACCATTATTCCGCCCCCAGGCATCCACACGCTTCTCGAACAACTCTCCTCCATAAGCCGGAAAACGCTGGGAGGCCGGATTGGACTCACCATAGATCCGGGATCTGAAATCAGCGGTTCTGACCAGGTAGCATTGATCGGAGAAACCGTAACCGATCCAGAAATCATCAGTTTCTTCAGCGGCGTTATCACAGGCCTCATCATGCTTGCGATTCCAGACACAATTTACTGTCCTGATCCTTTGATCCCGGTTGAGAACAGCGATTCCCTTTTCTATCCAGGGAAAAGCACCATCCAGAATACTATCGCTGGAGAAGTGCAGCAGATAATCGGTCCGGCAGCGGTAGATACCGACCAGCTCCTGAATGGAATAATAATAACCGCCTTTGAAGCTATCACGGCTGAGTCCGAAAAAAGCCAGCGCCTCATCGGCAAATTCCTCGACCAGAACATAGTCGCTAATGATTCCTCGTACCTTGCAACGTTCGGCATATCGTCTGACCTTGTCAGGGTCAGACACGTTGTTGATGTAGAGTATCCGCTCGGCAAAATCGAATTGGTTGCGAGCGATCATGGACTCGAGACGACCGGTCTTGAGCAGGATCTCCCAATCCTTTTCGTAGCACTTGGTTTCAAAAGTAACAGACGGCAAGCTCATAGTTCGATTTCCACGTCCTTAACGATCCCGTACGGGCAACGGAAATTGCCCGAAACCAGTGCTTCCTCAAGAACACGGTCGTTTTCGTCCAGGCTGCTGCGGCTGTTTTCGGGGTGCCAAAGGTGCAGCACCACTGCAGCGAAGGGGGCCTCTCTACGGGTCAGGCCATAGGCAAACAGGCGGGCAACCAGCTCCGAATCCTCGCGTCCCCAACCGGTGATACGTTCATTGAAACCGTTAACCACCAGAAGATCCTCACGGAAAGCCGCCATATTGCAGCCCCGAAGCCCCTTACTCCCCTGTCGTGATAAACTTAGCCAGGGTAGACGGAGCAGGTGATGACCGCCTGAAAGTTCACCCTTCAGACAACTCAGTAAGGATGTTACCCCACCCCGCCAGCTGAAATTTTTTGAAAGTCCCTGTCCGACCAGTATCCGCTTTCCGGTAACAAAAGAGCCCTGGCGGAGCAATCGGCCATGATCCTCTACAAAAATCGGATGCGGAATACAGTCTCCGTCACTGAAAATCAAATAATCCGCCGTGCTGGCGGCAATCGCCCGGTTGCGGATTTCAGCCAGCCTGAAACCCAGGTTCTCATGCCAGACATGCCGCACAGCAAAAGGCGCATCATTGGCGAAGCGTTCCACAACCCTGGCGGTCTCTTCCGTCGAACCGTCATCGGCCACGATCAACTCACCCGGATAGCGGCTCTGGGCAAGATATCCTTCCAATACGCGTCGCAGGTACTCCGGAGCGTTGAAGGTTGATACGACCACAGCGATCGAAGGCTGCTTACTGCCCATCAATCCCGGTCCCGGTCTTATCCCATCCAGCATTAATCTCTACCCTCTTGGCATAGCGATAGAAAGTCCCTTCAAAATTTGCGAAGGAAATCACGAAACCGGGCCAACCGTCCAAAAAGCCCATCTTAAGCAGATAGATACGGCTGAAAGCTGCCAAACCATGCACAAAGGCGGTCAACATGGAAGATGAGCGACCACGGTCAGCCAGTTTCTGGGCGCCCAGGGTCGAGTAGCGCTCCATCTTGCTGATCAACTGTGACAAGTCACGATATGGATACTGCCAGATAAAGTTTGTCATATATGCGATCTGTCCATGAATAAAAAAACCCTCATGCACCTTGGCCTCGTCGAAGGTCATGGCGTTGCGTCGGAAGAGCTGCGGCTGGCGGTAATCAGGATAGAATCCGCAATGCTTTATCCAACTCCCCATGAAGACATTTCTGCGCGGAACATAATAAACGTCCTTGGCATCAGGCATTTCTACTATTCGACGCATCTCGTCCCTGGCAGCCTCTGTGCAGCGTTCGTCGGTATCAAGACTGAATACCCAATCATACTTTGTACTGGAAATTGCTGCCGTTCGCAGCTTGCCAAAACCCTCAAAAGGGATCTGTACCACCCGTGCGCCCAGTGACTCGGCGATCTCGGCGGTCCGATCACTGCTGAAAGAGTCAACAACCACAACTTCGTCGGCCCATAACACGCTCTTGACTGCATCAGCGATGTTGCGTTCCTCGTTGTAGCAAATTATATAAGCGGATATTTTATTCATTATCTCTATCCTCGAATCTTCTTTAATTTACTGATTGATTATATATCTTCATTATTTTCAGGTAGTTTGGGGTTAATTTCAGAATTGCATAATCTCTTTAAAATTGGCAGAGAGCACGAAGTACCTTGTATTGCTGATTGCACTCAACCCGCTCAACCAATACATGTTTTTCAAGCGCCTGCTGTAACTCTTCAGCGCAAAAATAGTGATTTACATGCGATGGATCATCATAGGCGCGACCAAGAGGCACTGATATAAGCAGATATGCTCCTGGCTTTAGCCAGCGTCTGAGTCCAGCAAGTATCGGTCCGGGATCAGCAATGTGCTCGAAAACATGGGATGCCCAGGCGACGTCAAAAAGGCGGTCTTGCGGAAGCTCGTTGACTATGTCTACCCGCTGGAATGTCACCCGCTGGCGGATCTCTGCCGGTTCTTGATCCCGTAAAAAACTAGCAATATTAATCCCGATACCTGACAGGTCAACGCCATGAACAAAATAGCCCTTTCTGGCAAGCAGAATGTCACTATGCCCTGAACCACACCCGAAATCCAAAATATGACCCTGAATTTCAGGGTATGCCAACAGACCCTGCCACTCAAAATGATTTCGCCAAAAAGAGAGCTTGAGCGCCTTCGGATATACTTTCAATCGCTCCATAAAGACCTGGTCACACTCTTCTTCAGCGAGGCTGGATACTCTGCGGTTTGACAAAATAATTGCGCGAATCGCCCGTAACTCAGGATCAATACGCGTTTTGATGTAATATTTAAACTGTTTGATGTGCTGTTTCATGTCACTACCCACGGAGTTGACTAATTTTTTCGTCCAAATGAGAAACAATCTTCTGCCAGTTGAAGTTGTTTTTAAAATGTCTGTCAACTGCCAGAGAAAGCTTTCTGAGCGTACCAGCTGAATCAGTCAGCTCCTGTAATCTAGCCGACCATTCTCGAACATCATAACTGTCAATTACAACTCCGCTGCAACCATCTTCAGTAAGGTCACTAGCTGAGGATACCGCCGTCATCACCGGCACGCAACCGAATGCCATCGCCTCAACGCAGACCATGCCCCAGCTTTCCCAACGCGAGGTAAGACAAAGAATCTTGGCACGGCTGTATAGCTCAAACAGTTCTCTTTTGTCGTCTATCTGTCCGGTAAAAACAACCTTGTCGCTCAGCTGCGGATGCTGTTTTTGAAAACCGGTTCGACGTTTGACAAACTCTGCTGTCATGGAGCCTACAAACCAGACCTGCCAATCACCGATATCCCCCATCTCCGCCAGGGTATTGAGCATCAACTCGCTGTTTTTTGCATAATCACCATGTCGCCCGACCAGCAGAATAATATTTTCCTTTTCATCAAATGTTCTGCGCTTGACTCGGTACCAGTCAATAAAATCAGGGTCAAATCCGTTAGGGAGCAGGAGTTTTTTTTCTCGCGGAATATTGTTGACTCCACGGCATGACAGTTCTGTCTCAAAGGAAACAATATCAACATGTTTCACCAGTTGTCTGAACAAGAAGACGCGCTTTATCTGAGTCAGAAAATTGCGCTCGCCCCACTCCGCGTACCGTATCTTCTCTCCGCTCATATCGGCTTTGATGTACAGGCATCCACGCGGATTCAGTAATTTGTACAAAAGTCCGCGATAAATCGAGAGTGTTGAGACATGGAACAGCATCAGGATGTCTATCTCGCGGGCATGCTCCTGCAGATAACGATAGGGGCTCCCTTCATAAAAGGTGAGTTTGAGCCCCTTGAGTGCATCGTTTATGTATAAATACTCTTCTTCGTTACACCTGCATACAATTTCCGCTTCATAACCATAATGCTTGTGCATCTGAAACGGGATCTGGCCTACATCCTTGAAAAGATGAATGCTTTTCAGGTCATCGAACATGAGGACAAAGCGTTTACTCCGGCAATCAGGAACAGATGGATCAGGCACCTGATGTTTCTCCATCCTGAAACTGCATCGAGTAAAGCTTCTGGTATAAACCGTTAATTTTGACCAACTCCTCGTGAGAGCCCTGTTCCACTATCTCACCCTTGTCCACGACCAGAATCCGGTCGGCATTCAGAACCGTGGAGAGACGGTGAGCGATAACAAATGTGGTCCTGTTCTGCATCAGGTTGTTGAGGGCACCCTGGACCATCTGTTCACTCTCTGTATCCAGAGCACTGGTAGCCTCATCCAGAATCAGGATCGGTGCGTTTTTAAGGAGTGCGCGGGCGATACATATTCTCTGGCGCTGACCGCCGGATAACCTCACACCACGGTCGCCGATATTAGTTTCATACCCTTCCGGCATATCCGAAATGAAATCATGGGCAAAGGCG
>JAYTVV010000129.1:0-5781 GCA_043743795.1 Geobacteraceae bacterium
CACCTCATCCAACCACCAGAAGGTCGATGTGGCCGACTACCTCAAGGAGGTGCGCCGCGGGGCGCTGCAGGCTGGCTGTGGGCTGCAGATAATCTCCCTGTACGGCCAGCCGGAGGATTTCCCCTATCCGGTCACCTTTCCCGAGGGGCGTTATCTGAAATACGCGGTCGGTGTAAAATCGGACCGATAAAGAAGTATTCCTGTGGCCATGGTGCAAGGTTTCTGATAAAACTCTCATCATGGATGAAGATTTTCCCGCCTTCATAGAAGCCTGCCGCGCCGGAGACAACGCCAGCTGGGACTTGCTTCGCTCCCTTGTTCTCCGCTATCTCAGGAGTCGTTATACCGCACTCGCCGAAGATCACGACGACATCGCCCAGGAAGTCGCCCTTAATCTCAAGCATGGTCTGTTGCAGTTCCAGGGCACCAGCAAGTACCAGTTCCTCAACTATCTCCAGACCATAATCCGCAACACCAAAGAATCGTTCCGACGCAGCCCTGCCAACAGGTACGCGGATAAATCGCTCGACGAGCCGCTCTTTGACGATGACCCGGGCGTGACCCGACGTGATTTGCTGGAGGATGGCAGCACCCGTCCGGATATGGCCGCCGAGCTCAACGACCTGTACCGGAAAGCTACTAGCCACCTCTCGATAAGGGACCGTCAACTACTCCTCTATAAGCTCGAAGAGTACACGGACCACGAGATCGGCGAGATACTGGGCATGACTCCGGGGGGTGTCGCAGCCACCTACAGCCGTATCAAGGGAGTGCTGCGCACTATCCTCCTGATAATGGCCCTGATCATTTTGTGTGAAAGAAAACTGTCGTGGATGGCGTCATTATGAATATGGAACTGGAAACCAGGATTAAAGCGGCTCTGCCGGACATCGAACGTCTCAGGACGGCAAAGTGCCTCGATGTGGACACCATCGGCCGGTATGCGGACAACACGTTGCTCGGGGCAGAGCGGGATACGGCGGAGCAGCATCTCCATACCTGCCTGTACTGCCTGAAACAATTGAACGACATGACCGCCATGCTCCATTACCAGGAGCAGGCATCCGATGAAATGCTGGCGGACAAAGAGAAGACCCGGCACAAGGTGACACTGTGGGAACGACTATCCGGCTTCTTTACCTTTACCCCTTCGCTGTGGCGATATTCGACCGTCGGCCTGGCAACGGCATGGGCCGTCTTCCTCATCTGGACCATCCTTCCCCACCAAGCGGCAAAGCCGGTTGTATCCCGGCTCAATGATGAAGCCCTCGTCACCATTACCGGCTACAACAGCGCCGGGAAAATTACCGGCACCCAACGCGGCGCTATTGTCAGCTCCGATGGATATATCGAAGGCGACCTGCAGCCATTAGCGGGTGCAAGCACCATGCAAGTAACCCTGCGCAACGGTAAAAAACATACGGTTACCCAATTCTGGAAAGACGACGACACCGGGTATGCCGTCATGAAGATCGATGACGACAATCTGCCAAGGATTAAATTGGCGGATATCGACAGCATACAGGTCGGTCAGCGGATTTATGCCGTACCCGGTGATGCTGATGGCACAGAAGATGTGGTCATTGTCTCTGATTTCAAGGCGGTTCCGGGACGTCGCAGCACAGAAGGAAATCGACTGATCCAGATAGCGACCCAGAACAGCGTCAAGAGGACCAGCAAGCTGGTAGATGAAAAAGGCAATCTGGTCGGCTATGTGATTGATGAAGAGAAGAATATCCAACTCGCACGGCCAGCGGGCGCCTACCGCAGCATTATCAAGGCCTCACAACCGCTGCCCGTATCGGAACTCAGCAGCACGACATTTTCCGCAAAGGCTCTCGATGAATACCTGAAAGGGGTCATGGCTAACGACAACCGGCGCTGGAGTGAGGCAATCCGTCATCTGCAAGCGGCTGTTGCCTTGAATCCACGGTTCGCAGAGGCCTATACCCAACTGGGTTACGCTTACTACCAAATTAACGATATCGAAAAAGAGGCAAAGGCCTATCAAGCTGCCTTGAAGATTAAACCCAACGATCCTGATGCCTTATACAGCCTGGCAATGAACATGGAATCGCAGGAGAAATACGAAGAAGCGATACCGCTGTATGAGAAGGCCCTGGCACAGGCGCCGGATGACAAAGAAACCCTTTATCAGCTAGGATTGTCCTACCTTGCGAACAACAAGAAGGAAAAGGCTACGGAGATGTATTACCGGCTCAAAAAGTTTGATCATGGCCAAGCAGAACTGCTAAGGCGTTTGATAAAATAATCTGGCTTCTGAAGAAAGGTTGAAAGAAAATTCGTGATGGTGCCGTCCTTATAATCAGGACGGCACCATGGCGCAACAGCGAAGGCACAAAGCATATTTTTTCACCGCGACGCTGGTAGCCCTCTGCCTAGCCACAAGCGCCTGTGTGACCATCCATCCACCGGCACGTGTAATGCCGGTGGAGAGAACGGCAGCAGCATTTGAAGTGGTTTTTTCTCCATCGCGCAAAGCAGAAGATGCCATTGTCCGATTTATTGGAGAAGCACGGAAATCGGTTCATGTTGCCGCCTATGCCTTTACCTCGAAGGAGATAGCACTGGCGTTGCTGGCTGCCAAAGACCGAGGTCTGGATGTTCGGATTGTGGTAGACAAAAGCCAGGCGGCCGGAAGGTACTCGGCGGCAACGTTTCTGGCCAATCATGCGGTTGCCGTCAGGGTGGATGGCGAATACCAGTTGCAGCATCAGAAAGTCGTGATTGTGGATGGTGTCAGTATAGAGACAGGTTCCTACAACTTTACGGCCAGTGCTCGGGACAGGAATTCCGAAAATGTGCTGATTATCAGGGATGCGCCGGAATTGGCGGCGCGGTATGAGGCAAATTGGGAGAAGATGTGGGGGGAGTCGGTGATGATGGAGAGGCGATATTAAATATCAGGAATATCAAGGAAAAATGATGGTGTGGCATAGAGTTGTGATAAAAGCAGGAACTGAGTTTGAAAATATTGAGGGGGCAGGACTCATAAGTAACAAAGGGTCATATGTACCTTCTTGGCGGGAAGCCGGAATGCCAGCAGAAGCAAAAGTTTTCCAAGGTAAAAATATTGCTGGAGACCATGTATTTATTTTCAACCCAACTGCGTCAATTATAGGAAAGGATGTGTTGGGCCGGTTCAAAGCTATCCCTTGCACAGAGCCAGACCTGACAGGTTTCCAGCTATTGGCGTTCTGACCCCGAAGTGACTCGACATATGATATTTTCACTGATAGAGACCTGGCACTATTAGTTTGCTTCAAATGGCAGGAGAGTTAGACACTTTGAGTTGAATAAAATTACACAGGTGAATTATGAAAAATATCTATGGCAATAGCAAGTTACGCATCTCATGCTTGACAAGGGGTTTTATTTCCTGTTCGACCTTCTGTCTGTTTCTATTGACTCTCACATGCTGTTCAAATGAAAAAGATAAAAAAATAGAAGAATTGACCAAAAAAGTTGATGAACTAACAAAAACCAATAATAATCATAACAATTTAGTTGTTATGCAATTACAAAAAAAATGCAGTAACGAAACTGAAAGATTTTTTCGTAAAGAGTATGGTAAAAAAGAATTAAGTGGCTATGTAAATCATTACAATAGAAAGATGAATAAGTGTTTTATTCTTATTAGTAGTCCAGAGGTTGCTTCCAAAACTATTTATGAAACATTATATGATCATTTTGAAAACAAAGAATACGGATCGTTCTATTCTTCAATCGATGGACGACAAAACGTAATTTGCAACATGTTGGGAACTCATTGCAAATCTTATGATGAGTGGCAGTCATTGGTAAAACCTTATATGGAGGAATAAGCACAAAAATAATTTGAAAGAAAATTCATGCCCCCACCGTCTTTAAGGTTAGACGCATATTTCAACCTTGGAGGCCGCCATGTTCCGAATCGTACTAACCGCCCTGTTTATCCTGTTTGCAACCCAGGCATGTGCCGTTTGTCCCTACGATCCCGACTGCATTGACAACCCCTACGGCGCCGGCAGTCCCTATTCCAATCAGAAAATTTACGTTGTGCCGTCAAGATGATCCGGTGAAGATTTTTTGAGACAAATGTGAACCTAAACGGAGGTGAGTGATGCTAGAGTTTATCCTGGTAGTAATGGCGTTGTTAATCATTGGTTTTGTAGCCGGTCTGCAGGTGCGTAAACAGTGGATAGCTGCCGATAAATATGTAATTCTGATCAGCAGTCTTGCAGGAAGCGCCGTCACGCTGATCGGGGTAATGGTACTTGAGGCAATGTATTAATATTAATCTGAATGGTGCTCTATGTGATTACGCGGGATAACTCTTTCTGATGGTTTCAATCGGCAGGAACAGCTGCAGGTGATGGTCGGGCAGGGACATAAAACCGAAGCGTTCATAAAACCGTCGGGCGTTCTCGTCTTTTGCATCGACAAAGAGCCCGATCAGGCCGGCCTGTTCGGCGATCAACAACGTGCGGTACACGGCCTCAGCCAGCAGCAGGCTGCCGTAATGCTTACCCTGCTCGCTGCGCGAAACCGCCAGCCGGGCCAACCGCACGGCAGGCAGACGATGAGCGGGAAAACGGGCGGCGTATGCGGGGGGAAGTTCATCGGGCAGGACTTCGCAGAGGGTCAGGGTAAAAAATCCCAAAATCTGCGGTCCACCATCGGTCAGGACAAAGGTGCGTGATATCCCCTTCTGCCCATGCTGACGGGCCGTTTTCCTGAGAAACGAATTCAACTCGGCCACGCCGCAGTCGAACCCTGCCCGGTCGTGGTGCCGCTCAAGCAGCGTCACTTCCGGCACAGCATCTCCTCGCGCCGTTTCATGGCATCCTGCAGATACTCGTTAGGCTCCGGAGGATTCTCCATGACGGCGAAGAGTGCTTCCGATGCCGTAGTGGAAAGTCTGATGGTCTGCTCCTTTTCCAGAATCTGGTCGGCCTTTTCCAGCGCGGACTGGACAATGAACTGATTGAGTGTCGCGCCCACAGCCTGGGCGGCCGCTGCAATCTTTTCATACACCGCAGTTGGCATGCGGGCAGGGACTCGTTCTTCGGCTATTGCTGCCATGATGCACCTCCATTTCCCAGAATAGAAAAATGGCGTCAAAATGGCAACAATTTTTTGTACAGATGTTGGCGAACAGATCTCAAACAAAATGGCCTCCCGGTTACGGAAGGCCATTTTGTTTCAACTGATTTCTATTGTTCCTATTTGTCCGTCAGGATCCGCATCATGCGGCGCAGCGGCTCGGCGGCACCCCACAGAAGCTGGTCACCGCAGGTGAAGGCCGACAGGTACTGCGGCCCCATCTTCATCTTGCGCAGACGGCCGATCGGTACAGTCAGGGTACCGGAGACAGCCGCCGGGGTCAGACCGGCCAAGGTCTCGGCCTTATTGTTGGGGATCAGCTTGACCCACTGATTGTCGTTCTTGATCAGAGCCTCAATCTCGGCAATCGGCACGTCCTTGTTCAACTTGATGGTCAGGGCCTGGCTGTGGCAGCGCATAGCGCCAACACGGACACAAAGACCATCCACCGGGATCGGGCTGGTGGTACCGAGGATCTTGTTGGTCTCGGCAAAGCCTTTCCACTCCTCACGGCTCTGGCCATCCTCCACCTCGCGATCGATCCAGGGCAGCACGTTGCCAGCCAGCGGAAAACCAAATTCCTTGGTCGGCATGGAACCGTCGCGCAGAGCCTCGGTCACCTTCTGATCGATCTCCAGGATAGCAGAACCAAGGGTCTTCAACTCCTCTGCCACG
>JAYTVV010000130.1:0-4897 GCA_043743795.1 Geobacteraceae bacterium
GAGCAGAAAAACCTTAATTCGCATGACCTGAACACTCGAAAAAACGGTCTAAGGATCGAGACAACGTCAAGCAAGGTCGAAATTCAACGACCTGTTAGAAGCACTTGGTGACATTAGATTCAGATATGCCTGAAATTTAGATGGTATTGAAAATTAGCGACTGGATTTGTCGCTTTCTTTTGGTAGTATATCCTTCAGAGTTAATTTTACAAGCGGTCTCGATACCATTAGGGAGAAATACACATGACAACAGCGAATGATGTTAGTAAACGCCAGGAGAAAGAGTTTTATCCGATGTTGATCAAGGACAACAAGGAATGCGTGCCGTCACTTGAGATTGCTGTTGACCACTTGCCTAAAGAATTTGCCGGACGTTCGCTTGATGAACTGCTCAAACATACGCAGGAATGGGTGGCGAAAGAGTCATTCAAGGGCAAGGCCGTACTGTGGCAATGGTTCTGTCCTGCTTCTGCCGATTTTCTTCAGTTAGGAGGTGCCGTGCCTGCAGAGTTTGTCAGCATGCTTGGCTTACCTGACGAGTGTCGAAGCTATGTTGCTCAAAGGCTGGGAAAACAGCTCGGTAAAGCATTCAGGTTTCCGGCTGATCCGCTTGCCAAAGCACAAATCAAAGTTTCTCGTTGCCTTGGATATGTTGAGGATGGTATCGTCTGGCAGCCGTTGGATGAGTGCACGTGGATGGAATACGTTTGATTTTAGAGGAGGACATATTTTGATATTAAATACAAATGGTTACGTTATTGCTGTATCTGAAAACGCGCTTATTCAGACAGTTCTAAATGGTTTGGAAGCATATAGTATATTGAACACTAACCACCGAGCCCATAATTATGGACTTGAAACATATGGACTGCTGTGGGGGCATGAGCTTTTAATGTCTGACAATAGAACTATGATGTCAATTGAAATGGTGTCTATTGACACTACTGCTAAAACAACAAAAGATTATTGTATTCCCAATGAAGAATCGCTTAAGCTAAAAAGAGACTTATTGACATCTTTTTGGCCCAAATACGATTTTCTAGGTGATTTCCATACTCATCCTTATGAAGTAAAGCCTGAGATTATACTTAGCCAAAAACTATATAATTTTAGTTCAAAGGAAAATAACGATAATAAACCAGGAGATGTTGAGCATATTGAAAACGACTCTAGCTTTTGGATAGCACACAACTATAGAGTTGGATTGGTGCTCACTATTTGCTTCATGGACAAGTGCGGTACTAAGAAGGATTGGTGGCTAGATGATTCAAAATCAACGATTCAATTCACACTCGGTAATTATCGAATGTGGTTAAAGGGATATATTGCGCACAACTTGAACAACACACTTAAAGTTATTGACGATAACGTATGTATTACTTGCCCTGCCATTCTGGGATTAACTGAGCATACACAGTTTGGTCGGTACAAAAACGATAATAGTAAGTTACATAAAACTGGACATATTTAATATCCCACTTAATTTGTAACTTCAGCTAATGATCAGCCGCCCAATCTTACGTTGAGCGGCTTCAATCTCAATAAGCCTTTCCCTCCCAAGTACCTCCTTAGCATATTCTTCGCCAAAAAGTAGTTCCGTCATCCTTAAACCAGGCACACATGTAGCCATTTCAGACATCGCCGTTCGCCCCTCATGATCCTGATATGCCGGATCTGCACCGTATCGAAGCAACAACTTTACCAAATCCAAATGGGCACGGCAGGTAGCCTGCATAAGCACCGACCGGCCAAAAATAGATACACAGTTAGCCGGAGCACCCAATTCAAGCAGTAATTCTACTTTTCCAGCTTCCTCGGAAGAAACCGCATCGAGAAGTAAAAAACGGAGCAGGTTTGCGTCAATCGTATTTTCCCGACACAGAACCTCGATATCTGCCAGATCGGTATCTCTCAGTATCAACCTAACAGCTCTTCGTTCAGCATTATGCTGGAACAACCAGTCATAACAGGAATGCTTGAGTGCATAATCACAAGCTCTGTACCCATACCTAGTAATTACATCTCTGTCAGCTTTAGCATGCAGTAATATCCTGATATTCTCATTATTGTCAGGAGAGTGCAGTGCCAACATTAAGGCAGTTTCTCCGACCTCATTGCACATATCAACTTGGGCACCAGCAGACAGAAGCAGCTGAGTCAGATATTCCTTGCCGGGGCGTAGGACGGCGAGCATGAGCGGAGTTTCACCCTCTCTAAGGGCATTAATTCCGACTCGACAACAAATATGCCGACGTGCCTTTGGAAAATTGCCAGATATGAGTGCATTGTGCAGTGACATTACTACACTCTCTTTGGTGTAGAACGTGATTTAAGTGCCTTACGCATGCGGAATCGAGGTTTCCATTTTGGCTGAATGGCTTCGGCAGATTGACAATCATCGACATCCTTATCACCAGGTATAAATTGTTCAACCAAGCGTTGTGGTACAAAACGGATATGAGAAAAATCGCATTCCTGCGCTACTACTAAGCAATTGTCCAGCGGGACTAATGTGTATTGAAATTTATTTAACTCCTGGTTTACTTCGAGCAGATACTGTTCTAAAAGTTTGGAAACATTTGCAACGGAGCGTAGCTCTGACCAGCTGATACGGAAATGGTTATAATCTTCATTGGAGAAGCTTGCGCTGTAAATATCGATAAGTGCGTTTGCTGTTTCCTTTGCTGTACGTGCCATGCAGCCCTCCGTATAATCATTACGTTAGCCGAAAGTGTCTGCTGCAAAAGGCTTTGCAAATGGTGTGCATCGCCTTCTTTGGCAGCCCTGATGATATCCCGACAAACCGGGGCAATGGAACTGTTACTCAATGTCATCGTCGTCAGAATCTTCGTCTTCACATGTTTTGCTATCACCAGGAAGGTACTGTTCGAGAAATCTGCCCGGCACCATGCGGAAGTGAGCAATGTCCTGTTCTTTTGTAATCAGAAAAAACTCGTCAAAAGAGAGTAAAAAATGACCACTTTCCGATAGCGTGTTATTGAGCTCTTTCAGGTAGGCCTCATCCAAGCGGGGAACATTTCCCAGGGAACGAAGTTGCGGCCAGGTGATACGAAATGGTTCACATGAATCTCTTGCAAAATCTTCATCATACAGGTCGGAAAGAATACTTGCGGTTTCAGATGCAGTGCGTGCCATGGTAGGCCTCCTTGAGTTTTGATGCGCTACTATGACATAGCATAGCGACAAAACACGTCGCTTACCCCAATATTGATTCATTTACTTTATCCGGGACAAACCGTTAATTAGCAGACAACAGAAAATCAAATCCCACTTTGCTCGTATATATATCCGGCGAAAAGCAAAAAACCGAATTCTGAAAAGACGGGGTGGGGTCAAAATAACTGATCGAAAAAGACTCAGGGAGAGGATCGATAAGAGGAAACGGGACTCCTGGTCGAATATTGCAACCCCGGGGTACCGGTCGGATAAAACCATAATCAACCACACAGGCTCAGCAAAAATTGCTGGGCCTTTTTTTATTTCCAACTGGGCTCTGCCCACAACTAATGGTCGAGGGACCTTAAGCCGGGAGGTAGTAAGATGTCTACTCAAACAGCAACAGCAGCACCGTCAATCTGGAGCATGCTGGCAGACACCATCGTCTTGTCAGCAAAAGTAGTCGGTAATGCCGCAGTGCTTGCCACTGCTGCAACCAAAGTCGGCGTAGTAGAAGCAAACATCGGGCTTCTCAAGACTCTGGATTATGAAACAGCAGGTAAGAATTGCTGTGACTCCAGAACAGCAGCACGCGAAGCGAAGGTGGCAGAACTTAAAGCCGCTCAAGCTGCGTTAGCTGCAGAACTGGCTGAACTCGAAGCATAGTTTGCCAAACCGCAACACCATTAAGGAACGGGCTAGCGCTTTTACAGGCTGGCCCTTTCTTATGGAAGTCCAAATACGAGGAGGTGAAAACGAACGAAACATTCAGTACAGACCTACCTGGTTACGAGGTGCCAGGCAGACCAGTCGTACCAACCTCACTGATAAGGAGAATATTATGGGATTTTGGAATGCAGTAAAGAACGTGGCTCAAGCCACTTTTGACATCGGCGCTATCGTAGCAGTTGAGACAACACATCATCTAAACAAATCGTCCGGTAGTATCGAATCCATTACCACTAAACTTGTAGCAAACGCTGCAAATCTCAAGGCCAAGCACCATCAGACAATCGTGAACCGGGAAGCTGACGTTAAGAAAGCAACCGTCGTAACAAATCCACAGCAAGTTGAGGACGCAGTCATCATCAACAATTAATCCCATTCACAGATAACCGCATTAGCAAAGGCACAAGGGGCTGCTTTCGAGTAATCGAGACTGCCCCTTTGCCATTTCATCGGAGGAAATCACTATGGACGTCTATCAAATTGTCAACCAACGCATGATCGAATTATTAGAGGCAGGCTGCTGTCCATGGTTGAAGCCGTGGAATGCTGCTACCAACACCCCACGTAACCTGATCTCAAAACGCGAGTATAGATCCGTAAAATAACCCATTAAGAGGGAGGCCAGCGCCTCCCTTTTTCATTATGAAAGGAATTTACCATGACAATCGATACATTATTCGGAACAGAGGAAGTTACCCGCAAACCGCGTATAATCAGATTTAAACAGATCAAGGCTGTATATGAAACACTTACAGTCAAAGAAGATATTTCGAATTATCTGAAGACCGGCACAAGATACACCGCCCCCAGTCAGGTGTATGAAACATTCAGATTCTTGATGCACGAGACAAAGGAAATATTCCTGACCCTACATCTCGATGGTAAAAACAGAATTCAGTGTATTGACCAAGTGTCAATCGGCAGTCTGAACCAGAGTATCGTTCATCCGCGAGAAGTATTCAAAACGGCATGCCTGACAAATGCGGCAGCA
>JAYTVV010000131.1:0-9106 GCA_043743795.1 Geobacteraceae bacterium
AAATAGTGGCGGAGAGACAGGGATTCGAACCCTGGATACCGGTTTCCCAGTATACTCGCTTAGCAGGCGAGCGCCTTCGACCTAC
This sequence comes from Geobacteraceae bacterium, assembly GCA_043743795.1. GTDB lineage: Bacteria > Desulfobacterota > Desulfuromonadia > Geobacterales > Pseudopelobacteraceae > JACRCG01. The sequence goes on from JAYTVV010000131.1 coordinate 86, forward strand.
TCGGCCATCTCTCCGTATGTGTTGCGACATTGCAATAACGGCGGGATGAGATACCTATCACGCCCCACAAAATAAATCAAGCATAAAAGGTACCAGTACGTAAGACAGACCAACAAATCAGCTTGTCATCCGTTCCCATCTATCTATCATTTTCTGTTTGTGAATAGCGTTTTCACACTCGACTTCATTTATGATAAGCGCTGCTTCATCAGGATTCAGACCGACGCTCGGCCTGACACCCATCCAATGAGAGTTAACCTCTGTGGGGCTATCAAGTGGATAGGGCACCGGGGGACCCGGCTTGAATTTATCGTTCAAAAAAAGAGCCGCTTCGTACTGCCCGTTATGTAATACCAAAAAAACTTCCGCAAAAAAACCGCTCTGAAGCCGTTTGATGACAACCGACTTGACGATCTTCATTCCTCGCGGAACATCGATTAAATCCGCCATAGAAGCGTTCCTCTCTTTGTGTGTCATCTTCCTTTTTTCAAATCAACCAGAATCAGCTTGGCTACCGCTTTGAGTGTTTCAAAAACGCCCTCACCCGTTGTCGCACATGCCTCAAACTCGGGGACATTCGTCGTATTTAATTCGCGGCGCAACTCTTCAACAGACATGGCACCCGGCAAATCCCGCTTGTTGTACTGAATTATGTATGGCAGTTTATCCAGATCGTAACCTTGTTCTTTAAGATTTATTCTCAAATTTTCAAGAGATTCGATATTTGCATCTATTCGCTCTTCTTGTGAATCAGCGACAAAAACAACACCGTCAACACCCTTTAAAATCAGTTTCCTGGACGCATCGTAAAAAACCTGCCCCGGCACAGTGTACAAATGAAAACGTGTCTTAAATCCTCGAATTTCACCGAGCGAAAGTGGCAAAAAATCAAAAAACAACGTCCTCTCAGTTTCCGTAGCAAGACTAATCATCTTGCCTTTGGCATCCGGCGCGGTTTTTTGATAAACAAATTGAAGATTTGTTGTTTTCCCGCACAGACCTGGTCCGTAATAGACTATTTTACAATTTATTTCACGAGAAGCATAGTTGATGAAGGACATCTTTGGCTTTCCCCGTCATGAATTAGTAAGTTAGAGCGTATCGGCAGTGCCGGAGGGAATACTTTCGTGTAGCGACCTGTGTGCCGTCATTGATCAGCTTCAGCTAAAAAGATTGTCAATGTCATCGTCAGTGATCTCAGCGAAAGGGAAATCAGAGGAGCCGCGTTTTTCACGTTCTTCAGACTTTTTCATCAATTTTTCAAATATTGCCGAGAGCTCTTCTGATGATTTTTTCACACGCAGACGTACAAGGCCAAGGGACGAGCGATTATCAAACAGGACAACAAGAATAACTCTCCCGCCGACAATGGAAATGTGGAGATTATCTTTCTCGCCCTCGTGAAAAAGAATAGAAAATTCTTTCTCGCCAATCAGTTTGGCAAGACCACCTGTGGCAGCAATGTTTCCGGCAGTCAGTGAGGCAAGCGACGTTGTATCGAAGCGTTCAGTCTCTCCAACGCCGGATATGAGTTGGCCATTTTTATCAACGAGAAAAATTACTTTGGCGTTGGCTTCCTTCAGCAAACGTTCGATAACTTCGTTGACTTCCTGGAATTCTTCTTCGTACATGACCAGCGTTGGATTGGACATGCCCTGTCTCCCTGCCCGTCGGCAATAGTGTCTGTTACAACTTGAACCACAAGAATATCCAGCTTTATAGCAAACCTACTGCCTGCTTTCAAGCTTATTCGATGGGCTTCTCATGATTGCAAAAGCAATCAGCTGTTTGCTTTACGGAGTTGGCTGTGATACCGTGCCCCGCGCAATATGTTCACTCCAACACCCACTCTGAAGGTAACATCATGGAATTAAGCTTTTCCAGAAGTAACGAGCCGATTGACCAGATCATCAACCGGTTAGTTGCAGAATCAGGCGGCATTCATCATCCCGCCATAGTAAAAGAAATGATACTGGCAACGCTCAAAATCGGCCAGGATGTTGACTACTTGGCCGACCTGAAGCTCATTAACCGCACGTTGCGTGAAATGCGCTATACGGCAAATGTTTTTGCCCCCTATCGCCACCGTAAAAAAGTGACCATCTTTGGTTCGGCGCGTACGGAAGAGACTGATGAGATGTACAAAAAATGTGTTCGTTTCAGCCGCAGTCTGGCAGAAAACAATTATATGGTTATTACGGGAGGTGGCCCCGGCATCATGCAGGCCGGCAATGAGGGGGCAGGCAGTGAAAATTCTTTTGCCGTCAACATTCGGCTTCCTTTCGAGCAAAAACCGAATCCGATCATGTACCGCAACCCACGGCTCGTCACGTACAAATATTTCTTCAACCGAAAGGTGGCTTTCGTCAAAGAAGCTGATGCAATTGTCGTTTTTCCGGGAGGATTTGGTACACTTGACGAGGCGATGGAAGTATTTACGCTCATACAAACCGGCAAAACATCTCCGAAACCATTGATTCTAATGGACGATCAGGATGGCTACTGGGAACGATTCTTTGATTTTGTCAAAGAAAGCCTTTTGTTGAAGGGCTTTATCTCCGGAGAGGACTTTTCACTCTTTACCATTACCAAAAGCGAGCAGGAGGCGCTCCAGGTGATCAACACCTTCTACAGCACCTACCATTCGCTGCGCTTTATACAGAATTTGCTGGTTATACGCCTGCAGCGGCCTCTTTCAGAGGAGCAGATTGCAACACTCACCCGCGAGTTTCCCGGACTTATCAAAGAGGGCGATCAAATCCGCTGTTGTGAGGCTTTTCCTGAAGAGGCAGACGAACCGGACCTCGCCCATCTACCACGCATGTCCTTGCTGTTCGACCATCACCACTATGGATTGCTGATGGCATTCATTAATCGTATCAATTCTTTTTGGCAGACAGAGGCCTGAATACGAAGAGACAGCTATCGTTTACTTTGCCGCCTGGTCCGTTGACAACACCGGACGCTTGATCTATATAATTCACCCATTACACTCAATCCGGGACACCATGCAGGACTTTAAACACTTATCAAACAAAAAGACATCTTCCGGCTCAGGGCTTTTCAGCGGCGGTTCGCATAACAGGCGTCTTGATCCTGCCGGCGAGCCGGCTCGTCCCCGACTGCCACTTCCAACGGGAAAACGCCTCCGGAAGTTGAAGCTGGCGCTGTTGTTCATTGCCATTGTTCTGGCTCTCGCACCGCTCTCCGTTTTTGCGCTCCGTCAGACAAAATCAGCCGGTTCACAAGTTCGCACCTGGATTGCCTCTTTCAATTCAACAACACCGAAACCGGCCGAAGCGGCTAAACCACCTGCTGTGGATCGCCGGTTCGAAACAGCCAGCGACCTGCTTGCGACAGCAGAGATTGACGGCCCGCGCATCTCTACCCGGACTCCTGAAGGATTACAGCACATCTACACCATTCAGGGCGACCTGCAGAAAAGGGTCTATGATTTTCTGGCAAAAAACAAGGTACCGTACGGCGTTTTTGTAGCCATTGAGCCATCCTCGGGCCGGATTCTGGGCATGACATCCTACTCGGCAGTTGACCCCGCCTGGACGAAACGATCCGTCTATGGGCTCTATCCAATGGCTTCGCTGTTCAAAATTATCACCGCCTCCGCAGCGCTCGAAAACCATAAAATCACGCCTGATTCGGTGATCGAATTCCGTGGCAATTCCTATTCCGAAAACCCACGCTACTGGGATATCAGCCCTCGCGGCAGAAACAACCGCATGGACGCTACCCATGCCATGGGCAAATCAATCAATCCGGTTTACGGACGTGTGGCCAGTGATATCGCCGGTAAATCATCCGTCATGGAATCTGTATCCCGCTTCGGCTTCAATCAGGAACTTCTGCCGGGCACCCCGGTCAAACCGAGCCAGGCAGGAGAACCGGTAAGCAATCACGGTTTGAGGCTTATGGGAGCTGGACTGGATCATGAGGTTAAAATTTCACCACTGCACGCTGCAGTGATCATGTCGGCAATAGCCAATGGCGGAAAAATGATGGTTCCAGGGCTGACCAGCAGCATCGTTGATGGGCAGGGTGTGGAAAAAGAAGCGTTTGTACCACGCGAACTGCGACGTCTTGTCACTCCGGAGACATCAGCATCACTGACACGAATGCTTTCCAGCACCGTTCTGACCGGTACATCGCGCAAAGCATTTCATGACCGCCGTGGCCGACCGTTGCTCGACGTCCAGGTTGCAGCCAAAACCGGATCTATCAACGGTACAGACCCTAAGGGACATTATTCATGGTTTGCAGCCTTTGCGCCGATACAGAACCCTCGTATCGCACTGGTTGCACTGGTCATTAATCCTGATAAATGGAAGGTTAAGGCATCTCAGGTGGGTGAACAGGCGTTGGAGGAGTTTTTCAGAAAATAGCGGCAGAGCGTACCCTTCCAACCTTTATGTATCAGGTGTCGGGTAGGTCATCAGTCGCAGTTCCCCGTCAAGCATTTCACCGTAGGTACGCTGTTCCATCCAGTCGCCAAGCGACAGAACGGTGAAGGATGTTTCCGGAATATTTTCACACAGGGCAAGATGAAAATGCCCGGTAATAAGCCCGTCACACCTCTGTTTCAGTAGAGAATGGCCGAAATCAAGAAGGATCTGGCGGTAGTCCCATCGAGCCGCTTTGGCAACATACCCGGCCTGACTCCGTTTTTGCAGACGCGCTCTGATTTTCTGTGCCCAGGAGGGAGGGAAATGCCTCACACTGGCAGCCACCAGGCGGGCTCGGAGAAAGAATCGCAACAGTCGATAATAACGATCGTCCCTGTTGATCTGGTCGCCATGGCAAAGATACAGCCGCTTTCCCTGCACACTTTTGATAACGGGTCCGGCGTGAATTTCGGCTTTCAGGCGCTGCGTAAAGACCGTTCCAAGATGGAAATCGTGGTTTCCTTCAAAATAGACAAGCTTACAACCGCCCACGACCAACCGCTCCAGTGCATCAAGTACAGCGTCATACTGCACAAACGGATGTGACGGAAACCCGAGCCAGAAATCGAACAGGTCACCCATGATATAGAGGGTGTCTAACTCCCCCTCCAATTCATGGAGAAAACGGAGAAGCATCTGGTAATTGGTGTCACCGGGTGACATGAGATGGGCGTCGGCCAGAAAGATAGTTCGCATGGCGCGGATTGTGCTTCGATCAACAGTAAAAAGTCAACAAGAAGGAGACGCACATATGGCATCAGTTCACAGTGTTGAAATATCCTGGGAAGATCTGCTTGGGGCATTTACCAGCGGACAGCTTGATAAAGCCTATTATCTCGACCGACTGACCGGTGAAATTTTCTTTGTTCCCTCCTCGTCTGATAACAACGAAGTCCGGCAGCAGCTTCAATCAAATGGAGAGCGCTTCCTGGAAATCCCCCCGTTTGACTACCACAGCGAACGGTATATCATGACAGAGTTTGTTGCACAGATAACCGATCCGGAATTAAGAAGCATCCTGAACAGCTCGTTGGCGGGCCGAAAACCGTTCGGAAAGATTGAAGACATACTCTCCTTCTACCCGCACGAGGAAGACAGCTTTGCGATATTGAAAGATCGATTCCTTTCCGATCGTCTTAAAAACTGGATGGAAGAAAACAACCTGTACACCGCTGATGCGGTTCTACAGGGCACGAAGCACGCCTAGGAGAGGAAATGGAGCACATCCACCACGCCCATGCACCGCGCAACGACTACGGCAGGTTTATTGCCACGCTACTGCTCTTCTGCCTGCTTGGCGCTGCCGGCTACGCGCTGCAGCACACTATTTCATGCTTTCTGCTGTCCTGGGTTATCGCCTATCTGCTTGATCCCCTGCTCGTAAGTGCAGAGAAACGGGGGCTGAAACGGCTCTATGCCATGGGAATTCTGTACATAGTTCTCGGGATCCTGACCGTCTTTTTTCTGACATTCATCGTGCCGGCCATAACCATCAGCTGGAACGCCTTTGTCCTTGATCTGCCGGCTTACATTCAAAAGTTCAAACAGGTCGCCCTGGAATGGAAAAACCGCATGCCTGAACGCTACGGTTCAGATGAAATTCAGTGGCTGATAGATAAGGCATCCGCCAATATCGACACCGCCGCCGAAAAAACCGGATTCTGGGCGTACCACTTCGGAACCAGCATATTTTTCAATCTTTTCAACATCGTACTCTCACCAATTCTGGTTTTCTTCATGCTCTATTACAAACAGACCGTCATCGACACGCTGATCTCCTGGCTCCCCGACGGGCGGCGCACCCAGATTTTAGAAATCGCTCACGAGGTCAACAACAGTATCGGCGGCTATCTACGGGGCCAGGTTGTGGTTTCCATCATCGTCGCATTGTTCGCCACAATCGCCCTTTTTGCACTCGGCATACCCCATCCGATCTTCTGCGGCGCGTTTGCAGGCGCAGCCTCGATCCTGCCGTTTATCGGAGTCATCATAGCGACTCTGCCGGCACTCTTTTTTGCCTGGTTTCAATTCCAGTCTGCAGCAATGCTCGGACAGACGACACTTGCCTTTGCGGCAATCTACTTCGTTGAAGGTTATGTCATTAAACCGCTCGTCTTTAAGGAATCGATGAACCTGAACCCGCTGGTGACCATTATCATGGTCATGGCTCTCGGTGAAATACTCGGCTTTTGGGGCATCCTGCTGGCACTGCCCATCGCTTCAGCCATGAAAATCACCTGGGGACATTTTGTGCGTGGCGACTTCAAACAGAGGTAACAATGTGTGAATAAGGAAACCTTCTCTATAACCGGCATGTCTTGCGCCAACTGCGCCGCCCGCATCGAAAAGGACCTGGCTCACAGAGATGGTGTGCAGGCTGCAGTGGTTAATTTTGCCATCGCAGAACTGACCGTCAGCCACGACCCGGCCATCATCTCCACAGAGCAGATCGCCGGATTGATCGTGGCACTTGGTTACACTCCGGTAGAACGTAACAGCGCCGAAAGTGCCCACGACGACAGCCTTCATTCCCAGCGAAACTGGTTTATTTTTTCACTCCTCGCCTCTCTGCCGATCATGCTTACGATGGGGGTGCACTCCAATCGCGCCGTAATGCAGCTCAACCTGCTGTTGGCAACCGCAGTTCAGTTTTCCGCCGGACTTATTTTTTATCGTGGTGCCTGGAGCGCGCTCAAAAGCCGCAGTACAAACATGGATGTGCTTGTGGCATTGGGCACCTCCGCTGCATATTTTTATTCGCTGGCCGCCTACGCCGGATTGCTCGGATCCCGCGAAGTGTTCTTCGAGACCTCAGCCATGCTGATCGCATTTATCCGCCTTGGCAAATACCTTGAAGCGCGCGCCCGCGGCAAAGCAAGCGAAGTGCTCAAAAAGCTGCTCCATCTGCAAGCCGACAAAGCCCGCCTCGTTACCGAAACCGGCGAAGAAGAGGTACCGGCCTCGACAATCCGGATTGGCGACGTTGTGATTGTTCGTGCCGGGGATATTATTCCGGTCGATGGTGACGTGCTGGAGGGGAACAGCGCGGTCAACGAGAGCATGGTGACGGGCGAATCCCTGCCGGTGCTGAAAAAACCGGGGGATTCCGTATCCGGAGCTACCGTCAGCACCAATGGTGTCATGAAGATCCGGGCGACCCGGATCGGTGAGGCAACCCTGCTGGCACAGATCGTCAGAATGGTGCGCGAGGCGCAAGGAGATAAGGCCCCGATCCAGCGTTTCGCCGATACTGTTTCCGCCTGGTTCGTACCGATTGTACTGTTACTGTCAGCAGCAACGTTTGTTGTCTGGTACTCAATTCTTTCCAGCGACTTCCTGACAGCATTCCGCTGTGCGATTGCCGTACTGGTAATCGCCTGCCCATGCGCCATGGGCCTGGCCACGCCAACCGCCATCATGGTCGGAAGCGGCATCGCCCTTGGTCGCGGCATACTGGTAAAAAAAGGCTCCGTACTCGAAACGATTTCACGGATGAACGTTCTCCTGCTCGACAAAACCGGGACCCTCACCAAAGGAACGCCGGAGATGACCGATCTGGTTCCGGTGTCACGCAGCGTGGACCCCGCCAGACTACTCGAATGCCTCGCGACTGCTGAAGCAAACTCGACACATCCACTGGCTCAGGCCGCACTTGCTGCGGCACATGAAGCGGGTGTTGAGCCGGGCCAGGCCGACAATTTCGAGGAGCGGGGCGGCTTCGGCATTACCTGTTCATTCGGGGGCTTTCAGCTGGCGGTCGGCAATGAACGACTCATGGGGGAACTCGGCGTTGCACTGACGCCATTGGCAAAAAAAGTTGCCGAATTAACGGCAGCGGGTAAGTCGCTCATTTATGTAGCCGCCGGAAATGCTCTGGTCGGTGTCGCGGCATTTGCAGACACCTTACGGCCAAGCTCAGTTACCGCAGTCACCGAACTGCGACGCATGGGCATTACCACCTGTATGATTACCGGTGATCACGCCGATGTTGCCGCTATTGTAGCGAAGCAGGTCGGCGTCGACATGGTTGAAGCTGACGTAATGCCGGATCGCAAACTGGCAGTAGTCAAGGAATACCAAAATCGCGGCATGACCGTAGGGATGGTGGGCGACGGCATCAATGATGCTCCCGCTCTTGCCCAGGCTCACATCGGCATCGCCATCGGCGGGGGCACAGATGTTGCCAAAGAGACCGGCGATATTGTCCTGATACGCAGCGATTTGATGGACGCTGTGCACGCGATTGTCATCGGTCGGGCAACCCTGGCCAAAATCAAACAGAACCTGTTCTGGGCCCTCTTTTACAACATTCTCGGCATTCCGATCGCAGCCGGCCTGCTGTCCCGTTATGGTATCACCCTGAAACCGGAGTACGCCGGACTGGCGATGGCTTTTTCATCGGTATCGGTTGTATTAAATTCACTCCTGCTGAGACGCATTGAAAAAAATATTTGAACGTGGGGTAATACCAATTTCAAATCAAAGATGGATTCAAGGCGGCGAGGATCGAAGCGACGAAAGCATACCCGTCAGTATGTTGAGGAGCTGAGGACGAGCCAACGAA
>JAYTVV010000132.1:0-11311 GCA_043743795.1 Geobacteraceae bacterium
TTCGTTGGCTCGTCCTCAGCTCCTCAACATACTGACGGGTATGCTTTCGTCGCTTCGATCCTCACCGCCTTGAATCCATCTTTGATTTGAAATTGGTATGAGTTCTGTTCTGCGATGACATCCCTGTTGTGAAAATTGCCGATTCATGGCATCTTACGCGCGTTTTACGGACTATTTCCTACCCAAGGAGTTGCCCATGTCCTTCCGTACGATTGAATGGCTTGATGACACTGTTGTGATGATTGACCAAACCCGTTTGCCGGGCGAAGAGGTCTATAACACCTACACGGACTTCCAGTCGGTGGCCGAAGCCATTAAAGGGATGATTATCCGGGGTGCCCCGGCCATCGGCGTGGCGGCGGCCATGGGGGTGGCGCTGGGGGCGCGGTCGATTATCGCCGATACCCATGAGTCCTTTTTCCGCCAGCTGAATAATGTCTGCGATGTGCTGGGGCGTACCCGGCCGACGGCGGTCAACCTTTTCTGGGGATTGGAGCGGATGAAACGGGTGGCAGAGGCCAACCGGGACAAAAGCCTGGATAAAATTCGCGAAGCGCTCAAAAAAGAGGCGATTCTGATCGAGCAGGAGGATCTGACCATCTGCAAAAATATCGGCAAGTGGGGTGCCACCCTGATTCCGGAGGGGGCGACAGTGCTGACGCACTGCAATGCCGGCGGCCTGGCGACGGCCGGTTACGGCACCGCTTTGGGCGTTATCCGCGCCGCCCACGAGGCGGGTAAAAAGATCCAGGTCTTTGCCGACGAAACCCGCCCCTGGCTGCAGGGGGCACGTTTGACCGCCTGGGAGCTGATGAAGTCCGGCATTGCGACGACGCTGATTTCCGATAACATGGCCGGTTTCTTCATGAGTCGCGGCGAGATCACCTGCTGCGTGGTTGGCGCCGACCGGATCGCCGCCAATGGCGACACCGCCAACAAGATCGGCACCTATTCCGTGGCGGTGTTGGCGAAAGAGAACAGCATTCCCTTCTATGTCGCCGCCCCGGTGTCTACGCTTGACCTGACGCTTTCCGACGGCAGCAAGATCCCGATCGAGGAGCGCCCGACGAGCGAAGTTACCCATATCAAGGGGGTTGCGATAGCGCCGGAAGGGGTCAGGGTGCGCAACCCGGCCTTCGATGTGACTCCAAACCGCTTTATTACGGCGATCATTACTGAAAACGGTATTGTCAAAGGTGATTACCTCCGGGGGCTGCGTAAAGTGGCAGGTATGTGATATGCCTTTTGAGCATTTCGTCCAGGATTTCAGCCGTATTATGGCCGTCTCTGACCCGGCCAGTCTGCTGCCGAATCTGGCCACGTTTCTGGAATCCAACGGTTTCCGGTACGGCGCCAGAACTGCTGAAAATATACTGCTGCTTCAGCAGGTATTTACCGCCGAGGCACTGCCGCATGTCGTTGTCACCGCCCTCAAAACACCTTCTCCTGATCAGGCGCTCAATTCCTTCGAGCGACTGGCCGGGGTTGTTTCTCCCGAAAACCTGACCGCGCTGGCCGAACGCAAAACGCGGCTTGCTCAATGTATCCTCCTCTGTGGTGCCTCCCCGTTTCTGGTCAGCTTGATGTACAAAGCTCCCGATATCCTTTGCTGGCTGTTTTTGGAGAACGGTATTGATCTTGCCCGTTCCGCCGAAGATATGCAGGCTGCCGTGCGGGGTACGGTGGATGAAACGACTGATTTCAGCGCGCTGCAGAAAGCACTGCGCTGTTTCAAACGGCGTGAAATTGTCCGCATCGCCGCACGCGACCTCAATGGGCTGGCGCCGCTTGAAGAGGTTATGGCAGAGCTTTCCGATCTTGCCTCATCAACGTTGCAGGTTGCCTATCAGGTTTGTCGCCGTTGCCTTGTCCGCGATCACGGTGTTCCGGTGCTGATCGGGGAGAATACGTCGCTCTGTGAGGCGGAGATGACCGTGATCGGCATGGGTAAACTGGGCGGACGGGAACTAAACTTTTCTTCCGATATCGATATCATCTATTTCTATGAATCGGATAAGGGAGAAACGGCCGGTATCGAGAGCGCTTCCGGGGGGAGAAAAGGGGTGGTCTCGCTCCACGCATTCTTCAACAAGCTGGGGGAGATGATCAGCAAGGCGCTCTCCCAGATAACGGAGGATGGTTTTGTCTTTCGGGTGGATGTCGGTTTGCGTCCGGAGGGAAAATCGGGTGATATGGCGGTATCGCTCCGTTCGGCGGAAATCTACTATGAATCCTGGGGGCAGTCGTGGGAGCGCACCGCCATGCTGAAAGCCCGTCCGGTGGCCGGTTCGCTGGCGCTTGGTGAACAGCTGCTCAAAACCCTGCAGCCGTTCATCTACCGCAAATACCTCGATTACAACCTGATCGAGGATATGAAACAGATGAAGCAGAAAATCGATGCGTCACTGGCCCGTTCCCGCGAAGGTGAGATTAACTTGAAGCTTGGTCGCGGCGGCATCCGGGAGATTGAGTTTTTTATCCAGGCGCTGCAGCTGGTGTATGCCGGCAAGAACCCGAAACTGCGGGAACGCAACTCGCTTCAGGCCCTGGATACCCTGCTGGCGGCCAATCTTCTAAGTGAAAATGACCATCTCAAACTGCGGGATGCCTATCGTTTTCTCCGCTCGGTCGAGCACCGCATCCAGGTGGTGCAGGAACGGCAGACCCACAATCTGCCGGGTAAAGAGGAGGAAATGCTGGCACTGGCGCGACGGAGCGGTTATCTGCGCCGCAACGGTCTGGAGCGTTTTCGGGAGGTGCTTGAAGAGCATCGCGGCAATGTTTCTTTCATCTACGGTACCCTGTTCCATTCGCGGGATGAACAGCTGGATCAGGAGGTTCACCCGCAGGCGCTGTTCCTTTTGGATCCCAAAGCTGATGCTGATCTGGTTAAGGATATGCTGGCGGAGCGCCACTTTGAGGATGTGGAGCGAGCCTATGGAAACCTGGTATCGCTGCGGAGGGGACCGGTAAAGGGGAATCTGGCGGAACGGAGCCGCCGTATTCTGGAAAAAATCACCCCGCTTCTGCTTCAGGAGATTTTTGAGTCGCCCGATCCCGATCTGGCGCTGACCAACCTGGAACGCTTTATGACGGTGATTGCCACCCGCTCATCCTATTACGCCCTGCTGGCAGAAAACCGTCAGACGATCAAGCTGCTGGTATCCCTGTTCGGCATGTCCGAATTTCTCTCCAAAATTCTCATCAACCATCCGGAACTGCTGGACAGTCTGGTCGCCCGCAGCAGCTCATCTGATTCCAAATCAAAAGAGAGTATGCTGGATGAATTGTCGGTGCTGCTGGAGCAGAGTGACTATTTTGAAGATCATCTGGATATAGTGCGGCGCTATCGCAATGAGGAATTTCTCCGCATCGGCCTGAGCGATATCCATGGCCGTATGCTGCAGGGAGAGGTGACCTCGCAGCTCAGTCTATTGGGTGAAGCGTGTCTGGAAGCCGCATTCCGGCTGGCCGTTGCAGAGCTGCAGCGTTTCGGCCGGCCAACCTGGCAGCGGGATGGAGCCTGCGCCGCAGCGAATCTGGCGATCATCGCCATGGGTAAGCTGGGGGGGGGCGAACTCAACTATCACTCGGATCTGGATATCATTTTTGTCTACGACCACCAAGGGTATACGGATGGCGAAAAGCAGATTTCCAACCACGAATATTTTGCCAAGCTGGCTCAGAAAATTATCTCGATCCTCACCATGCAGACCCGCGAAGGGTACGTCTACAAGATCGACACCCGTCTGCGCCCTTCAGGAAATGCCGGGCCGCTGGTGACGTCGCTGGAATCTTTTCTCGATTACCACCGCACTGAAGCCCAAATATGGGAACGACAGGCGCTCACCAAAGCCCGCGTGGTGCTGGGTGACGGGAATCTGGCCGGCCAGCTGCATGACATCATTCGCCATACGATTTACGGTGCCACGATAGATAATGAAGGGCGTCAGGAGATTCGCCGCCTCCGGATGCGGATGGAACATGAATTGGCCAAAGAAACAGCCGGCAATTACAATATCAAGACCGGTCGGGGTGGGATGGTGGACGTGGAGTTTGCCGTGCAGTACATGCAGCTGCGGGAGGGGTTTCATCATTCGTCGCTGCGGACCCCGAGTACGGTTGTCGCGCTTAAGGAAATTGGTACTCTGGGACTGTTACCGGAAGGGAGTGGCCAGACGTTACTGACCGGATACAAATTCCTACGCAAACTGGAAAACCGTCTTCGCATTATTAACGACTTTTCTACCAATGATCTCTCCGGCACACGGCTTTACCTGAACAAGCTGGCGCGGCGTCTCGGTTACGACCCAAAACTGAAGAATCCGGGTGCGGCACTCATCTGTGATTATGAGGAGATGACCGGAAAAATCCGGGATGTGTTTGACCGGTTATTTGTGGAAGAGGCATCGTAATTTGCTGCGTCGTAAAACAGGGCATTTTTTGTACAGTTGGAAGCTGGCCACGCGGTCAGCCTGCTTGATCCCGCGGCAGCAACAGTTGTGGTTGAATGTGATCCGGATAAAATAGTGCGATTGACGGAAAAATAACATACTGAGGTGAAAAGTGGCTACAGATGGGATTCTCGTCCGGGTGTTGGGCGATTACGGGCCCTTTTCCGCTATGGGAAAGAGTATCGGTTATCAGGTCAGCATCGGTGACAGCAGTTTTCTGGTTGATTGCGGCTCACCTCTTTTTCAACAGATTGGCGGACACGGCCTCAAGGCCATCAAAGGGCTGATCATCACTCACTGTCACGATGACCATAAACGCTGGTTCACCGACCTCTCGCTTTTCAATCGGTATGCCCCGGACATTCAGCATAAACTCCCCGTGTTTACCTCAGAAGCAATCAATGAAGGGCTGGTGATATCATCCGGCCCTGCGCTCAATACCAGCCTCAATGGAGATTCCCGGACGGTTGTTGATCTCACCTATACGGACTATATCGATTTCCGGAGGCTCGGCCCCCGGGCCAAGTACCGGATTATACGGCGGGATACCGGTGCAGGTGTATCGAGGCTCGAAGTTGTGGATGGGCATGATGTGACTGTCGGCCCCGGGCTGGCAAAAATAGTCATCAGTGCCAAAAACGGCAGCCCGCGGCTGCTGTTCAAAGACCCTCATTATCGTGAATGGGTCGAGCCGGAACAGTTCTATCCATTTTCGTCACCAATTTTTTACGAGGAAAACAGCAACCTGTATCATGACCCGAGCGGGTATACGATCGAAGCGATCAATGCGCCGGTCTGGCATGGCGTGCCAAGCATCGGCGTGAGATTCCGGACTGCAGCGGAATCACTCGTATTCAGCGGCGATACGGCCCACGATACCGAGCTGTGGCAGGTACTTCACACCGAAAAGCGTCCACAACAGCTGCATTGCTCTCCCGGAGAGTTTGAAGCTGCTGCCGTCATTTATGGCGACATCAACGATTATATCGAGCGGATCTGGAGCAGTGAACGGTACCACGATGCCCTGGCCGCCTTTGACGATGCGGTTGTCATTCATGATATCGCCACGCGCAGAAGTGTTGTCCATACGGATTATCGCCGTCTGGAGCATACGGTACTGCAAAAAGAGCGGACCATCCTCACCCATAGTCCTGACAGGATGACCTCCGAGTGGGCGTTGAGCAAAGCTGATAAATCGTTTCTGATTCAGGGAAAAACCTTCAGCGAGATGGTCGGTGACAGGGTGCTCCCGATGGATGCAGCCGTATATCACAAGCAGGAAGGCAAATATTACGTCGGCTATAAAAATCCGGACGGCGCTACCACCGTGTATGATGCTGACGGTATTCTGAATGTGGGTGGAGAGTGGGAAAACGGCACTGAACGCTACAGGGTAGATCTCTATGAGGATATTGGCGGAAAGTATCTTCCAAAGCTGGCGGATGGTGACGGCTCACACTATGCGGAGCGAATTGACGGCAGGGTTGAGCGGGTAACGCGGCATGACGAAGGTTCACGGGGGATGATTGTGGAAGATCTGCGGGGACGACTCATGAACATTGAAAGTGACGAAGGTCTAACGCTCTGAATGCGCACTGCTTTCCAGTATCAGGTGTAGCGCTTCGTCAATCTTTGCCACGTCTACGACCGTATTGAAGCAGGGGCCGAAGGGGCGTTCGTTGAGGATGCCGATAACCGGCAGCGGGTAGCAGTCCTTGATGCCGGAGGTCAAATCCCGCTCGCAGGCCACTGCCAGTACCAGCTTCGGTCGTTTCTCTACGATAACTTTACGGGCGAGCGTGCCTCCGGTGGCAACTGAGATGTCGATCTGGTATTTGCGGCCGATTTCAACCAGACCCTTGATGCTGCAGCGACCACACTGTACGCATTTATGGATGTCGCCGGTCACTTTTATTTCACAATCCGAGAGCTGGATGCAGTGCGGCAGCAGCACCAGAATCCGATCCGGTTTTACCTTCATCCGCTGAGATGTCACCAGGCTGTTGTTCATGGCGATAAATGACTGCCGGATACTGTCCTTGTCGAGTCCGATCACCCTCCCCACAAATTCAATAACCGGCAACAGAAACTTTATCACCACCAGGCGCATGAAGCGGGTCAGGAAGATGTCCTTGCCCAGTGCGGTTGTCAGCACCAGCAGGCCGGTGCCGAGAATTGCCGCACCGGAAAGTACTACCATGAAAATGCCGACAATGTGGGGCAGATTGGGGTGTATGTTGGCCAGACCGCGGTTGGGGATCCACCAGGCCAGGAAGATAACGGCAACGACAATCAGGCAGGTGGCACCCATCAGGGTGACAAAAAGCCGCTTGCGTGGTGGCGTCGCTGCTTTCGGAGCTTTTGTCACAGTGGTGAATTCTCAGGTTGCTCGCTGCCCAGCACCGTCCCTACGGAAACGGGGTAACCGGAGAGAAAGCTGGCGCTGTCAAGGCGCTTCTTGCCGGCCAGCTGCAGCTCATGCAAAAAAAGACTTCCCGATTGACAGGCTATTTCAAGAACGCCTTTTGTTGCCTGCAGAACTGTTCCGGGTTCTCCGGAACCATCACCGATCCGGGTGCAGAAAATCTTTACCACCTGCGTATCGATAGTAGTACAGGCTCCCGGCCAGACCGCTAATCCGCGCAC
This sequence comes from Geobacteraceae bacterium, assembly GCA_043743795.1. Taxonomy (GTDB): domain Bacteria; phylum Desulfobacterota; class Desulfuromonadia; order Geobacterales; family Pseudopelobacteraceae; genus JACRCG01. The sequence continues at coordinate 7,101 of JAYTVV010000132.1, forward strand.
CAGGTTGTGGATTGTGCGGGCATCGGCATGCCAGTTGATGATGCCATCATCTTTTTTGAGCATGGGTGCATAACTGCTGTCGGCACTGTTTTGCGGCTGCGGAACGAGATCGCCCGTCAGCAGTGTATCAAGAGTTTGGGCCAGCAGGTCGGCTCCCATTGCTGCCATGCGATCATGCAGTGAGGTGATGTCCTCATTTTCATCCAGCGGTGTTTTCTGAATCAGCAGCATATCTCCGGTGTCAAGGCCGACATCCATCAGCATGGTGGTCACACCGGTTTCAACTTCGCCATTAACGATGCACCAGTTAAGCGGTGCTGCACCGCGGTAGCGAGGCAACAGCGAGGCGTGGACGTTGATGCAGCCATGGGGGGGGATGTCCAGCAGCGCTTTGGGGAGTATCTGGCCAAAAGCGACGACCACAATAACGTCCGGTTTGAGCTCGCGGATGATATCGACAAATTCAGGATTACGCACTTTAAGTGGCTGGTATACCGGAATACCGTTTTTTTCGGCCAATTCTTTTACCGGCGGCGGCATCAGTTTCTGTCCGCGCCCTTTGGGCCGATCCGGCTGGGTGACAACCGCCACAAGGTTTTCGCCGCGATCAATAAGTCGCTGCAAGGTCGGGCAGGCAAAGTCAGGTGTTCCCATGAATATGATCTTCCAGCCGGTCATCGTCTCTCCTCGGCGGCTTTGCGGGCTTTGCGCTGGAACAGTTCACGCTTGAGCGTAGAGAGGTGGTCGACAAACAGTACGCCTTCCAGGTGATCGATCTCATGCTGAAAAGCGATCGCAAGCAGATCATCGACGTCCCAGGTGCGCTCAACCCCTTCGAGGTCAAGTGCCTTTACGATCACCCGGAAATGTCGTTTGACGTTGGCGGCATAGTCAAGCACCGAGAGGCAGCCTTCCTCTTCGTAGGAGTCACCTTCGGCATGAACAATGACCGGATTAATGGCGATAATCAGGTCGGGAGGCTCATTTTTACCTGAAATATCGATGATGATAATCCGCTGGTGGACGCCGATCTGCGGAGCTGCCAGGCCGATGCCCGGTGCAGCATACATCGTTTCCGCCATATCCCGGACAAGTTCCCGGATTGAGTCAGTTATAATTGTTACCGGTACGGATTTCTTTTTGAGCTCGGGGTTCGGGTAGGTGAGAATGGTGCGAATCATTGCGTAGTGTATCCTTTATTGCAAGTTTTAAGGGTAGGATGATACTATTTCAAAACAATAAAATCAATTTACATCTGCAAAAGGCACACCGAGGTGCGGCATGACGGATCCGGTCAAGGGAATCAGCGGAACTCAAGGGCCTTCAGCCGGTGGAAGCTACAGCGGAGGAAGCTTTTCGGAGGGGCATAAAAAGAGAGGCGCACCGGCGCCGCAAAATGATCTGATCGAAATATCCCGGGATGCCCGCAATCGTTTGAAAGGTACGACGAAAAAGAGCCTTCTGGAGTATCTGAAAGAACTGTTCGGCTGAGTGGGGAAAGGTGAGGGGGGCCTTATACCAATTCCAGATCAAAGCCCCATCTTCGTTGGCTCGTCTTCGTCTCCAGCATACTGATGTATGCCTTCGTTGACTCAATCCTCGCCGCCTTGATGGCATCTTTGATTTGAAATTGGAATTAGTTGAAAAAGTTTTTATCTTTTGCGTATGCTTCCATAAAATTTTCCAAAAGCGCGTCCATACGATGCTCCGTAAGCCCCAGCCGCTGTGCCGGTATTGTGTTCAGGAGATCCAGTTCGTCATCCGGTTCACGTGTACCGATTCCAACTTTGTGACAAAACAGATTGGCCAGCCCGACAACACAGGTCAGGCTGACCTGATAGGAATCTTCGTCCTCCGCAAAATCAAAGGTATGATGGTTCAGTACGGCATGCATCAACATGTCGGGAAAATTCCATTTTTTGATAACCAGTCCACCAACTTCCGAATGGGTGTAGGAATACACCTGACGTTCAGCTTCCTCAAAGGTAACCCCGTCATTGTAACACCGCTGCATGGCGTCCTGAAACTGCTGTTTATTCATGGTATTCATGATTATCTTGCCGATATCGTGGAACAGCCCCCCCAGGAACGCTTCCTCTTCACTTACCAACCGGGTTTCTTTGGCGATGATGCGTGACGCCAACCCGGCACCAAAGGAGTGTTCCCAGAGCATCTTTTCAGTGAGGCCGTACGGCTGATAGACCTGTTTAACCGATGCTGCGACAACCAGACTTTTGAGTGTGACGAAGCCCAACACCACAATTGCATGGGACAGCGTCTGTATCTGACGTTGGCAGCCGTAAAATGAGGAATTTGAAATCTTCAGCACGCGGGCAGCGACTGCCGGATCAGAGGCGACAACTTTTGCCAGCTCTTCTGCCGTTGCACTTTCGCTCTCAATAAGCTGCATGACCTTGGTAGCGACTACCGGAATTGTCGGCAGGTCGCTGGCGGTCATTATCATAACTTCAAGTTCTCTGTTCATCGTGTCCTTCATGCGTTCAATATGTTCCTGACACCGCAGACAGCGGCAAATCGAAGCTGTCTCATTATCCACATACTGTGTCAATTAATCAAGTATTTAGCCTAAACTATTGAAATATTGTCGGATGGTGTGTATAATCCCGCCGCACTACTGACAGAAGTTGAGGACACTCCCGATATGAAGATCCTGCAAACATACCTGTTGCTGCTGAGTGCAGCACTGCTATTAACCGGATTTAGCTGGGGATTCGGCGCTGACTCCTGCAAAGAAACAGTTGAGATTGCAGGCACGCTGGATACCATTCGCGATGAAGCTCTGATGCGTCAGGCTGAAGCAAAGATTCTTGCCCAATGCCCGGATGGTGCTGCCGCTCATTTTGTCAGCGCACTCCAACAGGAACGCGTCAGTAACTTTGACGGCGCCATTGAAGAGTATCGTCGTGCATTGCAGCAAGCTCCCTCTTTTGCTCGAGCCAGTGGTAACCTGGGGCTGCTCTATGCGCAGAAAGGGATGAATAATGAGGCGTCGGTTGAGCTGGCCCGCGGCCTCGCTTCTATTCCCAATCCATTGTATCACAAGGCGATGGCGCGGATTCTTGCCGAGCAGAAAGTATACCCTCTCGCCGCGTATCATTATAACGAAGCTGGCCGGGAACTGACCGGCGATGCGTCGATATTTATCGGCCTGGCTGAAATTTATACCGCGTCAGGCCAACCCGACAAGGCACTGGAGGAGTATCGAAGAGCTTTGGCCGCCGATCCCGGTTCAGCGAAAGCTCATATCGGCAGTGCATCAATCCATCTTCAGCGCGGCGAGCCGGATAAAGCCCTTGAGCAGCTGAAGCGTGGCGAGACTGCAGCTCCCCAGAATCGTGACATTCATCTGCTGCTTGCCGGTATTTATGAAAAGAAGGGTGACATCAAGCTGGCCGACTACCACTCGTTGCTGGGCGGTAAAAGCAAGCTTACCCCGGCTGCTCCCAAGTCCGTCACTCCGCCGGTGGCAAGCGGGGCAGACAAGGAGATCGAAAGCCTCAAGGCAGCGATCAAAGAACATCCGGAAGAGACACTCTCATACGAAAAACTTGGTCATATCTATCGGGCGGCGGGCAAGGATGCCGAGGCCATAGATGCGTATCGTGAAGCGGCACATCGCAACAGCACCAACAGCGATGTGTACCTCAATCTCGGGATCCTTTATGAAAAAAAATCCCAGATTGATGAAGCGGTTGTTGCCTACAAGCGGGCGGTAAAGGCCAACCCGGCAAGTGCAGAAGCTCATTTGCGGCTGGGGGATATCCGTTTTTCCCGTGGCCTGTTTCAAGAAGCAGTGGAACAGTACTCGGAGTTTCTAAAGCTGCATCCCGCAAGCCCGGATATCCATCTAAAACTGGCCCGCATATTTGCCAAAAGCAAAGAAACCGGTCTTTCCCTGTCGTCATACAACTCTGTACTGACCTACAGCCCGAATGATGGTGATGCAAATCGGGAAATAGCTGGCCTGTACGCCCAAAAAGGGGACAACGAGAAAGCTATCGGCCATTATAAAAAAGCCCTTGCCATTCATAAGGATGACGGCGAGGCGCGCACTGCGCTTATTTCCATCTTTGTGAAAAACAAGCAGTATGACGAGATCACGGTTTTGCTTAAAGAAGCGGTTGAATTGAGTCCTGATGACCCGGTTAATCACTACAAACTGGGGTTGATTTATGACTTTAAAAAGGAAT
>JAYTVV010000133.1:0-18442 GCA_043743795.1 Geobacteraceae bacterium
CTCCGAACCCTCAGCGTCGCCAGTGATACCACCAGCCAGTTTCAGGCAATTTTCAACGTCGGAAGAATCGGGCAGATATACCAGAGAGACGGGATTGAAAACCTGACCCATGACATTTATCACACTTGGACGAGGAGGAATAAAGAGATCATCGCCCCCTTCCATGGTTATATCGTAGTCGCCTTTCTGTAATTCTGGCAACGGCTTGAGCTTGATAACCACACGACCTTCCGCTTTCAGCAATTTCATCCGCTCAATGCTCTTCATGACCGTATCCAAGGAAGCCTTGGTCGCCTCCAACTCCTCTTTTGAAGCAGCCAGGGATGTCAAAGCGGCCTGTTTTTGCAAAACGTCCTTTTCCGTCTTGATAACAATTTCCTCAAGTCGTTTCTGTTGCGAATCTCGCACCGAACGACGCAGGAATTTGGCACCGCGCAGATACGCCTTATCCGTATAGCCACCGGCCCGGGCAATCACTGAACTCAGTTTTTCTCCTCGCGCAATGGAATAAACCCCCGGAAAACGGACCTCACCCTGCAACGAGATGAATTTGTCGGCCGAATCAGCCCAATCGGTAATGCCACGGACAATCAGTACATCATCCGGCTGCAGAGGAAAATTATGTTCCAAATCCCCCGCCAGCGCCTTGACCAGATCAAGCAAAATGCGTTTAGACTCTGCCTTATCACCGGACACCATGATCCTCGAGAGCTCAGCCTGTTCTAAATAGGCATTACGTCGAGGGCTTCCCGCAGCAGCCACCAAATCCCGCACCGACATCCCGTACTGAAAATCAAAGGAACCCGGATTCAAAACAGCACCGTTGATGGTAACCTTGGGCTTTTCTTCCATCTCCGCACGCGAGAAGATTTTTACAGAATCCTGTTCCTGGAGAACAATATTATCCAGTTCTCCTCCGGCCAATGCTCTGCGTAGGTTAATCGTCAATTGCTCCCGGCGATAATCCGGCGGCAAGAGCCTGATTATCTCTGCCGACTCCAGATATGATTCCGGTAGCAGTGCTTGGACCGAAGGGACCAGGTCGATCAGGCGCATTCCAGGCTTATACTCGTATTCACCGGGACGCAGAACATTTCCCTTCAGGCTTACCACCTGCCTGGTGGCTGACTGTACCGGAGAGACCTTGATCATGTCACGGTCCTGCATGACTATTTTCGACAGCATTGTATCCAGTTTTTCCGGATCAAGGTTTATATCCTGGACAACCCGGGCGCGGTTTTCGATCAGGCGCTCCAACTGCATTCGTCCGGTATAGCCGCTTGCAGTAACCCCACCGGCCATCTTCAGAGCCTGGAAGAGAGATGTCGGCCCATTCATTTCATAAATTGCCGGACGGCGTACTTCACCGGCTACGGCAACCACCGGACCAATCACCGGAACAAAAATCGTATCACCGTTTTGCAATCTCTGATCCTTGCTGCGATCACCGCTCAAAAACAGATCGTACAGGTCGACATCAGCCACGGTCTTGCCGTTCCGGTTGACACGAATGCTGCGCAATGACCCATTTCGGGTAGGGCCGCCCGTCGCCCCAAGGGCATTGACGACTGTTGCCAGTGAGCTTACTTGATAGCTTCCGGGGGATTCAACCTCTCCGACGACAAAGACTTGAATCGTCCTCAATCTGGCCATGGTAAGCGTCATCTGGTAGTTTTTAAAATAGCGACCAAGTGTACGATTGATAGCCTCTCGTGCACTTGCCAGGCTCATGCCCCACACATACACATTACCCGACCTGGGGATGCTGACTTCTCCATTGCGATCTACGAGAACTTCAAAACGCCCATCCATCGCCCCCCACACAGAAAGCATCAGCCGGTCACCCGGGCCAAGTTGATAATCATCGCCCACCGGCAACGACCCCATCACCGCCTGCAATTGGGTGCTGTTATTAAAGAAGTCGTATCCAAACTGCCGGAAATCCCTTGAAACAGCTTCGAGATACTGCTTGTCCTGCAAGGTAATATTCTTTCTGGCAAACGACTGTTCCAGAGCGGATGCTGGTAGCGGTTTCTGTTCCGCACGCTTGAGCGGTCGGATCTTTCCGGCACCGTCAACCTGCTTCAGCAACGTATCGTCTTCAGGCTTTTCTACAGAAAGATCACGTTCCTTCTTTTCCATCAAAAGCTTGAGCAATGCGGCGTCACTGTCGGATGGAGAACTTTTCACCCCATCTATGCTCTTTGTCTGGCTACTATCCAGATCAGTTGCTCCGAATGCGGTAGCGGAACATACGGCAATCAGCAGAATTATTATCAGGAAACGTTTCATAGCACGAAAACTCCTTGATTCCGGGTACTCAAAGTTAAACCATACAGAAAGTAGCCTGTCAGGTCAATATCGATAGCGCAATTCAAATGTTGCCAACTGGTTCGTACGTGCAGCACCTTCTACCAGATTCAGATTATCAATCTTCTCAATACCATATAGCAGTTGGCCATCCATATCGCCATAGATCGGCAATGCCCAGGTCAGGCGTCCAGCATGTTTTGATTCCATCGCCTGGTTACCCGTTCGATACGAGCGACCACGCTCGGTATAGAAATATTCCAGAGCCAGATTGTTACGAACGCTGAACCAGTGGGAATATCGACCGTAAAACTCCTGAACGCCACCGCCCCCCTGGGAATGCCCCGGTGTCATATCATGATATACATAGCCGCGCGGAAACTGCCAATCTCCATAGAGCATGACACTTCCAAAAAAATACTCAAAACGAAAATCATCCCGGCAGACAGACGTCAGACAGGGGACATACGCACCCGCAACATAACTCTCCACAATCGGCCAGACCCCGCCGGCATTGTCCTCACCGGAGAATTCACCATACAACTCCGTATTCCGAAGCCAGGGAATTCGAAAGCGCAGATCAAGCCCTGCGATCGAATTGGAGTGATCATTATTGCCCCCACCGAAAATTGTATCGGATGACCCCGCAAACCCCGGGCCACCTGTCTGGCGGATAAAGTTGGCGCCAACCTCAAACCAATCCTGCGGCTTGACAGCCAGCTTTAGCCCGACCAACCACGGACGCCTAAAATCCGCTGTACCTGCGTCGGTTTCACCAAAACGGGAGCCGATCAGCGAGTACTTGACATCCCCGATCCAGTTTTTGACCCACGCTGCATTCAACGGTTCGGGACTTGAGAGTTTAATCAGGTCAAAATTGCGGGCATTGCTGGTCAATGTCGTTGTGCCGCGATAACCGGGACCGAACCAGTTCTCATCCCGCCCCACCTCCACCTCCAGGCCGCCCCCCCCCAGCTTCAGGTAGCCGCGGTTAAGGTCCAGTGAAACTTTATCGCGGGACACAAATGTGGTGGGCTCAATCAGCAGCGTAGCCATGCTGAGCAGATACCCTTCGGCGGCCCAGCGTATCTCGCCACTGTGTCCCGCTGAATGGATCCGTCCGTTATTGTTTTCCAGCAGCGGCGTACCTTCGGTGCCGCTCGTACGAACCGTGCCGCCAGTAAACGGCCGCAGGTCTCCGCCGATAAGCCCAAATGCCGATTGATGCCCCGGATCCCAGGAGGTACGATTATAATCGCGCGCCTCACCCGACAGGTAAACATAACGCTGCCGCAGTGAAGCGATCGGATTCAGGTCAACCACTGCCGGTTTTTTATCAGGATTCTCACGTAGAAACAGTTCACGGGGTAAGAATTCACGGATGCGTGTCACCAACTGCATAGCAAAAGCGGGGGCCGCAGTGTCTTGGGCTGCGATATTTTTAACCGCCTCAAGAACCAGACGGGCAGCCTCTGCCTTGGAGTAGGGACGAAGCCCCTTCACGTCAGAGGTAATCAGCCCCATACCGGCCAACTTCTCCAGATAACCATAGAGCGGGCTTCCCAAGGGGATGTTCGCAGATGAAAGCGCCCATAGAGGCGAAGCATTCAGTGTTAGTAGTGCAACAATTATAACAGCAGCAGTTTTCATGGAGTTTCGATTCTTAAAATAATTCAGATATAAATAACAAACAGCTTTCAATATGCACCCTTGCCACTGAACACCACCAGAACGGTTCTGGTGAGTAAACTGAGATCAAGCCAGATTGACCAGTTGCGAATATAGTAAGAATCAAGGGTTTCCTGCACCGCAAGATTCCCGTCACTACGCGCATTAACCTGCCACATGCCGGTCATACCCGGCATGACACTTCTGCGTAATTCACGGAAACTCTCATCAAACTGCTCAAGATGATAATGTGGAAATGGCCGCGGACCGACCAGACTCATCTCGCCTCGTAGCACATTCCAAAGTTGTGGCAGTTCATCGAGGCTTGTTTTGCGGAGCAGTTTACCCACCCCCGGCAGAATACGGGGGTCATGCTTCAGCTTAAAAAACTGGGCCCACTCACGCCGGGCATCGGCATTCCTTTCCAGATATTCGTGGAGCAATTTTTCGGCATGGGGGAACATCGTCCGCATCTTCCAGACCTTGAATTTCCTCCCCCTATGCCCTTCGCGCACCTGACAGTAAAATGGGTTGCCGGGACTTACCAGCATAATCCAGAGGGCGAGTAGTGTAAAAAGCGGAACACATATCAAAAAGAGAGGAATACCAACAGCATAGTCCATAAAGCACTTCAGATAACGGTGCCTACGGAGCAGCAGATTTTTTTGTATTTCCAATCCGATGGTCCCGCCTAGGTCACGTGTTTCAACCCATAGACTCTGCATGCCTATCAGGTCCGAAACAATGATTACATTAAAAAACGGCAGATGCCGCGCCAAATCCACAATTCGTTCACGACCGGCACCAGACATGGCAATCACTGCACACGTGGCTTTATCAGAAAAATCCGCAGCCTGACCAAGGCTACCAACAACAGGTACGTCGTCAATATCTGAACCCCATTTCCTTTTGTCATCGTCAAAAATGGCGATAGGTCTGTAGCCCAGCATGGGATTTTTGAGCAGAGCAGTGACAACGTGCTCGCCGGTGACACCGGCACCAATAACAATAACCGGCATACCCCACAGGTTTCGGCTGATCAGGGTGTGACGAAAAATAGATTGGAAAATGGGAGGAAGAATCAACGCAATAACCAGCGTGATGAGCAGGATACCCCGGGAACGTCCACTTTCATTCAGCAGAAAATTCCAGAAAATAAAAACCATAAAGAAAAAAAATGTTGTGCGCAGGCGTCTACGTAGGCGTTCAACATCTGTCAGGCCATATCCGGGGTAGAGCCGAACCAACCCATACCCTATGGGAAGCAGCAAGAGTCCCGTCGCCAGATTTTTATAATCCTGACGCAACAAATCCAGCGGAAACCAGCAGGTCAGGAAGGAGCGCAGATGCCAGCCCAGATAGAGAGATAACTGAAGGGCAACAACATCAATAACGAGCTTGGACCAACGTATCCATGACTGTTCTTTAAAAAATGTACCTTCCAACCGAACAAAACGGCGCATAGCCCCTATCCAATATCAATAAACTAGCGATTATTAATCGGCAATCTATTGGAGATGCCTGCTAAAGTCAACGTCAGTGAGCCTCCATACCTTTAAACAAATCGTCATATTGGTCGGTAATTTTTTCCCAGGTATAGTTTTCCGTAATACGGACGCGTGATTTTTTCTTGTAAGCGAGAAGTGTGTCCGGTTCGGCTTCCATGCGATGGATAAGTGTCGCAAGACTATTTTTTATCTTTGAGAAGAACAGGCCATATTCATCATTGTGCAACATTTCCCGATTAAAAACCGTATCCAGGGCGCAGATAGCACACCCGTAAGCCAACGCCTTCAACATGGTGGGATTGGTCCCGCCGAATTCATGGCCATGAAAATAGGCAAAGCTATTGTGATACAACTCGGCAAGGACATTTTGATCATTCACATATCCGGTAAATATCAGGCGGTGATCTTGAGTGGATTTTATGGCTGAAGCGTATGCATCGCTGTAAGGAACGTCCCCCACGATGACAAGTTTTTTTGTTGAACTGGATGCCACAAACTCACGCACAATAAGGTCGGCATTATTGTCCGGTATCAACCTGCCAACAATAAGGTAGTAGCCCTGCTGCTGCAAACCCCACTGGGAGATCAAATCAGGATGGGTTGACTCGCGGATATTTGCCCCATAGGCTATAACCGTCGACTTAGCACCAAATTCGCGTTCATATACCTTTTGCATCTCATCCGAGTCAGTAATTATCACATCATAAAGCTTAGTGGCAATTCTGGAAGCCCAGTAGAAATATCTGGCCCCCAGTCCCTTCCACTTTGGCCGTAGCCATTCCAGACCATCGACATTTATGGCGGTCTTTTTGCCAAACAACCTGGTAATGAGGCCAAAGGGGCCGTTGGCGGAATTTACCACCAGGATGATGTCGAAGTCCTTTAGACATGCATGGGTTATGGATTGGGCGGAATGGACTAACTGACTGAGGGATTTTTTTTCTATGGTCGGGATGTAAACCAGATTTACACCATTGACCCGCTTTGGGAAGCTCTTAAACAGGTTTTTATGGCAATAGATAGTGATATCGTAATCTCTTTTGACCAGCCGCTCCACGAGTTCTTTTACGAATGTCTCGTACCCGCTGTACACATAGGGATAACCTCGGGATCCAATAATAGCAATTTTCATTAAGCAACCATTCAATATAATTAGTATAAAATCAACTTACAGACGATTTGCGGACTAAGGGCACTAACGCCTTGCGTGGTAATCTCATTTCCTTAAACAGGTACGCAAGAAGTTTAATTCCGGTATTAAAAATCGGGAAATGACTACTACCGTAGTTGCGTGGCAACTCAACAGTCGGAAATTCTGCTCGCGGTAATTTCAATCGATATGAACGCACGACCATCTCTATATCAATAGAAACCCCTTCGACTGATGGCGATATTGACTTAAATCCCGTTACGGTAAAGCCCTTAAACCCGTGGAGGACATCCCGTATCCGATATCCCTCCCGCTGCCAGACGAGAGTCACCAGCCAACTGAGAGCGCAGACCAACCATTTTCGTGGTTTCAGGAAATGGTCGTCCTCCTCATTGTAAGCACCTGCAATATTTCTGCTGGCCACCACCAAATCGCACCCCTGCTTGAGAAACGGTAGGGCCTTACGTGCTTCATCAGGCTTAATTGTGCCTTTAGGAAAGAAGACAACAATGGCTTCGCACGTTGATTTCTCAACAGCATGGTGATATGCGGCGTTAAGGCCTCTGACAGGCTGCCGGTATACGAGAATACCTTGAGACTCAAGATATTCCACGGTGCCATCCGTGCTTCCTCCATCTACGGCATAAATTTCATGAAACTCATCTTTTGGCAGGCAGGGAACATCAATTTCACATCCCTGGAGTTCATTCCACACCATTAAACACAATGAAACCTTCAAGAACTCCTCCGAGTAGCTAAATGATCCGCCATTGATAGTGCAGAAGCAACGGCAACATCAGAATTCATATGCTCCCATGTCCCCCAGCGCCCCATGCCTATGATACGATTATTATTACCCCATTCACATATCTCTTTAATTGCCTGGGGTTTTTGGAGCGTATTAACCGGGTATGCATATTCGTTGTTATGCCGCCAGATGCTTGTGAAATTCGATCTTCTTGTGTTTGTTTCCGTCCAGTGCCCTCGGCTGCCAGGCAAGAAATTGTGTCGGCAAAGAATGCGATGGTATGAGCAGCGTTCATCCGGCTCATAAATCCAATGCGCATCCGTGTCGACTCTTTCTGGTACATAATCAACCGTGATTGAAACATAATCAAGAGTATCGATAGCGGAACAAATACTATCCGGCAGGCTGGCCACTTTATTAATCTCCGGCCAAGGAATCGTAGAAATTATAGTATCCGCGCAATAATAATTATTAACCGTGCATTTTGTGACATCCAGCTCTGTAACAGGGCATTCTGTTACGAGCCGTTCTCCCAGACTACTCGCCATCCTTTTCCATACTTCACCGTATCCAAATTCTTTTGGATACAGAAACTTGCCATGTGCGGGGACTGAGCCTGCTGATTTTTGCTGGAGACAGCTCAATAACGTATCGCGAAATGATACATCGGGGAGCTTATGCAGCCAGTACGTGCCGAGCTTTGACAGTTCCATTGACCATAGTTTTTGATTATAGGGCAGCATATAATCTTCTGCAATCCGCCCCCCCAGCTTCCAGTGAATCCACTCCTCGAAAGCTTCGGGCATAGGTTGTTTTCGAACACAACCGGCCTGGGCAATGGACTCCAGATAATCGAGTTGCCGATCAAAAGGTAATTGCCAGAGATTCGCCTCAAGAGGGTAATCTATGGTGGAGCCTTTAAGATTAATTCTGGAAATACGATCAAATTCACACCATTCCGATCGCGGAAGGAATCTAAACAGAAAATCCAGTACCTTTTGTGATTTAACATCCAGAAAATGCCCCCCACCAATGTCCAGAGGTGAACCATCAACCACCGAACTACGACAGAGCCCCCCGACCTCTGATTCTTTTTCAAGGACAACGAACGAGCTTTCTCCGGCATCCTGAAGCGCGTTTGCCAAGGTCAGACCTGAAGGGCCAGCGCCCAGAATCAAATATTTCACGTAAATCATTAATCCGCCTCCTGGCTTTTTTCGAAGGAATCGCCTGCCCCATAGCACCACCATGAGACAGCCAGGATAAGTATAAGCGGCATAACGGGGTCAGAATAGCGAACCTGCCCCAGAATGAGGGAGTTAAGACACCAAAAATAGAGGACAACAATCCCCAAAAGTAATTGATGAATTTTCTTTCTTGAAGATCGGCGCAGAAAACTTGCAGCCGCAAACAACACGAAAGGCACCTGTATCAAGAGATACAGCCAAGACTTCCAATGGTCATTGGCCAAGAACCAGTAAAAGCCCAAGTTTTGAAAATACCTTCTCACTGTTTGAAGTGGCTCAGCCACAGTGTAATGACGTGTTATGTATGCAGACATTTCCTTGTCGTCCTTAAATGAATACATCTCCGGGTTTTGAAGAAGTATCCATCCATTTTGCCTCTCCAACACACCTAATTGTTTAATGCTGATAGCATCCAGCGTGCGTGAGCTCATTTCATGAAAGTTGAAATTGTCCGCATACGCAATGCCCGCATATCTCACGAACCCAGATCCATCAGAGAGCACAGGGAATTTCCCGGTAATAACAGCATTCCGTGCCACCCATGGAAATAAAAGCACCGCATACGTACACACCAGAACAATACCGCCAACATATCGGTTTTTCCGGGCGCCACCACCACACACCATAATCAGGGCAAAAAATACAATTGGCAACAACGCTGCAATCGGTTTTGTATACGTGAGTAGCGCACATTGCAACCCAATAAACATATACTGCCAAGGGCGAGTTATACACTTATTCTGCATTATATTTACAATTGAGAGCAATGTCATAAGGAGCAGCGGTACCATAATCACATCTGCAAGTAAATTGGCATTTCGCCAGATTGCAAAGGGATAGAGGGCATATATAAGCGCTGCCACTTTTGCATGTCGATCTGCCATCAAATAACCACCCAGACGCCACACGAGGTAGGCAGAAAAAGCGCCCAAAAGCGCTTGCGAAAACAGCACAGGATAGCGCACAACGCCAAAAATGGCATAATGACCTGCAAGGAAAACAATATAGAGCGGCAACCGCTGTAAATTTATCGTACCGTCTGAATAGGTAAAACCATGGCCTTGGACAAGTTGCTCCGCTAAACGATCATATCCTCCATATGATTCAAGGTCTCGACCAGCGAAAAAATGTGGCAGGATCACGAATGAATACAGTAGGCGAAAGAATAGAGCTATGGCTACAATCATCCATGGTGAAAAGAGCAACTGTTGTATATTTTTTTTATTGAGTACCATTTTTCCCTAGTTTTCTCCTCGTACTTTAATAACCTTTGCCGGAATACCGGCAACAATCGAAGATGGAGGGACACTTTTAGTAACAACCGACCCAGCGGCAATTACTGACCCGCTACCGATGGTTACCCCCCCCAGGATTGTGGCACCAGAGCCAATCCAGCAGTTGTTTTCTATTATCACTTCTCTCCTGGTTTCGCCCTGCTTGCGGATTGGTGTAGTTCTATTTTCAAAATTGTGGTTCTCCGAGAAAATTCTGACTCCCGGCCCCATGATTACGTCGTTACCTAGTGTGATACCACCCTGGGCGCCTATAAAGGATTGGGCACCAATGGCCGAATAATCACCGATTTTCAACCCGACACCACGATTAGCAATGACCCCGGTGCAGACAATTACGGTTCCCTTGGCTACCGTTACATTTCTTCCAAAGGTTATGCCTTTTTCAGAGAGTGCATTAATGTGGACCATGTCCTCTATGATAAGACTTGCACCGGAAGATATCTGATAGCCATGCTCAATGACGACCGCACGGCCACAAAACACCAATCCCGGCGATTTTATCAGCATTTTCACACGAGCCCCCCGTAGGGCCTGAAAACCACGGTAACCAAGTATATATACAAGCTGACGCAGGGAATAATCCACCTTGAAGCGATAGGCTGGATCCTTCTTGAGGAATGCTATAATTTTCTCGACAAGACTTAGGAGACTCATTCAGAAGATTCCTTTCGCACTGTCCGATAGGCACTTTTCAAGAGATGCTCTGCCGATTTCTGCCAAGTAAAATTACTCGCGCGTATAAGACCACGCTCACGCTGTTGCCGCCATACGTGGTCGTCATTCAGCAGGAGATCAACCCTCTCGGCAATCTCTTCCGGGCTGTCTGGCTCAGCATAGAGTGCGGCATCGGCGCATATTTCCGGCAGGCACGTCCGATTGGAAACCACCACCGGGACACCGGAGGCCATTCCTTCAAGCGCAGGCAAACCAAAACTTTCCGCATACGAAACAAAATATTGCACCGTTGCAAGCGCATAAATGCACGGAAGATCATCTCCATATACCGGCCCGGTAAAAATAACCCTGTGTGCGATTCCAAGTTCAGCCAGCAGGTTGTCCACGTTTGTCATTTTCCAGTCATATCCTCCGACAACAACCAGAGGAATGTCACAATTCTTCAACAACGGCAACGCTTTGAGTAGGTTTAAAATGTTTTTTCGCACATTAAGCCGGCCGACATATAGTATAAATGAATCTGGCAACGCGTATTTTGCAGCAACCCCCTGTAACGCAGCACTATCATGTAGTTCTTTCGGCATAAACATTTCATCGACACCATGATAAACCACATCTATCCGCTTCTCATCTCCATAGCCGATATCTGCCATACGTTTTTTTTCGGTTGCAGATACCGTGCAAAGCCGATGGGCAAAACAGGCGGAGTATTTTAGTGGCCACAAATAGATTCGCTCCGTTCGGGTATAAAATTGCGGGTGTGTCTTGAACAGTACATCGTGAATATAGGCATGACGCTTGAAATTGGAGAAGAACGGAGAAAAATTCTGAAAGACAAGCACATCCAGATGCAGGCTCCAGGCGCTAAAAGGGAGGACAAAAATATTAGAAAGCATATTGACCCCACCCCATACATATACCAAGTGTACATGCGGGCGCAAATACGGAAAGTCGAGCCCCTTCGCCCGTGCATCCAGGAAAATATATAGTTCATCATTGGGGGGGAGTTCAATAAGTTGCTTCACGAGGTTTCTGATTACGACCCGTCCACTGGCTGGCCCTTCAAAAAACCATTTGGCATCAATACCTATTTTCATAAATCAACCAAAGGCTTAAAAGATACTCCAGAATGCGCAGCAATGGGTCTTAATCTTTTCGAGAAAAATTTAAATTCACTTATCGACAAATCTTTGGCGATACCCGCCTTGTACCTGATTGATTTTAAAAGCAACAGGGCAAATCCATAGTACAACCCAATGTACGGATAAAAATCGTACGCCATGCCATATAAGAATTGTGAAGATATTATTATTAACAGCACGAAACAATATACCTTCTCATCTTTTGAAATAGAATGTTTTGTAATGACGTAAATTTGTGTCCAAATGATCTTTAACAAAAGTAGTACATATAACGTAACACCTACAATTCCTGTTTTTAGGAATAAAATAAGAAATTGATTATGTGGTTGAATTTCATTTAACAAACTCCAATTCATCCCTGGAACATTAAACGCAAAATAGCTACCAAACCATTGTCCCAACCAAAATGTTTCGAGGGCTTGGGCAAGAGCAGCGCTTTGTAGAGCAAAACGCCATGATCCCGTGCTGTCATTCAAGGGGTCAAAAACCCCCTTAAACGCTAAAAATATTTCCTGAGTAGCAGATGACGAAACCACAAATATAGTTCCTACGAGCAGAATGATCGCCACTGCAGCATAGAGAATTGTTTTAATTTTTCCTTGAATGATTGTGAGTAACAAGAAAACAAAAGCTGGCGCTGCAACTGCAGCTCTATTTTTAGAAAGTATCAATATAATTATACAAGTGCACAGAAATAATATTTCTTTCAGATTTAATCTGCGTACCCCCGCCTTCAATAATAACAAACAAATCATTATCATGATGCTAAACGACTGATTTGTATATATGTATCGAATCCCCCTGAAATCCTCCCAATCAAGTTTAAAATTAAATATAAAGCCAAATGGAAAAGCTATTAAACCTGCTACTGCTGATATAAATATAGTATTACGTATCATTTTTATCAGGTATTTACTGTCAATAAATCGTTCACCTTTATAAAAAATTGATACCAAATAAATCCATAGGAAAGGGAGAATTAATCGTGCTTCTCCTATAGCTCTATAGCTGTATTTCATAAAACCAAGCAAGAGCGCCAATAACAAAACAAGCAATAGTCCGAAATAGAGATATGATTCTTTATGCAATTTTAGCAACCGACCCCTGATGAACATAATTAAGATAGCTAGCAACACGGATGCATTTATAACATCACCATAAAAAATGTTGATTGAAGCTACGGTTACCATCAAAGTCTGGCTTATAGATTCTCCTATTAATGAGCATATGAATATAAGAACGTAATATCCATATTCTAGTAGGTGTTGTTTTTTGTATGTAAACAAACTTGTAATATCACTCATGCATAAAAACCTTTTTATTGGGCCCATTACAACCATCATCGAGCAAAGTGTATCACCACATCACCATGGTTAAGTCACATATTTTAGGGATAGCGGTCAAATGATCTGTTTTTTCCGAAATACAAAAATACGATTATCTCCAACATTACATATATCTGCAAACCTTGTAACAAGATGATTGAATAGAGAGTAATGCATAAGTCTCAAAGCCCCAAAAACAAACTTATCGATCTGGCTATTACGAATTTTTGGAGACCAAAACGGTGAGGGTGTTCCAAGACGAGGGCGGGAGAACAAATGGGCCCATTGATATCGCAGCCAACAAGAATGTGTGACGGTTTTACCTGAAACGAGTTCAAATCCGGCTCTATCAGCTGTTATTAACATCGATGCGTGTGAAAAGAAGTGTTGATGATACGGTATGTGCCAATGGGCCCAATAAGAACCAAATATTCGTGCTCCCCATCCTTCCGGATTTGGGGTGCTCATAACGAGCAAACCGCCGGGCTTCAATACTTTTCCCACATCCGCTAACATCTCAACAGGGTTACTGACATGTTCAATAACCTGATCCATTGTAACATAGTCAAACCAAGCCTTTTCGTAAAGCGAGGAGTCAAATAGTCCCACACGAATATTATAGCCAAATTTTTCTGCAGCCTTTGCGACATTCTCATCCGCCTCGACTCCATAGGCGTCACAACCACGAGAACGATGGTAGCCGAGTGCCTCCCCAAAGCCACAGCCAATATCCAGCACACGAACATCCGGCGCAACCCACCGGAATGCAAGGCTCTGCGCCCCAGTTATCCATGATTTGATCCAACTTATTTTACCGTGCGGACAATGAGTAGCAAGATTATAGGAAGAACGAGGATAATACTCTGTGTAAAGTTTTTTGAGATCATCCGAAGAAAAAGCCGCATCAATAAAGGTATGCTTGCATGTTGTACATTGCAGAAGGTTAAATGTACCCGGAAAGCCATAGCGGTCATCATAGAGAGCTATACCAGTGGAGCTAGCCGGCGCCTGACATACCGGGCAAAGTAATTCTTGTATTATGGCTTTTGAGCTCATTGGAGCTCGCCACAATAATCATAAAAAAATGAACTAAAATTAAATTTATTCATAAAGTTCCACTGCACGACACTTATGCATTTTTTTTATAATATTCACTCAATGAAAACGCCTGCGAAACAGCTTTCGCTTTATGGTGACCTTCCCGATATCAATTATGTTATCAATTGTACAGAGTACATTATTTCGTTTACTGGTGGTACATTTGGCCCGTTTAGCCTCCCTGAATGTAGCCAAAATGTCATGGCTCACACCGTTCGTTCGCATCATGGCGGTGCTAGCGTTCAAATAACCTGCTTTTAGACCTTTGCCAAGCCGCAGCAAAAATTCATAATCACCTGTAATATGGTACGTCGTATCGTACAGTCCATAACGTTCATACAGACTCCTATTGTGCATTGAACCCACATGCGCGATTTTCATCCGCTTGCGAAACTTCCGCCAGATCCAGGGTTCGCAGAGAACCTCTATCTTTTTCATATCCGTGTCTACCAGATCCACACATGACGATATAAAGTCGAGATTCTCTTCCGTATGCCCATCAATGAAGCCGACATACTCTTTGAGGGCATTTACATAGTAGGCATCGTCACTCCCCAGAAAAGCAATCCACTCTCCTCTGGCAAGCGCCACACCCTTGTTCCAGGCATCATAAATTCCGCTGTCCGGTTCGCTAATCCAGCGTTCAATCCTGTCTTCATAGCGCTTGATAATGTCAAGCGTCCCATCGGTTGAACCGCCATCAATAACTATATACTCAAAATCCTTAAACGACTGATCAAGGACACTTCGAATGGCTTGTTCAAGAAATCTCTCGCCGTTATAAACGGCCGTTATGACCGTAATCCGCGGCATTTTTCGTTGCAAACCGCTTTGAAAGTACCGACCACCTTCAAACCGTGTGATAGTCGGGGCGATCACTCGAACGCCCCTCGTCCCCGGCAACAAACCGGACTCTTTGCTAGTAAAACCAATAGTTGCCCCCATTGCCAGGCCATCATGATGGCATGCTATTTCCGGCAAGACGCTGCCGACACATTGATACAACCTTTTCAATAAACCACCAAATGCTGTAGCCATAGGCCTGCGGGGAAGGATAAAAATAATCCGGAGATGCAATACCATATTCTTTTGCCACAGGCCTCAAGCGAATAAAATGTGCAAGAAATAGTGAGTTCAATCTTTTTCGCAATCGCCTGTCGGAAACATGACTTTGGGCAAAATACCCTTTTGCAAGATCATAATGCAACTGCAACTTCCCATTGCTTGCCAGAATAGCAATCGATTTATCATGCAGCCTGAAGTCTGACAATGACTCGTTGACAACACTGAAATAACGATATTCACTGGCTGTCAGCAGAAAAAGCAACAGATCATTGCCGATGGCATGCATACTGAAATCACTGCCAACCCGGTTGGGTATCTGCAGCAAAAGGTTTTTTTTCATGTCGCTGGTCCTGAACAGAGCGCATCCGGGCGATTTGGGGACATCCTTGTCAAACAGTCCGTCTGCAATAAACCTTGACGTTTCATAGGTACCTGTATCCAGGCATGAATACAAGAGAGCTTCTTTTTCACCATCGCCAGAGAAAACATTTGCCGCTGAATACACAAACCCGACATCCGGATTTGCAAGATACGGAACCAGTTTTTCAAGGTATTCGGGACTGATCAAATCATCCGACCAAAGGATCTTCGAATATTCTCCAGTCGCTCTTTCCGCACAAGCAAGCCAGTTGCGTACCGGGCCAAGGTTTGTGTCATTGCGGAAGATCTTCACCCGGCTATCGCAGGCGGCAAACTCCTGGCAAATCTCCCAGGTACCGTCGGTACTGGCATTGTCGGACACAACGATTTCAAAATCCGTAAAGGTCTGGTCCAATGCCGATTGGACGCAGTCTACAAGGTAGTCTCTACGGTTATACACCGGTATCAGGATGCTGACTTTAGGTTGGGTTGTAATAGTATTCAATTCACACCATCTTTTGTTTTTTTAGGAGAACGTGGACCTGTAAGGGGCCCACAACGGCAAATAGAGACAGACTTATGCAAGTGGCCCATACAACACCATGTACGCCAAGACCGAAGTGGCCGGTCAGTACAATGGCTAGCGGAATGTTTATCGTCATGGCTACGACCGCTGAAAGCAGTTGAACTTTAATCTGCCCAATACCGTTCACAAGCGTGGCAAATATATTATTCCAGGCGGTGACAAGCACCAGGGCCGCCATGCTGATGATAAGCCCTGAAGACACGGTGGTATCCGTGCCGATCCAGACCCCAATTAAGGGGCGGGCCATGACGGCCAGCAGGACAATTGCACCGCTTATCAGCCCGAAAATCAGTAACTGTCTGTGCAGCGTCGTCCTGAGCCATGCCGTGTCATGCCGGTGATACGCATCCGAGTACGATGACCAGAGCGGGGCAGTTATCAGCGAATGTACAAGGGTGATCACGCTGAACAGCTTGAAGACAATTTCGTAGGGGGTTACCTGCTGCGGTCCCAGAAGCTGCGTTATGAGAATCTTGTCCGTCGTAAAGACAATCAGTACCGCAATCTGTATCACAAAGAACTGCAAACCGAGCGTCAGTAACGGTTGAACGTGCCGCCTGTCCAGGAATAATCGCGGCAGGAGGCCACTGTTCTGACGGTAATACCAGAGACTCAGCAACAGCCCGGATGCAATCAGCGAAAAGCCATAGACAGCAGCCAAATGGGAAAGAGATCTGTCCGCTGTCTTTGTCAGCATATACACCAGCACCAGACCAAGGGTGTTGGAGAGAAACTGTCCAAAAACAACCACAGATGTCTTTTGCACCGCATTAAGAACCTGATTGATCAGGCTGATCCAGAAATTCAGAAAGATAAAGAACGCCGAGGTAACAACCGTGATTTTTAAAGCTGTATCGGATACAGCATGTGTGTTGAAAACACGCTGCCAGGGTATGAAAAAGCTGGCGCACGCCACGATGGCAAACAGGGTGAACGACAAGATTCCAATCAGGGTGTAGGCCGAAGAGATGTACGCCGAGGCCTGCTGAAAATCTTCTTTTGCCAATGACTCTGAAAGTTTATTCCGCAGCCCGACCCCCAGACCAAGGTCAAAGAATACGATCCACGACATGACCGAAAGGACTGTTGACCACACGCCAAATTGCTCTTGCCCCAGAAACCGGATCATAAGCGGTATGGCCATGAATGACGAACATACCGCCAAAAATTTAAAAACAAGAGACCCTTTGATTTGACTGATGTAGTTACGGGTTCTTGCCTGTGAAACGGCATGGGTCATGATGCGTTACGAACCCATTCCAGCATCCGTTTCACACCATCCCGCGCGGCTACCCTGGGCTCCCAGCCGAATAGTGATGTGGCCTTTGCAACATCTGCAACAAAGACACGTTGGTCACTCTCCCGTGCCGGGAGTTTTGTATAAGAGAGTGCCGTTCCACTATACTCTTCCAGCAGAGCAAACAACTCAAGCAGAGAAAGGCTGTTAGCAATACCACCTCCCACATTGAATGCCTGACCCTGCACTGTATCAATGTGCTGTAGTGCACCAAAGTAAAGACTGATCATGTCATCGGCGTGCAGTACATCACGAACCTGCTTACCGTTTCCTGAAATCGAGAACGGTTGAGCCAAGGTACCCTGCGCGGTCGCGGCAGCCTGTTGACAGAACCATCCAATCCAGCCTTGATCGTAAGTTGCAAACTGGCGCCCCCCATACATGGAAGAATGTCGAAAAACGACCGTCTTCAGGCCGAAGATACGGGCATAGTCCAGCATGTACTGATCGGCGGCCCCTTTTGAGCAGCCGTACGGGGAGTGAAAATCCAGCGGTGTGCTTTCATCAAAGCCACTAGGACGATCCATACATTCATAACGTGTGTCTGTCTCGCGGTAGGCGAACTGCTCAAGGTCACCATACACCTTGTTGGTGGAGGAGTAGATCACCGCAGCATGTGGAGCGTACAGCCGGACCGCCTCCAGTAGATTGAAGCTTCCCAGCACGTTTGTTTCAAAATCTATGCGAGGATTGGCAATGGAAGTGGTCATGGCAACTTGACCGGCAAGGTGAAACACAGCATCAGGCGGGTTCGTACTTATCATACGGGTGACATCATGCGCATTTCTGATGTCTCCGTGTATGAAAGTGAAGCGGCCCTGCGTGGAAAGCCATTTAAGGTTTTCGCGTGAACCCTCGCGGCAAAGATTGTCAAATATGGTAAGTTGATAGCCCTGTTTAAGCGCGTTTGACGCAAGGTTGCTTCCCAAAAAACCGCAACCGCCGGTAATAAGAATGTTCATTACGAC
>JAYTVV010000134.1:0-4500 GCA_043743795.1 Geobacteraceae bacterium
TGCTGACCGTGGTATGTGACGCCGGTTATGAGACTCCCCACTTCACCGGATGCCGGGTTGATAACCTCAATCTGGAATGGCCCCGATGGATCCACTCCGGTCGGGTCATTCTGCAAAACATATTCAAGGCGGTAACTGCCGTCGCTGTTGGCCGTTTTTTCTGTGAAAAGGGCATAACGCGGCTCTGAAATTTTTGTGTAAGGATCTGTGTACCAAATCAATTGATAGAGCCGAACTGTGGCGTTTGGAACCGATTCTCCTTTAGCCGTCCTCACCGTGCCTGTAACCACAGCAGCTGGACCTTTGGCGGTTATTCTAATCGGTATGGTCTCGGGGGCAGACATTGCTTTGCCGCCTGTGTCTGCAACTTCTCTGACAGTCAGACTGCGATCATAAAATGGACCTATGCCGTCCCGCAGGAGCAGGAATGCCATGCGATTCCCCGGTTGGATAACTGCCTGTTTGACAAGATTTTCATCAACAGAGTAGTTGAGAGGATTCTGAGTGCTATCTTTGCCAACGCGCTCTGAAAACAGTACCGCCACAGTGCGGCCATGCTTGTCACCACCGGGGCCGAAATCAGGAACAAGCTGTGTGGCAGCCACAATATGAGTGGCATGATCCGGAATCAGCGTCGCAGTAGAAGGTGTAACGGTACGATCCACAACACCATCGGCATTGTCATCAATCTGAAGTGTCAGGTTTCCTGAAGCGGGGATGATTGACAGAGTCGCTTTTGCTCCGGACGGAAGTGAGAGGGCGCTGAATATATACTGGGCAAGAACACCGTTTACGTCAGGCATTACGATCGCCATATCAGAAGAGACTACACCTTCCGCCAACAGTTCCACTGAATATGAAGGGGAGTCAATCCGTGTTGCCAGCATCAGGTTGGTGCGTGTAGATCCGTTCTCACCGATGCTGAAGCTATCCGCGTACGGAATAGCACGATTAATAGTTGTTCCATCAAGCGAACCACTTTTGTTGCCGGCCGCATCGGAAAGCTGCATCCGTAACGGCGCATCGCCAACCACTATCGAGAGATGTGCGGGGCGGTAGGATACTTTATCGGCAAAAGCTGCCTGAAAAGCTGACACTCCAATGCTATCTACCCCTGTTTTGTAAATGTCCGCAAGGGCACGGTTGACTTCAAGCCCCATTGTGGAGCTTCGACGCAGGCTATCAAAGCCTTTGTTGTAGACATCTGAGCCAAACAGATCAAAGGTGAGATCCTGAGCTGCTTTAAGGAGCGTATCCCCTATAAGCACACGCAATCCGGCTTCAGAGAGTTCGTATGCGCGTGACGATACGGTGGATTTAGAGATCGGCAGTACGGTTGCGGGTAGAGCGCCGCTTGGCGCCGTGGCTACGCTCCATGCCTGTCCGAGCAGACCAACTGCCGCAGTGGTCAAATCGGACGTAAGGCCACCGGTATAGGGCAGTATGAGGCTGTCCGGCGATAGCGGGATGTTGTTTTCGCCGACTCCGGCTCGCAAAATGAAGCGCCCTTTGACGTCAGGAGATTCAAATGCGTTGGCGGTCACCTTCCCGGTGCGCTGTGATTTAAGCCGGAATCTGACGGTGGCCGCCGAACCGGATAATATTGTTTCTATAGATTTGCTGTTCGATTCGCCATCAACAAAGGTGGCTCCGGAGAGCGCCCGTGGATCAAGGCTTACCGTCACCAGATTGGCAATTGATAGACCGGTATTAGTCACCGTAATGAAGAGATCATACAACTCTCCGGCACGCACCGTGGCAGGATGCCCCAGAGTCACCGCAAAGTCCGGGTTTCGCACAAGCACTGCTCCGCTGGCTTTCCCTTTAATTGTCACAGGACCAATTGGAAGACCGTCCAGTGTCGCGGTAATATCAAAATCTACTTTGTGAGTACCTTCCTTCATTCCTTCTATCGTAAAATCCGCCTGACCCGATTCACCCGGCTGCATGACTCCACTGTCATCCGCAGTGCCAGGCTTGCCATCTGCCCCTGCATTCAGAATGGGTAACGTTCTGGGAAAATATCCGTTCGTCCCTTTGGCCATACGCAGTGGGTCGTCTCCGGGAGATGCGTCTGTGCCCGGAATCAAATCCTCGCCCGCCGGAAAACTGACTTTGGTGGTGACATCCCTTATACTTAAACCGGACTGAAGAGGCGCACCATTGCTGACCAGAGTCAGCGCGCTGAAATACTGATGAAGAAAACCGATGTTTCCAGGGATTACCACAACACCCGGAATTGGCGGCAGTTGAACTTTCGCGCCACCCAAGCTGTCTTCAACCTGCATAAGGAATGGTTCAACCACCAGATTTTTTGGCATTACCGTTTCAGGAACTTCAGGCGGTTTTTCGTAGGATCCGGAGACAGGGAGCGAAATCGGAGATGTTGCTATAATTTCCGGCGTCTGTTGAATTGACTGGCTCGTCGGGATAACGACTGGCAGCGTTAATGGAACCTGGCCGCTGCTGGTTGCGATTCCGGCGGTAAACTGGTAGGCGGTGAAGTTGGAAGAATCAAAGGTGACTCCGCGATCTTTCAATTCCTGTACGGTTAGTTGTCTTGTCGTCACACTTGTAATAAGCGGGTCAGGTATTGACTCTATGGCCACTACCTGAGGGATTGAACCGAAGAGGGTGACGCCATTACCATCTACTAGTCGAATATTTGCCAGCGTGTAGCGACCTGTAATAGCCAGTGTAGGTATATCAAACGGAACACCGGGACGCGTTACCAGCGCCATTGGCTTTTGGAAGGCCGGGCCGGAGAGTTCCGCACGGACTGTATACTCCTTGGGTAACTGCGCCACGATGTCGGTAACATTGAAGTTTCCGGCATCTATCACAGCATTTACCTTGGTTGCTATCCCTTTGGGAACCGCCTGATACAACGGATCTGCCTTAAGCCCAACTCCAACAATATCAAAGTCGAAACGTGCTAAAGTCTGTTGAGGCGTAGCGCCCGAATCGGCGTAGATACAGGTTGAAGCCAGCAGTATGACTGCGAAGGTAATTAGCGCGCTGATCAATCGTTTCATAAATGTCCCTGCCTCAAGGAAAATAATCACTCAACACTATCCGGACACAAATGAAAGAGTCCGTAAGCGAATCAAGAAGTAATCGTCGATAACAAAACATATTATCGAGCCACTCACTTGTGCAGGTTCAAGGCCAAGACTGTGTTGGCAGTACTGCCGGCAGATCATATCGTTGCTAACTAGCTTAACTGGCTGACGATTATGCAGTAGAATATTTATTATTCGGTACAACAAGAACGATCAATGAGGATTTATGAATGATTGGAACTGCCTGCGGAGAGGAGGAAAGTTGTAAAGTTTGTTTACATATATCTACAAGTTATAGCTAACTCACTGGCATATTTCAGTTTTTAACAATGTAAAGTTACTTTGCACTTTTCAACTTTTATTCCATTTCTGTTGCCTGAGCCCTGTAACAAACGGCTTTCAAAATGTTGTAAAGTTTATTTACACCCTGTTTATTTCAGAACTTTTGTCACGACGCGAAAAACTGCTATAGTTCAAACCTTCTTTATTACTATGCAAATGCCATATACATCCCGTTTTATGGGCTATAGTCAACAGATTGATTCGTCATGGGGTTAGAGTCATCATCATGAGACAAGGGACTGTTGGTATAGAAGCGGCTTTGGGATGCGTCATCAGCAAGTTACGTTCGGATTTGGGAATTTCTCAGGAAATTCTTGCATTCGAAAGTGGCCTTGACAGGTCATATATTTCACAACTCGAGAACGGCAAGAGGCAAGCCGGCATCGTCACGCTATTTCAACGTGCCAAAGCTTTGAAAACAACTCCGGCTGACATAATCAAGAGCGTTCAGGATTTGCACTATGGTAGCGCTAAATTGACCATGGACTGCGTAAACTAATACTCTCCACACAGTTAATAAACTCGTCACACATCAGACAAGAACCTTTTTTGCTGTTGGCTTCCTGCCCTCTATACCTTGGTTACGCAACCACACCATTACAACGTGGATACGCAGAACAGCCCCAAAATTCCCCACCGGCATTGGCGCCTTTGCGCGCAACTCGCCTAACCATATTTTCTCCGCACTTCGGGCAGCATGGCGTGACAACTGTGCTGCCGGCAAGCTGATTTGCAGCTGATTGCGGCACGGCCTGCCGTACTTCACTTATCAACCGGTGCAGCATCGCACCGTCGAACAGCCTGATATTGATATTTTTAGCGAACTCCCTGGCTTCTGCAGTGAACTTGCCCGCGCAAATAACAAAGCCGCCGGCGGCACCCATGGAAGCCATAACCCCGTACAGCTCGCGTACCGGCTGCACACCCAGACTGTAGGCCTTCCACTGTTTGCATTGCACAAGATAGGTTTCACTGTTCTGCTTCAGGACGATATCCACGCCACCATCAGCCCCATGCCCTCCGGTCCGTGTTGTGCTGTACCCCCGTCGCCTGAAATACTCCTCCACCAACATCTCAAACTCCTGCCAACTCATGT
>JAYTVV010000135.1:0-24086 GCA_043743795.1 Geobacteraceae bacterium
AGCGGTTCACGTTAAGGAGGCTTCTACATATTTCAGGAACTGTCAAACTTTGTGAGTCCCCCACCAAAGGTGGGGGATTACTCAAAAGAATTTACCTGAACGGCATTGCCATAGGGGTTATCGAACTTAAACGCAGCTCTGTGGAAGTTGCCGACGGCGTACGCCAGCTCATCACCAACCAGGAAGAGATTTTCAACAAGGACTTCTTCAGCACAGTACAGCTCGTCTTTGCGGGAAGTGACTCACAGGGTCTGCGCTACGGTACTGTCACCACCCGCGCCGAGTTCTTCGTAGAATGGAAGACAAAGGACTCAAACCCGCTGACTGCTGGCGTACTACTGGATAGGCCGCTGGCCGAGATGTGCGCCAAAACCCGTCTGCTCGACCTGATCCGTAACTTCATCATATTTGACGCCGGTATCAAAAAGGTGCCGCGCCCTCACCAATTCGTTGGCGTAAAAGCAGCACAGGAGCGCATCCGCAAACAGGAAGGTGGCGTCATCTGGCACACCCAGGGGAGCGGTAAGAGCATTCTGATGGTGCTGATTGCCAAGTGGCTGATGGAGCATGATCCCGAGGCTCGCATCCTTGTCATCACCGACCGCGACGAATTGGACAAACAGATTGAGGGGGTAATGCGCAACGCCGGGGTTATCGGTGAAAGCGCACCTTCCCCGCGCATCACTTCGCGGGCTGAGTTTGTGCAAAAGCTTGGAGCCAGTTCACCCCGTCTACTCTGCGCACTCATTCACAAGTTCGATCCGACTGACCTCAATGGACCACCCCCGCCAATTCACGGTCGCTTTTATGTGTTCGTGGATGAATGCCACCGCACCCAGGGCGGCGACATGAACAAGCAGATGAAGAAATGGCTGGAGAACGCCATCTTCATAGGTTTCACCGGTACTCCGCTGTTGCGCAAAGACAAGCAGATGACGCGGGACGTCTTTGGTACCTATATTCACACCTACAAGTTTCACGAGGCAGTGACCGACAAGGTGGTGCTTGACCTGAAATATGAGGCACGTGACGTGCCGCAACGGATGACATCGCGGAAAGCTATTGATGACTGGTTTGAAAAAAAGACAAAAGGGTTGAACAATTTTCAGAAGGCTGTGCTGCGCAAACGCTGGGCTACGCTTGAGGAGCTGATGAGTTCCGGTGGGCGCAAGCAGATGATTGTCAATAGTATCATCGAGGACTTTGGCCTGAAGCCGCGTCTGAACAATGATCGGGGTACTGCCATTCTGGTGGCAGCCAGTATCTACGACGCCTGTCATTATTTCCGGCTGTTCCAGAATACGTTCTTCGGCTGTCACTGCGGGATAATCACCTCCTTTGAGCCGAACCACAACGCGATCTCCCGCGAGCCTGCGCAAAGCGATGAACGTTACAAGTTCGACACCTACACACAGCATGTCTTGAAAGACTTCCCTACGACAGAGAAGTACGAAACGGAAATGAAGCGTCGCTTCATCGAGGAACCGGCAAACCTGAAACTGCTCATCGTGGTGAGCAAACTGCTGACCGGCTTCGATGCGCCAAGCTGCACCTATATCTACCTGGACAACGAGCTGCACGATCACAACCTCTTCCAGGCCATCTGCCGCACAAATCGACTTGACGGTGATGATAAGGACTATGGTCATATTGTTGATTTCAAGGAGCTGTTCGGGGATGTCCAGCAAGCCATCGCGGTCTATAGTTCTGATGAATTGGACATTGATGAAGGTGGCGGTGACAATAACGTCAACCTTAAAAACTGGCTGGTCGAAGGGAAAAAACAGCTCGATGCCACCCGTGAGGCACTACGCTATCTGTGTGAACCGGTCCCACAGCCACATGAAGTAGAGCAATTCCTCCATTATTTCTGCGGCGATGTCGGCAACCCTAACGCGCTGAATGAGACCGAACAGTTGCGGATTTCCTTTTACAAGTCAGTGGCCAACTTTGTGCGCGCCTTTGCTGACCTTGCCCAGAACCTCACCGAAGCGGGCTACTCGGATGCGGAGGTTACCGCCTTGCAGAAGGAGGTTGCGTTTTATGGCGACACTCGTGCCGCAATCAAGAAACACTCGGGCGAGGAATTGGACATCAAGCCGTTTGAAGCGGACATGCGTCACCTCATCAACACCTACATCCAGGCTGACCCTGCCGATCCGTTGGGAACCGTCGATAACTATTCCCTTGTCGAATTGATTATCCAGACCGGCATCCACGATGCCATTGCGAAGAAACTCAATGATAAAGGCAAACTCACGAAAAACGCCATTGCCGAAGGGATTATCAATAACGTCCGAAAGACGATTATCCGCGACCAGCTTACTGACCCGAAATTTTATGAGGAACTGTCCAAGTTGCTGGAGGATCTTATCAAGCAGAAACGGGACGACACGGAGTCATACGAGCAGTTCCTGATACAGGCTGAAGCATTGGTAAAGCGGATGGCACGGAACCAGCCCGACGCTGACATTCCTGCATCGCTGCACGGCAAACCGGAAGCCACAGTACTCTTCAACAATCTGGCCAGAATTCCGGCAACAACTTTTCAGTATCCTACTGACGACGAAGAACGGGCTGAGCTTGCCCTGGAACTGGACCGAATCGTCTGTGCGGAAGCTCCGGCTAATTGGAAAGGTGATGAAACGAGGGAAAAACGTTTGATGAATGCCTTATTTCCCAAGCTGGCACGTGATCGTGAGTCTACGCAGGCGCTTTTTGAAATAATCAAGAAGCAACCGGGTTACTAATGACCACAACGATCCGTATTGGGGAACTGTCGATTCAGGTGACAAAGAAGGACATCAAAAATGTCCACCTCTCCGTCCATCCGCCTGATGGCCGCGTCACCCTGGCCGCACCAACCGCGACGCGTCTCGATGTAGCACGCGCTTACGCCATAAGCAAGCTTGGCTGGATACGCGAGCAGCAGCGAAAACTGGAAGATCAGGCACGGGAAACACCAAGACAGTTCATCGAGCGCGAGAGTCATTATCTCTGGGGTCGGCGACATCTGCTTACGGTGATATACCAGGATGCCAAACCAAGTGTCTCGCTAGACCACAAACGCATCACCCTGAGAGTTCGCCCTGGCAGCAATGCCGATAAACGCGCCGAAACCATTCACGAATGGCACAAAGCCCAGCTGCACAAGGTGGTGCCGTCACTCATCGAAAAATGGGAATCCAGGCTAGGGGTGAATGTTACCAGCTATTTCCTGCAACGGATGAAAACCAAATGGGGAAGCTGCAATCACCAGGCAGGTAACATCCGCCTCAATACCGAGCTGGTGAAAAAACCGAAAGATCTCCTTGAATACGTAATTGTTCACGAAATGGTGCACCTGATAGAAAAAACTCATAGTGATCGCTTTATGACACTTCTTGATGAGCATTATCCTTCTTGGCGGGAGGCACGGACAGAACTCAATGAGTTGCAGTTGTCGGCGGAGACGTGGAAGGAATGATTTGATGAGGAAATCATATAATCGTCTCAGTGCGGAAGGGGTGGCAATTGAATCGGAAACGCCCGAAACTATCGGGAGGCTATAGTTATAAAATGATTTGTGGGCCCTCGATTGTCCAAGTGTTCTCTTGCTTATCGTTTCATTGACTTTTCGTTTACTATCCCATACCCTCTGCGCAGTTTTTAGAATTAAAATCTTGTATTGAGAAGGCTGATGTGTCCACTCCTCATGAAGATTTCTGGTACAGAACTCTATTCAAGCTACGGCTTTATGAAGCATCCGGGAACGCTTTCCAGAGGCTCTTCAATACTGTAATGCAGTATGCCTTGCCCGGATTCCAGGCGGTCACTCCATGGGGCAATTGGGGGGACGGTGGCAATGACGGCTGGTGTCCTCATGATAAACGTTTTTTCCAGGTATACGGGCCAGAAGCAACTACTGAATTGAATGTAGTTCAGGCTGTGAAAAAGGCAACCACTGATTTCGCCAAGCTGAAGGAGAAATGGCCGACCGTCGAACGTTATCATTTCGTGTACAATGATCGCTTTTGCGGTATGCCTGCCCCAATCGGTAATATGCTTCTGGAACTGGCCAAAGCGGAAAAGCTCCATGAAGCTACACCATTTTCATCTGCCGACTTGGAAAACCGGTTCATGGGTCTACAAGAATCGGAGAAAATGGCGATAATAAATGGTATTCCATCAGAACTGCCTGACTTTATTGATCCTAATTCCGTAAGCGAGTTGCTAACCTACCTTGCGGATAGTGGTAGTATTCTACCTTCATTGCTTGATACAACAAGCCCAGATTTTCACGCCAAGATTACAATGAACGGGCTCAAAACCCCGGTCACAGAATCCTTGAATTACTATTTTTATCAGGTGGATGACGTAGACAGATTCTTGAGTGCCAGGGATATTGGCCTGGCACAGAAGATCGCCCTTGAAATCAGCGCTCTGTATCAACAGAGCAAAAATGTTATTCCCAACTCTGATAACGCACCAAACGAACGCTATGTCTGGCTGGTTGAGAGCATCATTCCTTCAACGGCACATCATCACCCTCATTCTATGAAGGCCTATCGTCACGCTGCCCAAGTAATTATCGCTAAGTATTTTGAAACATGTGACGCCTATGAGCATCCGAACAGCTTTAATCCCGCATAAACATGTTCGCTTCAGCGATTCGATAATCGGGCTGTCCGGTTATTTGCGCCGTTTGTTGAACGAGCCACGTTCCCTTGACGAACTCTGGGCACACATTGACAGTGACGTTTCCGGCTGGCAGTCTCGCCCTAATTTCACACATTTGGTACTGGCGGTTGATCTGTTGTATGCTATTGGAGATGTGCAACTGGTGGGGGACGGGCGCATCAGCCTGAATAGATAATATGAAACTTATCGAACTATCAGCTGACCAGAAATCGTTCAAGACGATCCGCTTCAATCCAAATGGGCTGACACTCATCGTTGGAGATAGTTCCCACGACCGGAAGGAAGGGAGTAGCAACGGCGTCGGCAAAACCTTGGCGCTTAAGCTCGTGCACCATTGCCTCGGCGCAACACTGGACAGCAAATTGAAAGCGACCATTCCCGACTGGATTTTCTCTCTTGAATTTAGCATTAACGGTGAAAAGCACCTGATAGAGCGGAGTTCTGACGGCAGGAGGCTGGCTCTTGATGAAAAATCTATTCAGCCTAAAAAACTTCTGGAATGGCTTAACGCTTCCAGCGTGTTCCGACTCGATCCAGAGCTGCCCAGACTAACCTTTAGGTCGCTATTGACGCGTTTTGGTCGCCGTAACCTTAAGGATTGTGTCGATCCCAAAGTTACATCACGCGAGTCTGATTTTGACGGCCTGTTACGTAGCATGTATCTGTTAGGTGCGGAATGCCGGTTGGTTGCCGACAAAAAGGCGTATAAATACAGGATCGACGAACTGAAGAAGAACCTGAAAAGTTGGAGCACAGATCAAGTATTGCGTGACATGTTCAGAGCAGGAAACCAGCCAAAAGTTCGTGCTGATTGGCTTGACAAAGAAATCCCAAGGCTTCGCGCCGATCTTATCCGGTTCAAAGTGGCCGAGGATTACCGGGCAATTGAGCTTACTGCGGGCAAACTAACCAGTGAATTGCGCGAGATTGAGAAGCAAATTGCTATTCTGAAGTTCCAGGTGGATGGAATTGACAAGGCCTTGGCAAACCATCCTGACATCAACAAAGATGATTTGATGGAGTTGTATGCTGGGCTTCAGGAAGTGTTCAAACACGAGATGCTAAAGCATTTTGAGGCGGTTGAGCAGTTTCATAACTCACTGTCAGCAAATCGTAAGAATAGGCTTGAGTCTGATAAAACCCGCTTCAGATCACGTATTCGGGACTTGGAAAACGAGCACAAAAAAGTAGGAAATAACAGAGATCAACTTTTGGAAACCCTTCAAGGGAAACGGGCACTGGATGAGTATGCTGCCTTGACTCAGCAACTTATGCGATATGAAGCGGAGCGCGATAAACTGGGAGAATATTTCAACTTTGCTCACAAACTTAAGGAGCAGGAGCAAAGCATCAAAGAACGTATGGTCGAAGATGATCGTAAGGCGGTAGATTATGCTGAGACCAACCCTTTGCAAGCAGCTACCAGTAATTTCTCCGAACTTGTAGAGTTGCTTTATCCCAAGACGCCGGCTGGGATAATCCTGGACGCGAATGACGGCAACAATCAGCTTCGTTACAATCTTTATGTCAATATCGAAGGCGATGACTCTGATGGCATCAATGCCGCCCGGGTTATCTGCTTTGACTTGGTGCTACTGCTCAAAGGCTCCAACCATAATTGTGGTTTTCTCTGGCATGATAATCGTCTTTTTGCACATATGGACCCAAAACCGAGAGGAGCTTGGTTTTCGCATATATTGTCAACTGCGGCAATAAACTCCAAGCAGTATATAGCCTCACTTAATACCGAAAATTATGACGCTATGAAGAACTATCTTAATAATGACGAATGGGAACTAATGAGTAACAGCGTTGTTTTAACGTTGCGTGGAGACAAACCTGAGAACAAATTGCTTGGGGTCCAATTTGGACAATAAAGCGCAGAATCAATCTTCAGAGGATTCTGCGCTTTGAAATTTGTACCCACATGATGTGCAAGCGTACCAAGCATTACTAACGCCGAGAGGACCAACCCCATAATGGCTTAACTTGATCTTTCCGGTCGTGCATTCCGGGCAGAAATTGTTTTCTCCAAAGATATGAGGTTCGGCACCTGATCCAGCATACTTTGTAATTATGCTTGATAATTTCTGAGCTATTTCAGGTTGCGTTGGAGCTATCTGGTCAGCTAACGACCTTATCTCATCCACAAGAGTAGTTGTGGTGTTCTTCAATTCATCTGAAGATTTTCTTGAATAAACCATTGCCAACAAAATGCCTACTAAGATTCCAAGACTTGTGTGTAGTATGGCATCCAAATTATTGCCCTCCTTCTTAGTTTAAATGGATAAAGATTTTATCGTGTCCTTCTGAAACTGGCGCGACAAACAAAACAGAAGCATCACCATCACCTGCACGACCTACATCATCAGAATCACCACCAGCATCACCAACACCTGCGCCAGTTAAAGGAGCGGTTACTGAGACATCGGCACCCAAAGTTGATAACGCAAAGAGTAACTGACCCTACTACTGGGTTTTTTCACCGACGTAAACGGCTATTGGCACAGTATAAAGAATCATGCCATTAGTCATCCGAGCATTTATTCCGATGCTGTCAACTCCGAGATCTTCAGTAACCATTTTTCTGATTACCTCTTCATCACCAGGCTTCGGAAATGATGCCTTCAGCTGAGCCTCAAGCTCAATCTCCACACCATAGGAACTCTGACGGCAATCCACTAAACCTGAATGCAGAAAAAGTGTCGCGAACTCGTCTTGTGTCAGTGCATGGGTGTGTGAAGGATCTCGCAAGATTTCTAATCGGTCATACGCTTCCGATTTAGAAGACTCAACAGCAACATCGGCAACCAATACTCTGCCACCAGGTTTGCACACCCGGATCATTTCTGCCAGCGCCCTCTCAGGGGCTAATAGATGATGGTAGCTGTAGCGGGTAATAACCAAAGAGAATGTGTTGTCAGAGTAGGGTAATGGAATCGCGTTGCCGTTATCCCAGGTAAGATTATTCAGTCCCAGATCATGCTGTCGTTTTGCAGCCTGTTCAATCATTGCCGGTGTGATGTCTACGCCGGTAACATGAGACGCGTGCTTGGCGAACTCACAGGCAACCATTCCTGGCCCACATGCAACATCCAATACTGTATCGGTACTGGAGACCCCAGATAATTCAAGCAAAACCTGCATAGCATCGTAATGCCCTGGAACCTGCGTGAACGGAATAGCCTGCTGTGAAAACTGCTCGATAATTTTGTCTTCATGCGATTGCACAGGTGGTTGAGTCATTGCTGGATCTCCGTTCAATCTGTTTGGGAAGCATTATCTCGATTTCAGAGGTTTAAGTACTGAGACAACAGTGGCAAATATGAGGGTCGAAAGCTGAAACAGCCCCCAAGCGAAGTTGAGGGTAGCAGCACTCTGGTATGTAGGATCATTTAGAGCACCCAGTCCCATCAGCTTAGAGATAGGTGGCAGGCTGTTAAGCCATGGGCCTAGCCAGAATGTTCCAAACAAAACCCCGAATATGGTGATTACCCACTTCACCGTCATCCAGCGGAGCTTGAAAAACCCGAAACCGGTAAACAGCGAATAAATGAGCCCTGTCAACAGACAGCCAACCGCGCCTGGAACAACGATAAAATCATCTATGAATTTGCGGGTAATATCGAATCCATAGAGAAAATGACCTTCATCGGGATGTAGCCCCAGTTTCATTACCGGCAATGTAACTGCACCACCAATCCACAGGCAGACGAAGAAGATGTGCGTAATTTTCAAAATCTTTTGTGACTTTGGATTTAACTTGGCCATGTGAGTTGCCTCTGTTTCCTCATCCCTGGTAATGGTCACTTCTAAAAATTCGACTGTAATTGGTTCTCGGTCTGTTTCCTATTTTACCCGCTACAATACCACCTGTTGCCTGTATTTCAAGAAAATAGCCTTTTCCCTCACTATGTACAGGACAGCAAAAACTACACCCTAAATTCGGGTTCAACTGGCCAAAGTTCAGCTCTAACCAGCCAAAAGAACCCGCAAAAAAGGGCATGTTTTACTCTGCGTACATTTCATATGGCTACCATTCATCACACCTACAATTTGAAAACGGCATGAACATAACTTGAAAACAGCACACAGGCAACAACTGTAGCGTAGCGCATGAGCAGCCTATCAACACAGTATCCAACTTGACGAAACGTCAACTTTGATAAATTCGTTACGGTGGCTCAACATGCGGGGGATACCAGTAAAACTCCCATTGAAAGCTGTTTACACGGGGTCTACCATGGTGCGAGCAATGAGTGAATGTGAGTGCGGCTGTAACTAGCTGATATCACTGAGTGGTATGTATTACATATATACTTATGATAAGCGTTTTAGCGTATTCAGGACACAGTGAAGTCCTTCCGCCAGTGATTTCATCCGATTTACAGCGTATCTATGATCTTTCCGGCTTTTTCAGTCTTTTGCGAGCAACAGATTATGTTGCCCGAAAAAAGTAAATATAGCCCCGTATGAAACTATTTCCCGCCTTTGCTTATGTAGCGACCGATGACACCGGGTAAAAAAAGAGGCTGCTTTGCTAATTGCAACAAAGCAGTCCCAACGAATACATCTGTACCACGAGTGTTATTTTTTGCCAGTTGAAGCCTTGTTGCCCAGATCAATACCTGAAAGATCGGAAAGTTCCTTTATAATAGCTTCTTCCGAATGTTCACCCTTGTACCGGTCAACTAGGTTACTTACAGTTGCACCCAACCTCGACATACTCTTTGCGAAAGCCGATGCGTCGGAAGCGGCACGTCTGACACGCCTCTTTTCATTAAGCTTGCTCCAGTTGAGGCGTTTTACATCTGAGCCCAGAAACAGTTTCCACAAACGCTGCCGTTTGGGTGCCCTGCTCCTTTTGCTGGAGGGCGTAACAAAGTTAATACAACTAACCAGGGACTTAAGGCATTTTTCCTCAAACAGTTGAATATTCTCCTGCGAGTAATCTTCCAGGAGGTATCGAATCTTATCAGCGTCTTTGAATTTGATTTCCAACCTCATGCGCTGGGTTTTAGGGCGAAAGTATATTGTCCCAAAATTAGTTGTTGAGCTGGCCGATGCAAGGTGAATCCGACTCAGTTCCCTCTTGCAATAAACTACCTCAGGAGCCCTTCTTGCAACCAGGTCGCCTGTGCAGTAATCGTCACTATCATTGCACCAATGTACAACAGTTTCCTTTGAAATAAGTCGTTTGGTATCGTTGAAGGCTATATCCAGCTGCTTCGGTGTATATTCATATTTGGGCAGATTAAGGTATTTGAGTAACTTAC
Source organism: Geobacteraceae bacterium (assembly GCA_043743795.1). Classification (GTDB taxonomy): domain Bacteria; phylum Desulfobacterota; class Desulfuromonadia; order Geobacterales; family Pseudopelobacteraceae; genus JACRCG01. Next base: position 9,957 of record JAYTVV010000135.1, read on the forward strand.
TGAACTCAAAATCTTGTGCGCAGTCAAAAAACGAACCATGCAGGTTGATCGTTGTGTATCCAGTACTTTTGCTCGTGTTATGCCTGATATGAACGCTTTCCTTAACGCCTTTGAATGCCCGGGTTAATTTCACCGTATTGCTATAAGGTGGATACTGTTTGAATGATGAAAAATCTACTTTCAGGACCTTGTCGCACAACCATTGAATATTTTTCAATGTCATTCCGTGTACGACAACCATAAATGCGTGTATTTCTATTAACATAGTAATATCCCCCTGTCGTTGCGTTATAATAGAAATTATAAATCTCCTGCACTGCATTGCAGACTGCGTGCTTCCCGCAACACACAAGAAATGTGTTGCGGGAAGATTGGTTAAGTGACGACTATTCAGAAAAGTCGTCTGGCTGCGGTTGAGCGGCTGAAGAGATGTAACGAGTATAAGCCGCTACGATGGATGAGCGAGTGTATCCCTTCAATACAACATCACCGAACCTTAGATCTCGCGGAGTTACGCCATACAGGCTGAGAATATGCGCAAGGGTTTTCGGATCTATCTGGCTGCCGCGATTGAAAACAGACCAGATTGTGCTGTTGCCCGCGCAAAGCTCCGATATGAGCTTTGAGGTGCCAATCTGCTGAACATCCAGACTGGTCACGACGTCGTAAACATCAGTCAACAAACGAGGCCCCATAATTTTAAGAGCATTGACGTTGCTCTGTTCATTTACAACGGCCTTATCCAGCGTGGAAACCCGCACGCCGAACTCTTTCGCCGCAGATTTCCGGGCTTGATCGTAATCACGATCAGACAGAGCAGCCAGGCGTGAAACAGTAGTTTCGTAGTTTTCTTCGGCAGGCTCTTTAGGCTGCCCCGCATCCGGCTGACCAACTGGTTCATCATCGACAACATCAAAAGCCTCCGATTCAGTATCATCGCAGTCCGCCAGGGCTGCCGCTCTTGCTTTGTTAAATATGTTCAGCATCTTAACTTCCTTAGCCTGAACAACGTCTATCTGATATGAGTCCTTAGCCTTAGTAAATGTCCAGGTTTTGGGGTCATCATCGCTGTTCAAGCATCCGATAATTCCCATTGCCGGCCTAGACTTGCTGAGCACATAACTGTTTACTTCTCCAATGCCGAATATGTGGGCTTTGAAGTCTGCGTCAAAGCTATCGGGCGGTGTTTTACCATTCGTGCGAATGAACGCCGCGAATTTCTCATCAACCTTGGACAGTTTTTTATCGTTGGCAGGATTTTCCAACACATTAGCGTTAGTTTTTGTAGGCTTGTTCTTGTTCAGAACTTTGCTTTTCTTTTTCATGTCGGTATATCTCCAATTTAAGTTTGTTCGGCATGATCCCGAAAAAGTTAGTGTATACCCGGCTATTTATGTAGCCGGGTACTTGACATTCGTTACATAGTCGTTATTATAACTCCTGTGGGAGGAGCGCCCTATTTCCCGTTTACCAGCCGTATGATAGATGCCAGCGACCATGCACTAATGCGTGGTCCCAAATGATGCACTGGTGCCGGGTAGCGCCCACTTTTCACACCAGATAAAAATGTGGACCGGGCAACCGGGATGTACGTCAAGACTTCTGGCAATCGGATCAACCGATCTGGCTCATCATTTACGGACTTAGAATCCTTTGAAACTGTTCCCGAACCAGGTAGAGCCTTCTGCTCGCCTATAAGTTCGTTCAGCCTACTGGATAGTTCCAAAATGCTGCAGCGCAGAGCCTCATCAGGCATCTGCGTTCTTACGACTTTTTTTCGTTCACCTGTTATTTCCTCCTTTCGCAGCAACAAAAAAAGCCTGTGCCGTTACAAAATAACCATTGGTTATCATGTATCAGCACAGGCTTAAGGCTTAGTCGTCTAGTCTACAATATGCTAGGGGGGCCTTGTCTGTTGCTAAAAAGGATTGTCATTGCGCAAGGCGTAATAAAACGCCCTAAAGTGGTGACAGTCCGTTAGTTTTTAATATTTGAGCGTAGCATTTTTCAGCATGCCTTTCTGGTAATGGAGTACCAACACAAAAGTATCCCTGCAGTCCGTTACAAAATTTTTAATAGCAGGTAAAATCTCTGCTTTGAAAATATCACTGTAATCTTTCGTGGTTCTATTTTTGATGCCACGGATGTTTATAGACAGAATAACCTTATCGCAATATGAATTTCGTATCTCCACATCCTTGATTTTGGCAGTTTTCATTTCCGCTGCCCTGGCCTTGCCATCAATGATTTTAGCAGCTGCATCTATATTGGTTCTCAGGGTTGACAATCCAACAGAATTAAGACGAACCCAAGGTAGCGTACAGCCGGTTCTAGCATCTCCACCAGGTTTGATCCTGAAACCATCCTGCGGCTCTACGATAGGCTTTAAATCTCTAGACCCTATTTTAACAACCTTTGACATAACTCACCCCTAAACGATCCGGTAGAAGACTTTTTCGGGCAAAATCGGCAGGACTTTAAATTTCTTTTCGGTAATCTATAAAGCGAATTTTTTATTGTAGTTCAAGAAAGTAACACACCCACCTTGGGGTTTGCTTCAAATCATCAAGATAATCTGCCTATTGTTGCATCATTTTTCTTCGTTCGGTTAATCGTCATCTTCTGTTTCACTAGATTCATCAACAATTCCTAGCACGTCTGTGATGACTTTCGCCGAGGCTTTACGGTATCTGCGAAGGAGACGACACTTTAGTATTGCGACCTCATCACGAAGGTCAATTAGAAGTAACCCATGTTTTTCAAACAGGATAGTTTTGATTCCGATTACGCTTGAGTGGTCAATATTTTGTCGCCCTGCAAGTAGAGCAAGTTCGGAATTTGCAATTCTAAAGCGACCATGTGGTTTACCACTAAATTCAACATTGTACAGAGTGTTGATAAAATCTGCGGCCTCTTCCAGCATTCGCATTTTAGCCCCCAGGTGAATCCAGTATATTAACCATATATTACATCTTAGCATATCTGTCAACACTTATTTTTATTTAGTGCTTATTTGGTCACTATAGTGTTCATTGTGGTCTAATTTATGCTCTCCAGATAAATTCCTAGAAGTTTTAAGAGAATACAATTACCGATGAGTACTTCGTATTTTTGGGCATTTTATTCTGGACAGGTAATATAAAAAGAAAGAAATGTTTCCGGCGGTAATAGTTAACATCCACAGCTCAGTCGTACTTTTAGAGCTCCAAACTGAGGTGGAAGATAACTGCAGAATTTTAAGCTAATATCTGTTTTACTTACCCATAGATTTGAGTTCATCCAAATAATCAGCCCATTGTTGCATCATTTTTCTTCGCTCTGGAAGGTGCGCGGTTCGGTTGTACGCTCTGCCATTCGGGTCTTTGACCGCATGGGCAAGTTGATGTTCGATGAAGTCCGTCCTAACATGAAGAACTTCATCAAGTATTGTACGGGCCATTGCCCTAAATCCGTGTCCACTCATTTCATCCTTCTCAAACCCCATACGTCTCAGAGCAGAAAGTATTGCATTATCACTCATAGTGTAGAGTGGTGATCTTGGTGAAGGAAAAAGGAATTTAGAATGCCCCGTTAAGGGGAAGAGATCTTTTAGAATTTTTATGGCCTGGGTAGCCAATGGTACGATGTGTGAATTTTTCATCTTCATTTTTTCAGCAGGTATCCTCCACTCTGCGGCCTCAATATCAATTTCTGACCATTCCGCTTTGCGAAGTTCTCCCGGTCGGACAAAAAGCATCGGAGCAAGTTGCAATGCACATTTGACTGGAAACGTTCCTAGATAACCATCAATAGCCCTGAGAAGTGGAGCAACATCTTTGGGATCTGTTAGTGCTGCTCGATGCCCTTTTTTGTATGGTGGCAAAGCACCAATCAGATCTGAGGCACAATCTCTTTCGGCCCTTCCCGTAGCAATTGCATATCGCAAAACCTGGCTACAAGCAGAACGAGTCCTGTGTGCAGTTTCTAAGGCACCACGACCTTCAACACGACGTAATACCGTGAGGAGTTCGGGCGCCTTCAAATTGTTCACGTCGGCCTGCCCCAACCAAGGGAAAACATCGCGTTCAAAAAGAGACATCATCTTGTCACGGTAGCTATTGGACTTATTCAGCAGGAACTTGCTGTGCCACTCACGAGCAATCACCTCAAAACTGTTTGCATCACTTTGCTCAAAAGAGGCTTTTATTGCTTTCTTTACTTCACCGGGATCTATTCCATTGGCAACCTGCTTACGAGCTTCATCACGTCGCTGACGAGCATCTGCAAGGGAAGTATCGGGGTAGGAACCAAGTGCAAGCAACTTTTCCTTACCGAAAAAGCTGTACTTTAATCGCCAGAGCTTTCCGCCAGTAGGCGTAATTAGAAGGTAGAGACCTCCACCATCAAAAAGTGTGGTCTGTTTTGTCTGCGGCTTAGCAGTACGAACCTGCATCTCCGAAAGTGGCGCAATCCTTTTAGGCATGGCGTATTTCCTCCTTTTCGGTATACCGACATTGACTTCGGTATATACTACAGCATTTCATATACCGAAAGTCAATGGATTTGAGTACATCTTATAGAATCACATCGGACATAGAAAAAGAAAAAGCCCCGGAAATTCCGAGGCTTTTGTACTTGTCCGAACTACATCGGACTCTCTTTTGGTCGGTGCGACAAGATTTGAACTTGCGACCACTAGACCCCCAGTCTAGTGCGCTACCAGGCTGCGCTACGCACCGATAAAACCAATCTACAGCAAATTTCGTAACACAATCAGCTCATTTCGAACTGTTTTCAAAACTTCGCCGTAATCAGTTGTTACTACATTACAGCATACATCCTCAGCATTGATCAATTTTCCTTTTGAAGTGATACGTTTTTTTACACCTTCAATGGTAAACTTTTCGTTATACAACAAATGCTTAACCTGCAAAACAAGATCAACTTCATTCTTTGAGTATAATCGCTGCCCGGAACTGCTTTTTACCGGTTTAAGGAAGGAAAATTCAGATTCCCAAAAACGTAATACGGATGTTCTAACACCTGCTATTTCTGCTACTTCGCCAATTTTGTAATATATTTTATCAGTTAACATCGAAGCCATAATGGAATAACCTGCACTCCACTTTATTTCACTTCAGAGTTTATTGCATTCTTTAAAACCTGGCTTGGCTTGAATGTCAAAATCCTACGAGCATCTATTGTTATAGTTTCTCCCGTTTGAGGATTACGACCACGACGGTCAGCTTTCTGTTTCACAACAAAATTACCAAAACCGGCAATTTTGATTTTTTCACCAGATTCCAATGTCAACTTAAGAAGTCCAAAAACAGTTTCGACCATTTCCGCTGACTCTTTTTTTGAAAATCCGATCCTTTGGTGAATGCGTTCAACTATATCTGCTTTTGTCATGTTTACCTCAGTATTTGCCAGTTAATGCACTGAATCAAAAGGAGAATTTATATATCACAGGGGAGTCTATTACGCAATAAATTTTATCGCAGAGTCACCTTTAATTTATCTGTCAGATTAGTAACTATTTTAGTATGCAGAGTCGTTATTTCTTCTTCGGCAAGTGTACGTTCAAAAGATCTGTACCGGATACGTATCGCTATACTTTTATATCCATCTGGAACGCCCTTTCCCCGATACACATCAAATATTTGTACTTGTTCTATATCTTTGGACTTTTCTGCTCTGACGCATTCAATAATCTTTGAGGCCGGAAGCTCTTCCGGAACCAGCATTGCAATATCTCGCGTACTGTCAGGAAACCGGGAAGGCGCTGTTATGGTCTTTTTTGTTCGAGACAGCTTCACGAGTTTTTCAAAATCAAGCTCAAAACAATATATCGTTTTTTCAATTCCAAAGTTTTTTTGCACTGCAGGGTGAAGTTCACCAACTGAACCAATATGGTCACGACCCGCAAAAACCCGACACGACTTACCTGGGTGAAAATAAGGTTCCGGGTTTTCGGCCACCCATGAGACCGCCCCGATATCCAAAAATTCCAGAACAGTCTCAACAATTCCCTTGGCATCAAAAAAATTGACCGACTCATTGGAACAAGTCCAGCCGTCCCCGTCTTGTGTACCTGCTATAGCTCCAACAATACAAAGCGGCTCATGAGGCATAGCATCGCCCTCTTCACCAGGTAGATAGATACGCCTCATTTCAAAAAGTCTCAGGTCAAGTGATCGGAAGTTCATATTTCTGGCAGCGGTTTCAAGAAGCCCCGGCAACAATGTGGTACGCATCACAGACTGCTCATCCACCAGTGGATTCGCCAATTTGATCGCAAAACGACGTGGGTCTTCCGCATTCAAACACAACTTGGCAACAGCTTCTGGTGCAGTGAAACTGAAATTGATTATTTCAGTCATGCCATTATTCACAAATAAATCCCGCACCTGTTTTTCAACTTCCTGATGCCGGGTTGGCCTGTCAGAAACGACCCGTGCTATCGGCATAGTTGCAGGAATTTTGTCGTAACCATTCAAGCGGGCAATCTCTTCAATAAGATCAATTTCACGCTCTATATCTAACCGGTAATGTGGCGGTACGACATCAACTGACCCATCAGCACATTCTGATACCCGACATTCAAGCCGAGTTAAAATAGTAATAATGACATCTCGCTCCAGATTAATGCCGATCAGTTCGTTGGCTTTTTCAGGACGGAACTGGATTGGCGCACGATCGCGTTTGCCTGGATATACATCAATACATCCCTGTGCCAAAACACCACCGGACAGTTCGACAATCAATGCGGCCGCCCTATCAAGCGCACGAGTTACATTATTAATGTCTATGCCACGCTCAAAGCGATGGGAAGACTCTGTATGCAAGCCAAGACGCTTACTTGTCTTGCGTATTGCTGCCGGCTTAAAAAAAGCACTTTCAAGAAGAATCGAAGTCGTACTGTTTTCAATTTCAGAATTCAAACCACCCATAACACCCGCCAAAGCGACAGGACGTTCAGCATCGCAAATCACAAGATCAGCCGAAGTTAAAGTATGCTGCTGATTATCAAGAGTAGTAAACTGTTCTCCTTCAGTCGCTGTGCGTACAACAATACAATTTCCAGAAAGACGTTGACAATCAAAGGCATGCAGCGGCTGTCCGGACTCCAACATAATTAAATTGGTTATATCGACAACATTGTTTATGGAGCGCATGCCAATTGAGTTGAGGCGCTTAATCAACCAATCCGGCGACGGGGCAATTGTACAACCGGAGATATAACGGGCAGAGTACCGTGGACAAAGCTCAGCATCTTCAACCGTAACTCCGATAACAGAGTCGACAGAATCCGTCCCTTCAACCAGAGTGGAGTACTGATAGTTAAGTTTTAAATCAAGCTTGGCGGCAATGTCACGAGCAATCCCTATCACACTTAAACAATCTGAACGGTTAGGAGTCAGGCCAATCTCGAAAAGGGTGTCCTTACGGCCAAGCGCAGCAAAAACAGGAGTGCCAAGTGGCGCGATAGCTGGTGATAACACGATGATACCGGCACTCTCCTCGGCAAGACCAAGCTCTTTTTCAGAACAAAGCATGCCGCACGACTCTTCACCACGAATTTTTGACCGCTTGATCTTAAAGTCACCAGGAAGAACAGAGCCGATTTGAGCAAGGACGACGGTGTCTCCCTGCTTAAAGTTTTGTGCGCCACAGACGACATCGAGCACTTCTTTTCCATTGTTAATACGACAGAGAGAAAGTTTATCAGCGTTTGGATGCTGCCGTTTTTCCTCAACCAGCGCCACCACAACGTCATCCAACCCGTCACCAAGCTTAACCATAGACTCCACTTCAAGTCCCAACATGGTCAGCAGCGCAGCAAGTTCATCGGGCGACAGGTCAAAATCTACAAATTCTTTTAGCCAGTTGTATGTAACATTCATATCAAAGCACCATGTAGTTGTGTGGAGTTAGAATTGACGAAGAAAGCGGACGTCGTTTTCAAAAAGGAGACGCATGTCAGAAATGCCGTATTTTAACATTGCAATGCGCTCGATTCCCATTCCGAAGGCAAACCCGGAGATATTTTCAGCGTCATACTGCACGTGACGATACACTTCCGGATCGACCATGCCGGCACCAAGTATTTCAAGCCAGCCACTGTTTTTACAGACCCGACACCCCTTGCCACCGCAGATAACACAGGCGATATCCACCTCAGCGGAAGGCTCTGTAAAAGGAAAATAGCTGGGGCGAAGTCGTACACCGGTTTTCTGACCAAATAACTGGTTGGTGAATACAGTCAGAATACCCTTAAGGTCTCCAAAGGTTACTTTGCTGTCAACCATCAGCCCTTCGATCTGATGAAACATTGGGGAGTGTGTGGCATCTGAGTCACAACGATATACCGTTCCCGGGGCGATGATACGTACTGGCGGTTTTTGTTTGAGCATGGTTCGAATTTGCACAGGAGACGTATGCGTTCGCAGCAACATGTTATTATCAACAAAAAATGTATCCTGCATATCACGGGCAGGATGCTCGGGGGGAAAGTTGAGTGCTTCAAAATTGTACCAGTCGTGTTCAATTTCAGGCCCCTCGGCAACAGCAAAGCCAAGTCCCGCAAAAATAGAGCAAACTTCTTCAATAACCAGAGTGACCGGATGCTTGGTACCCTTCAGGGGGCGACGTCCGGGGAGGGAAATATCAACTCGCTCCGATTGAAGACGATCCGTAATGAGCCTATCCTGTGCTGATTCAATTGCAGCACTAAGCACCGATTCAATTTCATCGCGAACAGTGTTGACCAATTGTCCAACAATTGGTCGCTCCGCCGCAGCCAAAGAACCAAGCCCTTTCATAAGAGCAGTCAGCTCACCCTTACGCCCAAGCAGATTGACACGTATTTCCTGAAGTTGTTCCACCGAAAGCGCAACGGAAATAGCCTGCAAGGCGCTATTTTTCAAGTGTTCCAGTTGATCCCGCATAATTTGATTACCTATAGAGATGAATAGTAGTTACAGCGTTATGCTGTACAAAAAAGGGAATGGGAGCCAGTCCCATTCCCTTTCTATAATTGCTGTACAAAAAATCTAAACGGCGGCCATTGCAAGTGCCGCAATTTGTGCAAATCCGTTAGGATCGGTCACAGCAATGTCAGCCAACACTTTACGGTCGATCTGAACATCGGCTTTTTTAAGACCGAATATGAACTTGCTGTACGACAAACCGTTGATACGCGAAGCCGCGTTGATACGAACAATCCACAGGCTACGGAAATCACGTTTTTTGACGCGTCGATCGCGGAAGGCATAATTTAACGCGCGGTCTACCGCCTCGGTCGCACTACGAAACAATTTACTGCGTGCGCCACGGTAACCTTTTGCCAGTTTCAATACCTTGTTGCGTCTGCGTCTCGCTTTAAATCCTCTTTTTACTCGTGCCATACGTTGCTACTCCTTTGCTGCTGAATTGGCCAGATCCATAAGGGGAGACAATTTCCTCATGGTTCTTGGCATTACGCATCCCTCATATAAAACAAGAGATAATATCTGGTTATTTATAAGGAATCAGGCGGGCAATATTCTTCTGGTCAACAGCTGCAACCATGGAACCACCGCGCAAATTACGCTTACGTTTACGGGTTTTTGGGGTCAGAATGTGGCTGGTGAAAGCACTTCCACGCTTGATTCGACCGGAAGCTGATTTTTTGAAGCGCTTGGCAGCGCCACGGTTAGTTTTAATCTTTGGCATGAGAAACTCCTTCGTCGTTATAAAAACTTAGTTTTGTGCAGGTATTACAGAATTTATTTTTTAGGTTTCGGTGCAACAATCATATACATGTTACGCCCCTCAACGCGAGGATGATTTTCAATAACGCACACATCCTGCAATTCTTTCGCTACTCGCTCAATCACTGCCCGACCAACATCCATATGGGTAATTTCACGACCACGAAATACAAGTGTAATTTTAGCTTTATTGCCTTCTTCAAGAAAACGCTTAACGTTGTTTATTTTAAATTCAAGGTCATGGCTATCTGTTTTCGGCCGCAACTTTACTTCTTTTAAGAGGACATGTACCTGTTTCTTTTTTGCTTCCTGCAGTTTTTTACTTTGCTGATATTTGAACTTACCGTAGTCCATTATCCTACAGACGGGAGGAACTGCGGTGGGAGACACCTCAACAAGGTCCAACTGCTGCTGTTCTGCCATGGCAAGAGCTTCAGAAAGTGAAAGGACACCAAGCGCCTCTCCTGTTGCACCTATTACACGTACTTCAGGAACCCTGATGGTTTGATTGATATTGACGGTCGGTTTTGCTATGGCGACACCTCCTGACAGCAGTTTATTCGCGACTGCTATCTAACTTACACATTATTTATAGTTTTTACATTCCTGGGTTACAAAGTTTACGAACTCTTCCGGTGTCATGGATGGCAGGTTTTTACCATCTCGATATCGAGGAGTAACCATACCTTGCTCAACCTCTTTATCACCCACAACCAGCATGTAAGGGATTTTTTGAAGCTGGGCCTCACGAATTTTGAAGCTTAATTTTTCATTACGAACATCACGCTCAACACGTATCCCGGCGTTGCGCAACTGCCGGTATACATCCTGAGCAAACGGCACCTGATTATCCGTTACGGTAACAATGGTGGCTTGAACCGGAGAGATCCAGAGCGGAAAGCTACCGGCAAAATGCTCAATAAGAACTCCGATGAACCGTTCAATAGATCCAAGGATCACTCGATGCACCATTATTGGACGTTTACGTTCACCATCAGAGGCAACATAGGTAAGATCAAAGCGCTCTGGCAGGGTAAAATCGCATTGGATAGTAGCACACTGCCATCTCCTGTCAAGACAATCGCGCAGCTTTATATCGATTTTAGGCCCGTAAAACGCGCCATCGCCCTCATTTATCTCATAAGGACGACCGGAATCCTTTAAAGCCGACAACAAGGCTTCCGTGGCCTGTTCCCAGTCAGAATCCGAGCCGATAGACTTCTCAGGACGTGTGGAAAGTTCCATTTCATACTCAAAACCAAAAATTGCCATCACATCATTGACGAAGGAGATGACACCTTTAATTTCCGCATCCAGTTGTTCAGGGGTACAGAGTATGTGAGCATCATCCTGGGTGAAGCAGCGAACACGCATGAGACCGTGAAGCACCCCGGCCCGTTCATGGCGATGTACTGTACCGAGTTCAAAAAAACGGAGCGGCAGATCACGGTAGCTGCGCAACTGAGACTTGTATATCATCATATGAGAGAGGCAGTTCATGGGCTTGATGCCGTAACTCTGCTCATCAACTTCAGTGAAATACATATTATCGCGATAGTTTTCGTAGTGTCCTGAGCGCTGCCAAAGTTCACTCTTGAGAATCTGCGGGCCAACAACGATATCGTAATCTCGCTTCAAATGCTCTTTACGTTCGAAGTCTTCCAGAACCGTACGCAACATGGCACCCTTCGGATGCCATATAGGGAAACCGGCGCCAACTTCATCAGAGAATGAGAACAGGTCCAACTCTTTACCTATTTTACGGTGATCACGCCGTTTCGCCTCTTCCAGACGGTCTAAATATGCTTGCAATTCTTTTTTATCAACAAAGGCAGTTCCATAAATGCGTTGCAGCATACGATTTTTTTCGCTGCCACGCCAGTAGGCCCCAGCAATTGAGAGTAGCTTAAACGCTTTGATTCGACCTGTTGAAGGGAGATGTGGGCCACGACAAAGGTCAGCAAACGTACCTTGGCTATATACCGAAACAGACTCAACACCGAGGTCGTTAATCAATTCAGTTTTATACGACTCACCCATCGCCTCGAACATACTGATTGCGTCGGCACTGGAATATTCCTGTCTCTCAATTTTCTGATCGGCGGACACCAGCTGCAGCATTTTTGCTTCAATTCGTTCAAGATCTTCCGGAGTAAACGGTTTTTCTACATCAAAATCATAATAGAAGCCCGTTTCAATGGCGGGACCGATTGTAACTTTGGCCTGTGGAAAAAGTTCTTTGACGGCCTGTGCCATTAAATGAGAGGTTGAATGGCGAATAATATCAAGCGCCTCAGGACTTTTTTCAGTAACTATTTCAACACGGTCGCCATCAGACAACACGCCAGAAAGATCAACCAGCTGCCCATTGATCTTTCCAGCCAACGCCGCTTTGGCAAGACCGGTTCCAATCGAAGCTGCCAATTCATTTACTGTGGCACCATCCTGCAGTTCACGAGAAGAATTATCAGGGAGTGTTATTGAGATCGTTGCCATAAAAATATCCCTTTTTATAGAGGAAACAGAAAAGGCATCGATACATCGATGCCTGCATCCTGCTCGTTCCAACTCTGCTTATTAATGGTAGGCGCGGGCGGTGTCGAACCGCCGACCTCTACCGTGTCAGGGTAGCGCTCTCCCGCTGAGCTACGCGCCTACATCAAAAAGCTGCAGAGTAATAGCAATTTGCACCAGAGATGTCAAGCTGATTTTATCAGCTAAACGTACTGCTTCTCCAACCTGGCAACATTTTCCACGTGTACCGTCTGCGGAAACATGTCAACCGGTTGAATTTCGCGACAGAGGTATCCCGATTTGCCCAGAATAGCCAGATCCCGTGCCAGGCTCTGCGGAGAACATGAAACGTAAAGGATTGATTTCGGTCCAAGCGCTGCAACCCGCTCCAATACGCTTTGCTCACACCCTTTACGGGGCGGATTCAGCACCGCTACATCAACGGAGAGATGATCACCAGCCATCTCATCGAGCAATTCGGCAACATCGCCAGCTTCGAACTGGCAGTTTTTAATACCGTTTATACGAGCGTTCATAGTTGCGTCAGCCACCGCTTCTTCAACAACTTCCACACCGATCACATTTCTGGCGCCACCAGCAAGAAACAGCGAAATACCACCAATACCGCAATACAGATCGAGTACCGTTTCATTCCCGGTAAGCCCTGCCCACTCGCGCACCTTGCTGTAAATCAGGTTGGCACCACTGTTGTTAATTTGAAAAAATGACCGGGGAGAGATTCTAAAGGCAACATCACCAATCCGCTCCGTCAAATTCAGCTTTTTCGTCAGAAAAAAATCCTTCTGCCCCATGATCACGTTGCCTTCTGTCGAGTTCACATTTTGAACGACAATTTCAACCTCCGGCACCTGATCCTGTACAAAACGCCCCAGGTGGTGAATTTCATTAAAGGAACGCTTGGACGTAACAAAAACAACCATCACCTTTTTTTCATACGTCGAGACACGCACAACCAGATAGCGCAACAGCCCCATCTTGCTTTGCGGATTATAGACCTGCACCTTTCCCTTTTTGATGCCCTTTCTGACCGCCTCAACCACCTTGTCGATAAGCGGATGATGAATCGGACACTGTTCCAGATCATACACATCATGGCTTGACCGTCGGTAGATACCGATAAACGGTTCTGAAAATTTGCCGGCCACCGTCAACTTTGCGGTCGTACGGTAATGAATCAGATTGTCAGGCGAGAGCAACGGATGCACCACAATTCCTGATAAATCAGGATATTTGGCCATTTCGGCCAGAATCATGCCTCTCTTCCAGTTTTTTTGTTCAGAATATTTCATGGCTATCAGCGGACAGCCAAAACAATCAGCACTTTCGCGACATGGAGGACTGTTGCTCCGGAGCTGAGATGGCTGCAATAGCTTTTTCACATGGCAAAACGCCGTACCACCTGCGACGTGATCAACACCGGCCAGCACAACATCACCCGGCAAAGCACCGCCCACCTTGAACGTCATTCCCTCTTCACTCCGGGCGGTCCCATAGCCATCTTCATCCAGAGAAGCGATGCGCAGTTCCAGCACATTTTTGCGGGTCAAAGGTACAAATGCTTTGTCCGCAACGCCTGTTTCAGTTGATTTTTGCAACGGCACGCGCGCCGGTTTGTTTTTCGTATGTTCAAATTTAATATTTTTATTCAAAGTTTTATTTCCTTTTTTCACGTGTTTCAAGATACTCTCGAAACTTATCAAATGCTTGCGCACGATGACTTATTGCATTTTTTTCCGCCAACGTCAGTTCAGCCATACTACGCCCAAACCCATCCACACAAAAAAGCGGGTCATAACCAAAGCCGCCCTCTCCTCTCGGTTCCAAAAGAATCTGTCCGGCGACACTACCGGTAAACACGTGT
>JAYTVV010000136.1:0-15178 GCA_043743795.1 Geobacteraceae bacterium
CTCAGTCCTTGCCGCCTTGATGGCATCTTTGATTTGAAATTGGAATTAGTACAGCTCATATTTGAGCAGTCGACACTCAATCGCCCCGTTAAACAGGACGTAGCGCCTTGAAGCTTTCAAGCCGATATATTTTGCCAGCTCAAGGTTGCCGGTCAGGACATATCCGGTCCAGCCGCGGCACTGCTTCTTCATGACATCACCGATTTGGCAATAGAGTTCACGCAAGTCATCGTCTTCTCCCAGACGTTTGCCGTAAGGTGGATTGATAATCACCACACCTTTGTCGCCCTCTGGCCGAAACTCCTTCAAAGCCGCATGAAAGAAGTGTATTTGCCCTTCCAGGCCGGCCTTGGCAGTGTTTCTCCCCGCCAGCAAAAGGGCTCTGTTATCCAGGTCGTAGCCGGTTATCAAGCCGACCGGCAGCTTGCAGATGCCCGCTTTTGCTTCTGCACAGATGCCATCCCAGAGCGTACTGTCGAAGTCCAACCACTGCTGAAATCCGAATCGCCGCTGCAAACCTGGCGGAATATGAGCCGCAATATGAGCCGCTTCAACCGGAATAGTACCTGAGCCGCACATCGGGTCTGCCAGCGGAATGGAGCCATCCCACCCGGTCAAAGCCACAACTGCGGCCGCGAGTGTTTCGCGCAAAGGGGCCTCGTTTCGTTCCAATCGATAGCCGCGCCGATCAAGAGAGTCGCCGGAGCTGTCGAGGCTGATGGTGCAGACATTTTTGTGGAGATGGACATTGATGCGCACGTCCGGTGACGCCGTATCGATATTCGGGCGGCTTCCGCAGGATTCACGAATGCGGTCAACAATGGCATCCTTGGTCTTGAGTGCCACGAATCCGGAATGTGTCAGAGCCGAATCACGCAGGGAACAATCCACCGCCAGGGTCATGTCGGGAGTAATCAGTTCCTGCCATGCTATTGCATGTGCTCCGGTATACAGTTCAGACGGGGTGGAGCAGGGGAACACTGCTAATTGAACCAGTACGCGACTGGCTGTACGCAACCAGAGGTTGGCGCGGTAGAGTCCGGCTCGATCCGTACGGAACGCTACGCCGCCTTTGCCGGGCTTGGCATCGCATATGCCGAGAGCGGCAAGCTCCGCAGCCGCGAGTTCTTCGGCACCGCGAGGCACAGCGGCAAAGCAGTTCAGGAGCTGGTTGTTGTGTGTTGTGGAAAAAACTGCTGCTGTGTCTTTCGCCGTTGTCGGCGATTCTGTAACAACCTTTTTATGAGACCTGTCCGAACGTATTCCCGGACGTAAAATATGATTTGAGTCACTCATTGCTGCTCCCTGTTTCTTGTGCCCAGACGGATTGTAAGATGGTACGTGTTTCTGTATTGGTGCCGCTATTGTCAATAACCACGTTTCCGCGGCGTTCTTTATCAGAGAGTGGCATTTGAGTGCTTATGATTCGTTGTGCCTGCTCGCAGCTGATGCCGTCACGGCGCATAAGTCGCTCCAGCTGGATCTCGGGGCGGACCGTTACCACCCAGACGGTGTCAACCCGGTTGACTGCACCCGTTTCAATCAGGAGAGGCGCCATATAGATCACTCTTTTATGGCCGGCGGCAGCTGCTGAAGCTATGTGTTCTTCGGCACGTTTTCGTATTTCAGGGTGCAGGATGGCTTCAAGCTGCCGGCGTTTTTCCAGGTCCGGAAAAACAAGCTCGCCCAAGCGTTTACGATTGAGCGAGCCGTCCTGCGTCACGATTTCATCTCCGAAAAGAGAAATAATCTGTTTCAGTGCCGGGCTGCCGGAGAGTACTGCATCGCGGGCGAGCTGGTCGGCATCTATCACCGGAATACCGAGCTCAGTAAAAAAAACGGCAACAGAGCTTTTACCGGTGGCAATTCCGCCTGTCAATCCGATGACACGAATGGTAACGGCCATTGTCAGAGTGCCTTCAATTCGGTATATGCCCGCCGAAAATTGACATCAAAAAAAGCCTGAAATCCGGGCAGGCTTTCATACTGTGGTAGTGAAAACTGACGTTTTGCCGCTTCTATTTCAAGCTTTTTCCCGATCAGTCGCAAGATTTCCGTGGTGAAGTCCCGGAAGAACGCCTGGAACTGCACGATTCCTTCCGTTGTCGTTACATTTCCCAATCCGGGGACAACGGTGCGGGCATCGATATTTGCAAGTATCTCCAGTGTGCCGACCCAAGTGCGAAAGGTTGCATCTCCCATATATCCAACCACATTGTTGTACACGAGGTCAGACGTGAAAAGCACTCCTTCTTCAGGCAGATACACAAAAACATCACCTTCGCTGTGAGAACGCTCCGTAGCTGTTAAAATCAAAGTTGTCGCACCGCGTTTCATGGTCAGGCTGCGGTCAAAAAAAGTTACCTGATTCTTCACTTGGCGGAACTCGCTCTTAAGTGCCTGCCACGTGAGGCCGGAAGCAATTATCTCCACATTTGCCGGCAGATCAAAGTCGATATGGTTGAAGCCGCGATGATGGTGTGTCAGGATTATATACCGAACAGGAATCGGTGTGACTGTCTTGACAAAATCAAGCAGTTCGTTAATTGTTTCCGGTACAAAGTGAGCGCCGGCAACAATAACCTGATAGCTGGTGACAATGATTAAAGAATTGCTGGCTGCCTTGCCACCCGGCTCGGCAATCGCCGCATACACGCCGCCCCGTATGTTTTTAAAAGAAAAGTTGGCTGCCGAAACCGTCATTGGCACCAGCACTATACAGAGTATCAGCAAAAATGTTCGCTTCATGGCATCCCCATTTGCTTGGCATCATACCAGAGCATACGGTAAAAAGACAGATTTTTGACTTGAGTTGACAGGTTAAATAGTGTAATGATTCTCTCTTAAGAATGTTCATGCAGTTTGTCACACGGGCGGTTAGCTCAGCTGGATAGAGTACAGGCCTCCGAAGCCTGGGGTCGTGCGTTCGAATCGCATACCGCCCACCATAAATAGTAAGGGCTACAGTTACCGCTGTGGCCTTTTTTTGTGAATTGTGTATTGATTCTATTCAATGGGGTCTGATGTGAACAAAATTATTCGGAAAGTTATTGTTTGAACAGCATGGTGCACAGCCAGCACAGTCTCATCGGTTTCCTCTTTGCTTCAGTGGTATTGGGACTCCTTCACCGGCGCCTGTCATTATCCGGATCGTTTATTGCGATTTTGTACTGTCTGCCGTTCACTGTCATGCACGAGATGTCCCATTTTATGGTCGCTTTTCTTACCGGAGGGCGGCCATCATCATTTAGTGTCCTGCCAAAAAGGGTCGGTCACGGCTGGGTACTCGGGAGCGTCAGTGCCGTCCCGACAATCGTTTCTGCGGCACCGACAGCACTTGCCCCACTCGGGTGGCTGATAATCGGATATTATGCTATGACGTTCTGGGATGTGCGACCCGTGTGGCTGCCGGAATATCTGATTGTGGCAGTCTTGTATGCATGCTCTGCTGCTTGTACACCGTCATGGCAGGATCTCAAAATGGCACTCACTCATCCGCTCAGTCTGCTGTTGTGGGCGGTTGTGGCATATATCGCGATACTGCTGTTGCCAGTGCCTTTGCACTAGTTGTTTGTTTTTAAATAATCCGGTGACATTTTTTACCAGTTACGTTGCGAGGTATTCTGATGAAACGACGGGCGATCCTTTGTCCACGTTGTAAGCGTTTGGTTGGCAGTGAAGAAGCCGTCTGCTCGTGGTGCGGCACAGGCCGTACCGCTCCGTGGTGGCAGTTCATGAACTGGACCCGGGGTGCCCTGGATGGGGACTGGTTGGTAAAAGCCCTTGTTTCGGCCAACATTCTGTTCTTTGCCATTTCACTCTTGCTCAGTACCAGAACGGGAGACTCAGGTCGGTTTTTATCTCCCGGTCAGACCAGTCTGATGCTCCTGGGGGCAACCGGTACCTATCCAATCGAGCATTTCGGCCGATTTTGGACGGTGATCAGCGCCAACTATCTTCACGGCGGTATTATTCATTTGATTTTCAATCTGATGGCTTTAAAGCAGATAGCACCCTGGGTCTCCGGTGAGTACGGTACCAGTCGCATGTTTACCATCTATACTGTCGGTGGAGTCATCGGGTATGTTGTTTCCTATATGGCAGGAGTATCATTTACTATCGGCGCCTCGGCAGCTGTCTGCAGTCTGATCGGTGCACTGTTGTATTACGGTAAAAGCAGGGGCGGGGCCTATGGCGGTTCAGTGTACCGTGAGGTGAGCGGTTGGGTTTTCAGTCTGTTCGTATTTGGCCTGCTCTTCCCGGGAATAAATAACTGGGGGCATGGCGGTGGAATCTTCGGGGGAATTATTGTCGGTGCGTTGGTGGGCTACAACGAACAGAGACGGGAAAACCGGTTTGATCAGGCCCTCGCATTGCTGTGCGGCGCAGTGACTGCGGGCGTGCTGGGATGGGCTGTTGTAAACGCATATATCCAGAGCTAAGAATCAGCTTGTTTTATAATACATGGAGGAAGCCAATGAGAATAGGATTTGTGGGACTCGGAATCATGGGCAGCGCTATGGCACTAAATCTGGTCAGGTCCGGCCTTGCAGTGACCGTATGGAACCGGTCTGCGGATAAATGTGCAGTGTTGGAGGGGCTGGGGGCAACGGTTGCTGATTCACCACGAGCGGTATCAGAGTGCTCTGACGTGATAATCGCAATGATGGCGCATCCCGCAGCTGTTCGGTCGGTTCGGGACGGTGTCGAGGGAATTGTTGCCGGATTGGCACCGGGTAAAGGGTATCTGGATATGTCCACTGTGGATGCAGAAACCTCGCGGGAATCTGCCCGATTGGCACACGAAAAGGGAGCCCTGTTTCTCGAAGCGCCGGTGGCCGGAAGCCGGAAGCCGGCTGAGGATGCAACACTGACAATTATGGCAGCCGGTGATCGTGAGTTGTATGATGTTTCACAGCCGGTGCTGGAAAAAATGGGTAAGAAAATCCTTTTCCTTGGCGAGACCGGGTACGCAGCCCGTATGAAGCTGGCTAATAACCTGGTCATGTGCGGCACGCTGACAGCTCTGTGTGAAGGTATGGCTCTGGCGGCCGGGAGCGGCCTGGATACCGGTCAACTGCTTGGAATTCTGGATTCCGGGGCCGTTTCTAACCCGATGTTCAGGCTGAAAGGCCCGCAGATCGCTGCCAATAGGGACTTTCCCGCCGCCTTTCCCCTGAAACATATGCAAAAGGATCTGCGCTTGGCCCTTCAATTGGCGGAAGAGACAGGACAGCCGCTTTTTTCAACGGCAATTATCAATGAACTCTACAAAAAGGCTTTGGCCGAAAAGCTTGGCGATGCTGACTTTGCTGCTGTCAGCCGGGTGATCAGAGTGACCTGATCTTCTGCTGAAGATATCTGGCAAACGGTGAGCCGGTCTCATGACTAAACACACACGGCGAACAGTGCCACGTGCCGGGATAAATGGTTGCGGCCTATGTTATTTTTGGCGCCGGTAGGAAGCTAACGTGATTTGACCTGAGCTTTTCATGGGGGCTTCAGGTAGAATGGTACTGCAAAAGGAAGGGGGACAATACCATGTCCGAAATAACTGTTCAGGACCGTGCAGCGGGCGCTATCATGGGCGCTTTTATTGGGGATGCGTTGGCACTGGGGCCGCACTGGTACTATGACCTTGATGAGCTGCGTCGCGACTACGGCGATTGGATTACCGATTATACCGATCCAAAGCCGGGACGCTACCATGCCGGACTCAAAGCCGGTCAACTCTCACAGGCGGGCTTCATCTTTAAACTGATGCTCTGTTCGCTGGTTGAAAACGACAACTATGATGAAGCCGATTTCTGTCGGCGCATGGATGAAGAACTTCTGCCGCTTTTGGACGGCACTCCCATAAGTGGGCCGGGCGGCTATACCAGTCAGTCGATCCGTGAGATATGGCGAAGGAGGGTGCAGCAGAAACTCCCGTGGGGACAGACTGGCGGCCATGCTGACGATACTGAGGCGATCGAACGTACACTGGCCCTGGCGGTGCGCTATGCGCTCAATCCGCGGCAGCTTGCGGCGACTATAACCAGTAATACCATCTTGACTCAAATTGACGACACCGTCGTCTCCATGACCGTGGCATATGGCGCAGTATTGGGGATGCTGGTGCAGGGGCACGCCCTGAATGACCGCTTGTCAGGTAAATTGATGCGGCTGGTTGCCAAAGGAGAACTTCCGTTTCACCATATTACCAGTGATAATCTGCAGCCGCCGCGTCCCGGTGACCCTGATCCACCGCGTATCGGGAAATTTGCGTCTCCGGATGCTCTGCTGACGCCGTCATACATGGCTGCTGCAGCAGCAGATCCCGATATTCGCATTGAGCCCGCGTGGAAGGTTTCAATTGTCTACGGCATGCCCTGTGCCATCTATCACCAATTGCCGGCGGTCTATTATTTAGCGGCACGTTTCCACGCTGATTTTGAATCGGCCCTGCTGCACGCAGTAAATGGCGGCGGGCAGAATCAGGCTCGTGCCATGCTGACCGGTGCGTTGGTCGGCGCCCAGGTCGGGTTTTCACAGATTCCTTCGCGTTTGATTGCAGGTCTGGAAGATTCAGCAGCTCTGATCGGGTTAGCTGAAAAACTGGCAGAACGTGTGGCCCCGTAAACCAGTGCGGGACGCAAAAACTATTGATTTTAGATGCATATTCTGTTATTTTCACTGGCCTTTTTTGCAGATATTTTTGGTGCGAAAGCAGAGCAAAAAAACAAGGTAACGACTATCAGGTCGTTTCTTTTGGAATCAGGAGAGGCCGCACATGGCTAAGGGTGGTTTTGACGCGACGAATTTGATTGCCCCTCTGATGATCCGTATTCCTCTCGGGTTGATCTTTATGGCCCACGGGTCCCAGAAACTGCTGGGACTTTTTGGTGGTCAGGGTTTGACAGGAACATTTAAAATATTCGAAGAAAAAATGGGTATTCCGCCTATTTTTACACTGTTGGCGATCATTGCCGAATTCGGCGGTGGTTTCGGTATTCTGACCGGGTTTCTGACTCGTCTTTCAGCGGCAGGCATTTCAGCGGTCATGCTGGCGGCTATCTATAAAGTCCACTGGGCAAACGGGTTCTTTCTGAATATTACCTGTGTTGCCGGTCGCGGTCATGGTATTGAGTACGATATCGCCCTGCTCGGTATGGCTCTCTACCTTATGATTGCCGGCGGCGGCAGATGGTGCCTGGATCGTCTGGTGTTCCGGTCTTAACGGCAACATACCGATGTTGTTCACATTACAGGCGGGCTTGCCCGCCTTTTGATTGCTTACAAGGAGTTACACCCCGTGGGACTGTTCAACCAGAATGAAGTCGAGAAACGCCGCACCTTTGCCATCATCAGTCACCCCGATGCCGGCAAGACAACCATCACTGAAAAACTGCTGCTTTTTGGCGGTGCAATTCAGCAGGCCGGTGAGGTTCGCGCCCGAAAAAGTGCCCGTCATGCAACGTCGGACTGGATGGAGCTGGAGAAACAGCGTGGTATTTCGGTAACCTCATCGGTTATGAAGTTCACCTACGACCAGTGCGAAATCAATCTGCTGGATACCCCCGGCCATAACGATTTTTCCGAAGATACCTATCGCGTTTTGACTGCCGTTGACTCCGTGCTGATGGTAATCGACTCAGTTAAAGGTGTCGAAAGCCAGACCAGGAAGCTGCTGGAAGTCTGCCGACTGCGCCA
Source organism: Geobacteraceae bacterium (assembly GCA_043743795.1). Lineage (GTDB taxonomy): Bacteria > Desulfobacterota > Desulfuromonadia > Geobacterales > Pseudopelobacteraceae > JACRCG01. The sequence goes on from JAYTVV010000136.1 coordinate 7,693, forward strand.
TACGCCGATCATGACGTTTATGAACAAGCTGGATCGCGAGGGACAGGAACCGTTTGATCTTCTGGATGATATTGAAAAAAACCTTCACATGCAAACGGCGCCTATCACCTGGCCGATCGGAATGGGCAAGCGTTTTCGGGGTACCTATCATCTTTATACCAAGGAGTTGACTTTTTTTGATGCGGATGCAGACAACGGTACCGGTGAAATCATAACGGTTGCCGGCCTGGACGATCCACGTCTTGATGAACTGCTGGGGAGTCAGGTTGAGGAACTGAGAAATGACATAGAACTGCTGGAGGGTGCTGCTCATCCCTTCGATATGTCGGCGTATCTGGCCGGCCGTCAGACGCCGGTTTTCTTCGGAAGTGCTATTAATACCTTTGGTGTGCAGCAGCTGCTGGATGCTTTTGTGCAATATGCGCCGCATCCGCTGCCGCGTGAGAGCGCCACTCGTTCTGTCTCTCCTTATGAAGAACCCTTTAGTGGATTTACGTTCAAGATTCAGGCAAATATGGATCCGGCGCACCGTGACCGAATTGCGTTTTTCCGGATTTGTTCCGGCAAATTTACCCGCGGCATGAAAGTCCGTCATGTTCGTTTGGGGCGCGATGTCCAGATTGCAAACGCCACAATATTTATGGCTCAGGACCGTACCAACGTCGAAGAAGCCTGGCCCGGTGATATTATTGGTATCCATAACCACGGTACAATCAAAATCGGTGATACGTTCACCATGGGTGAAGATCTCAAGTTTACCGGCATTCCCAGTTTTGCTCCCGAGCACTTCCGCAAGGTACGCTTGCTGAACCCGATGAAGTCAAAAGCACTTGAGAAGGGACTCGTGCAGCTGGCCGAAGAGGGCGCCACACAAGTGTTCAAGCCGGTGATGGGGTCGGACTGGGTAATCGGAGCGGTCGGTTTGCTCCAGTTTGAGGTGGTTATGCATCGCCTTGAACACGAATATTCGGTTAAAGTCGCTTTTGAACCGGTCAGTTATGTCACTGCCCGCTGGGTAACCGGTGAAAAGAAATATATCGAAGATTTTGAGAAGAAGGAAGCGATGCACGTCTATATCGATGGCGAAGGCAAGCTGACGTATATGGCAGGCAGCCAGTGGCGTCTGGATAACACGATTGAAAGCTGGAAGATGCTGGAGTTTCACGAAACCAGCGAACATAGTTGACCCTGCGGGATGTGACAAAATGGCACAGAAACACAGAGAAAAACCGGGTTTAACTACTTTTAAAGCAACAGTACGTGCGCTCCGCGGCATGAGCTACAGCCATTTTCCTTTGATCCTGCCGGGGGTTCACCCGCTGGTTGCACCTCTTATCATGTTTCGTCTCAAGCGCCGCGGGTTTTCAAATTGCCGGGTTGAGGTCTCTCGATCAGGACTGGTTGTGTACGCCGACCGTTAAACGCTGAAGGGCAGCCAAAACCGGCTGCCCTTCATTTCTTGCACACTCTTTTGTATTCTCTGCGTTTACCAATTCCAGATCAAAGCCCCATCTTCGTTGGCTCGTCTTCGGCTCCTCAGCATACTGATTGTATGCCTTCGTCGCCTTGTCCTTGCCGCCTTGATGGCATCTTTGATTTGAAATTGGAATTACATGAACTTCGATATTTCAAAGCCGATCTGGCCAAGCGGTAGTACTTCATCGGCAACGCCGCCATCAACACAGGCCTTGGGCATGCCGTATATGGTTGAGGTCGCTTCGTCCTGAGCAATCGTAACGCCACCCTTCTGCTTGAGCAATTGCATTCCTTTAAAACCATCGCTGCCCATGCCGGTCAATATTACTCCCAGCATTGCTCCGTTTGTGGCCTCTGCCATACTTGACAGCATCAGGTCAACCGAGGGGATATAAACGTATTGAGGGTAGTTGCCGGTGGGTTGTACCTTGACGACGATGTGAGATCCCTGACGGACCAGTGTTGTGTGCATTCCTCCCGGTGCAACCAGTGCCAGTCCCGGTTTGAGAATATCACCGTCAACAGCTTCACGGATAGTCATGGAGCATTTGGCATTAAGCCGGTCCGCATACGGCCCGGTAAATGCTTTCGGCATGTGGATGCCCACCATGATGCCGTACGGAAAGTTGACCGGGATACGTGAGAGGACCTCCTGCAGCGCCACCGGGCCACCGGTGGAGGCGCCAATACCGACGTACTGGATCTTTTTCCCGAGAAATTTTGATGATGTCGGTCGCGGAGGAACCGCTGTTGCTAATGCAGCAGGGCGTATAGCCGCAGAAGGAGCGCCCGGTACGCGACGGATCCGCGATGCGACGGCTTCCTTGATTTTACGCATCAATTCCTGCCGGAAAATATTCTGGGCATCTGACGAGTCGGTAACATTTTTGGGGATATAGTCAATTGCACCGGAATCAAGCGCCTCAAACGTCGATTTAGCGCCCTCGTTGGTCAAGGTTGATACCATGATGACCTTGGTCGGCGCTTTGGCCATGATCTGCTTCAGGGCGGCAATACCATCCATGCGCGGCATTTCAACATCCATCGTGATCAGGTCCGGCTTAAGGGCAATCGCTTTTTCGACACCCTCCACGCCATCGGCAGCAGTGCCGACTATGTCAAAGGAAGGATCTTTTGACAGGACGCTGCGGATAGCCATTCTCATGAAAGACGAGTCGTCTACGATCAGAATTCTGGTTTTAGCTTGCGGTGGCATTATCATCAGGGCTTAGCCTTTTTAAGTAAGAAATGATTTTCTGAGGGTTTGAACAGAAAACTATTTTGTTGACCTACGTATCCGTTTTATGAGCTTCAGAGAGCGGTAAACATTGAAGAAACAAGCTCTTTGACATCAGGGATGGCATCATCAAGTTCGTAGCAGAAACGCTCTATATCCATCTGTGCAAATGAGGGCGATTCCTTTTTAAGGATTGACCAGGCTTCTTCCTCACTCAAATTGAAGCTGATCCATTCTCGACCACCATAGTTCAGTTCTCGGACAACGCAGAACAGATCCGCAAGGTTGACGATGGCGCATAAAATCGGATCAACCTTTGCTTCGGCGGGGTTGTGGTGATAGGCAATAACATCGCAGTAGGAATCGGGGAAATTCCATTTGTGTGCCATACACAGGCCTATTTCACAATGGGTTGTACCGAGTAATTCTGCTTCGGCATCAACAAGCTTTACCGGGTGGGTTTTGATGTGTTCCAATACCTCCATAAATGGTTCGCGCAGGAAGTTACTTAAAAACACTTCACCGAGATCATGTATGATTCCGGATATGTAGGCTTTTTCAAGGTCCTGATAGCCGATTTTTTGAGCGATGATCTTGGAGACCATGCCGACTCCGAATGAGTGCTCCCAGAACGCATTTAGTTCCAGTGCCCCCGATGTTCCGTCAAAAGCATTGATGACAGAGGTTGTCAGGGCCAGCTCGCGAACGTGCCGCAGTCCGAGGTATACCAGGGCCCGTTTCAGCGAAGTTATCTCCTGTGTCGGCTTGTAGACCGGAGAATTGAGCAATTTCATGATTCGTGCTGTCATAACCTGGTCAGACAACATCAGATCGGCTATCTCCTCAACGCTGACGTCAGGATCATCAAGCAGTTGGAGCACCTTGGTTGCGACAATCGGAATAGTGGGAAGATCATCAACTGCCCCCACTAATATTTCGGCTCGCTCCATCATCTGAACTTTATCCATATCCATAAAACCTCTCAGGCTACTTTTTGTAGCCAAAACCACCGGGAAAGTGAACCGTCTTGAACTTGTCGTTAACGCCGTGCAGAGATTCCGACTGGCCGACAAAGAAGTAACCATAGGGTTGCAGGTTGTTATAAAAGTGCTGGACAACTTTTGATTTTGAAGCGGTATCAAAATAAATCAGTACATTAGCGCAGAAGATAAAGTCGAAACTTTTCATGAAAATCATTTTTGAATCTTCATAGAGATTGAGTTTGTTGAAGGTTACAAACTTTTTGACTTCCGGGGCCAGGATAAACTTGCCGTTATCCTCACGGATATATTTACGTTTGTAGGTATCCGGGATGTTACGTACCGAATAGGCATTATAAATACCTTCTTTTGCTTGGGCGACAACCGTTTCATTGATATCGGTGCCGACAATTTCGATGATCCAGTCTTTCAGCAGGGTGGAGCGTTTTTCAAGGAGTATCATTGCCATGGTATAGGCTTCTTCACCGGAAGATGAAGCCGCACTCCAGATCCGCAGCTTGCGGAATCCCATTTTGTTTTTAATTTCTACAAGTTCGGGCAGCAGTTTGTTTTCGAGTGCAGCCAGTTGCGGAACATTGCGGAAAAAATAAGTCTCGTTCGTTGTTATTTCATCCATCAAAAACTTTAATTCTTCCGAGCCGCGTGGCGATTTGAGCAGCAGGTAGTATTCCTGGTACGTTTTAGACCCGGTAGCCTCCATACGGCGTGTGAGTCTGCTTTCCAGAAAATACTTCTTAGTAGTGTGAAAATACATTCCGCAAATGTTGTAAATAAAATCGCGGAGCTGTTCAAAATCTTTATCGCTGATAGCCACGTCTCACTCCTTGGGCGTCATTAGCTGGTGCTTTGTTACGATCAATATGTATGAATGTTTATTCACCGATTTCCGACATTGCTACCGGATCAATGATGAGCGCGACTCGCCCATCACCAAGTATGGTGGAACCGGCAATGCCGGGGATATTTGCCAGGTAGTTGCCAAGCGATTTGATGGCAACCTCCTGTTGTCCGACCAGGCGGGTAACAACCAGTCCCATTCTTTTCTCGGCGGCACCTACCACTACGACATAACAAAAATTATCGATCTCTCCGCGGGGCTGGACATTAAATACTTTCTGCAACCGGATCAGCGGCAGTACGATGTCTCGCAGTTTTAGAACCTCTTGTCCGCCGATCAGGTGAAACTGGCGTTGATCAACCCGGATTGTTTCCAAAACTGACGAAAGGGGAATGGAGTAAATTTCTCCTTCAACCTCAACGAGCAGTGATTGAATAATTGCCAGCGTCAGAGGGAGTCGCAGGATAAATTCGGATCCCAGACCCTTTGTACTCTTGATTTCAATCAAACCGTTCAGCTTTTTGATATTGGTTTTAACGACGTCCATACCGACCCCGCGACCTGAAAGGTCTGTGGCCTTGTCTTTTGTCGAAAAGCCGGGCAGGAACAGGAGGTCAAATACTTCTCTCTGGCTCATTGCTGCAAACTGCTCTTCAGTAATTAACCCCTTTTCGATAGCCTTGCGGCCAACCCTGTCAGTATCGATCCCGTTGCCATCGTCTTTGATGCTAATAATGATCTGATTGCCTTCATGCACAGCAGCCAGTATGAGTGTGCCGTTCCTTGATTTTCCGGCAGCCAGTCGCACCTCCGGAGTTTCAAGGCCGTGGTCCATGGCGTTTCGGATCAAGTGGATCAACGGATCACCGATTTCATCAACAACCGATCGATCAAGTTCAGTTTCCTCACCGACGATCTGCAGGTCTACCTCTTTGCCCAGATCACGTGACATACTGCGTACAATACGGGGGAATTTTTTAAAAACCTTCTCAACAGGAATCATACGCATTTTGAGAACCTGCATCTGCAGTTCTGAGGTGACAAAGCTCATTCGCTTGGTGAGCTTACCGAATTCCTCGTTAAAATCAGCGCGATTTGCATCATTTTGCTGTAAATCCTGATTGATCTGAATCATACGATTCCGCTCAAGTACGAGTTCACCGACCTGATTCATAAGATCGTCGAGACGCTTGACATCAACTCTGACGGTTGAATTGTCAGAAAGGTCATCACCTCCCTTTCCTTCGATCGGCTTGGGAGGAGCAGGTGTCTTTTTTTGCGCTACATCAGACGCAGATTTCGGGACAGGCACAGGGGGCACAACAAGAGGCGAAACAGGTTCTGGTTCAGCCGTTTCCGAAGCAGCGAGTGGTGCCGGCGAATCGGTTGCTACCGGTGAAGGTGCTGCAGGTGGTACTATGGGCGGTGCCGTTGCTGCCTGGGCGGCAGCGGCAGTATCCAGCAGGAATGGTAATAATTTGTTGATTGTTCCATCTGTTTCCCGTTCCTGAATGTCACCGGCTTTTATGTCACCGACCAAGAGTTTGACAAGATCCGTAGCCTCCAGAATGACATCCATGATTTCAGGGGTTACGACAAGCTCACCTTTCCGGAGACGGTTCAGAACATCTTCTGTTTTATGGGCGACCTTGACCAGTAAATCAAAGCCCAGGAAGCTTGAAGCCCCTTTGATCGTGTGAATTGACCGGAAAATCCGGTTCATTAACTCTGTATCGTCAGAAGTTTTTTCAAGAGTAATGAGATCATCGTCAAGTTTTTCAAGCAGTTCGGTTGTCTCAGCAAGAAAGCCGTCGAGCAGTTCCTGATCTTCGCAATCAATGGGTGGCATGGTGCACAACTCCTAAAAAATTAATGGAGGTAATTCCAGTTGGAATAAAGTTTCTGACTACATCCCGGTGAACAAATTTTTCTCATCGCGGGAAAACATCTTCTCCAGATTGAGTAAAACGAGCAGGCGCTCGGCCTGATTAATTACTCCGGCAATACACTCCTGATCAATGCCGCCAGCTACCATTGCCGGTGATGGCTGGATCTCGCTACCGGAAATCCGTATGACTTCCGAGACGGCATCAACAATAAAGCCCATCAGTTCCCCGTCCATGTCCATAACCATGATTCTGGTTTGCTTGTCATTTTCAGATTCTATCAGACCAAATTTCTTTCTCATGCAGATAATTGGAACAACCTTGCCGCGTAGATTGATGACCCCCTCTACATAGTGAGGTGTGTTGGGCACGCGCGTAACAATCGGCATTCGGATGATTTCACGAACTTTAAGGACGTCTACTCCATACTCTTCCTGGTCAAGGTTAAAGCTCACCAGTTGGATAAGTTCGTCATGAGTATCATCAGCTTTTACCTGTACCAGGGCATTCTGCATAAATCGATCTCCTCAAATAAAAGGGGGGCGTCTCTGTTGTGATGTGCCTTGATTTCAACTCAATCATAAGCGTCCGGGAATTTACCATGCAAATCAATCTATATCAAGCAACATACAATAAAAAGCTGATAACACAAGCGCAATTACAACATTGTTTTTGGTCATTTATAAATAGAGCTGACGGCAAGTCATTTTATTGACATTTGCCGAAAGGTTATGTATTTTGCCTGCGTGATGGCGCATTTAGTAAGGGGACTAACTGATTATGGTCGAAAGCGGATCTATTTTCATAGCAGATAATGATGTGAAGACGCGTGATCTGGTGTCAGCTTTTTTGACATACCAGGGTTACAACATCACATCAGGCGAACGTGGAGTTCCGTTTTTTGACACGCTTCGAAACAACAACGTTGATATTGTTATTGCAGATTTGGCCAGTTTACAATTGATGGCCCCTGATTTTAAAGAACGTTGCCTCTTGTTTAATCCGCTTCTAGTGCTGATCGGGTATGGAGATACCGATGTTGATGAAC
>JAYTVV010000137.1:0-9553 GCA_043743795.1 Geobacteraceae bacterium
TTATACCCGCACTACCTTTGAGATGGTCACCGGTCTCCTGGGAGCCCAGTCGGCCGTTGCTGCCGGCGGACGCTACGATGGCCTGATATCACAACTTGGAGGCCCGGCTATCCCCGGCATCGGCTTTGCCATGGGTATCGAACGGGTGGCCCTGCTGCTGGGTGACAAGGATTTCTCACAGCACCCGGATCTGTTCATTGCCACCATGGGGGCAGGGGAACGGGCCTTTGCCTTTCGCCTGTTGCATGATCTGCTGCAGCTGGGTGTGCGGGTGGAGATGGACTATGAGGGTAAAAGCCTCAAAAGCCAGATGCGCCGGGCCGACAAGCTGGGAGCGCGCTACAGTGTTGTAATCGGCGAAAATGAGGTGGCGTCGGGCAGGGCAAGTATCAAGCGCATGGTGGATGGTGAGCAGATTGAGGTTGCGCTGGAAGCAGACGTCATTACTGCCCGCTGTCGGGAAATGTTGTAAATCAGCATCGTGACGATTATTGTCAGCGATAGTGACGCAAATCAAGTCAATTTCGGATCCGATTTCTGAGCATGTTAAAAAAAAGTTATGATTTTGGCAGGTTATGGCCTGTTTCTGTTTTGGCCGGTGATTTGCAATAATAGAGACATACTCAATGAATTACAAAGCTCTCTTGCAGAGCACACACCACGAAAGGAGAAACACTATGTTAAACAAGCTTCGTAGCAAAAAAGGTTTCACCCTGATCGAGCTGCTGATCGTTGTTGCAATCATCGGCATCCTGGCAGCCGTTGCCATCCCGCAGTTCTCCGCCTATCGCGAGAAGGCCTACAATGCAGCAGGTCAATCCGATAACAAAAACTGGAAAACCGGTATGGAAGCATTCAACGCTGATGCCCAGGTTTATCCGGCTGTTCTCACGTACTAGTAATTAAACAATTAACCATTTAAAGAGGAGGTATAGTATGAAAAAGGTTCTTGCATTAACATTGGTACTTATGTCCGTTGCCGGGTCAGCTTTTGCTGTGTCTGGCGGAACAACACTGACGTCTACGTCAGGAGTAGCAACTGCCGGTGCAGCAATTTTTGGCGGTTCTACTGCTTTAATCGCTAACGCTGCAACCAACCCAATTGTCAAGCTCTCATCCGGTGTAAGCGGTATGTCTAACTATGACGTCACTTCGTATGCAATTGCCACAAAACATATCAAGGGCTCGAAGATTTTTGGTACGGCAGCAGACTCAACCAACATGTACTGGAAAGCATCACCTGCTGCGATTATCAATGCGACTGAGTTTGGTTCCGGTTCAGCTAATGCGAACTTCGGTTCTTGGACCTCAATGTAATTTTTTTCAGTATTCTTATGCTAAAGGCGGGGTGTGTTGTGCATCCCGCTTTTTTTTATAAATCACTGCCGGCACCCTTCATACCACTATGCGCACCCGCTATCAGATCTTCCTTATTATCGCAATTGTTTTCGGAGTCTATTACCCGACTCTCTCGGCTCCTCTCAATTCTGTTGATGATCCCGGTTTATACAGTCAACTCCTGAATACGGACAGTTTTAATCTGCGGACAATCTTTCTGCCCGGCAGCAGCGGCAGCTATTATCGCCCGTTGCTTTTGATATCATTTATGATTGATAAATATGTGTGGGGGCTTGTGGAGAGCTTCATGCACCTTAACAACATCATCCTTCACCTTGCCAATTCTCTGCTGGTTTTTGCGATTGCTCGCCGAGCCACGGCTTATTTTTCAGAAGCTTTACCTGCCGCACCATTTATGGCGGCGCTCTTTTTTGCCATCCATCCGCTGAATACCGAGGCGGTCAACTGGATCTCGGGCCGGACCGACCTGCTGACCGGATTTTTTCTGCTGCTGGCGATGTATCTGCTGCTGAAGCAGCCCTTACACCGGCTGCAGTCGTTCGTGGCGGCGGTCTGTATGCTGCTGGCTTGCCTGGTTAAAGAGACCGCCATCTTCTTTCTGCCGGCGGCGCTGCTCTTTCCCTTTTTTACCTCTTCGACCGCTGAAAATACAGAACCGCTGTGTTCAGTATTCCGTCGTCAGTGGTTTCATCTGGCCGTTTTCTCCTCTTTTGGTTCTGCTTATTTCATCTTTCGCGCGTTGGCTTTTTCCAAAGGTGACCAGGGAATTGCCCGAGTCATTACCTACGTGGGTGGTTCCGAGAGTTCCGGCCTGTTGATAAATGCGAAACTGGTTTTAAAGACCGCCGGTTTTTATGCAAAAAAACTCCTGCTCCCTTTTCCGCTTAATTTCGGGATCATTCATGTTTCAGATGCCTATCTGCCCATTGGAGTGCTCGTTCTGGTGGGGATTGTCTGGCTCATGACCCGCCGGACGCTGCCGGCATTTTTTGTGATCTGTGCCGGGGCGGTTGGCACCTCTGCGCTGATGATTCCGATGCTTGGCCTGACCTGGACGCCGCTGGGCGAACGCTATATGTACATTCCGGCGGCATTTTTTCTGGTGGGGGTGACCTTGGCGGTACAGGGTTGGGGAAAGTCTGCAAAGTGCCGAACGTATCTGATAGTTGCCCTGTCATGTCTTGCGGTCATTTCGCTCTTCGGTACCGTCAGCCGCAACTATATCTGGCAGGACAATCTGACACTGTTCCAGGACACACTCCACAAATCTCCGGACTTTCAGCCAGCTCAAAATGAAGTCGGCAATGCGTTGAAACAGAAAGGCAGGTTGGCTGAAGCACTTGTAATTTTTAATAAGTTTGAAAAAAAAGAGAGTCTGATTAATTATCAGTATGGTTTGATAAATAAAGCTGGTGTTTTTGTTGATAGTGGTGAATATGATCAAGCCCGTGTGATTCTCCGGGATATGTTGAAAGACCCTGGCAGACATGAGACAGTAATTTTGGAACGGCTGTTGGAGGTTAATAAAATACAACTTCTGCGAGGAAAAACAACTTCTGCCGCTGTCTATACTGATACGGTGACCTGTCTCACCCGTTTGTACGAGATAACAAAAGATCCCTTTTATCAGTACCGTCTCGGTGTTGTTCACCTGCATCAAAAAAACAGGCAGAAAGCATTGGAAGCCTTTACCATTGTGCGTAAGACCGCTCCGCAGGATATCTATTATCGTGGGCCGGCTGAAAAACTGGCGAAAGATCTCGCAATGTGATATTACGTGACTGTATATTTTAAGCATAAGGATCTATTATGACTACGATTATTGGAATAACTCTTAAAGGTATCTTCCGCGATCGGGTTTTTCAGGGCATCATGGTATCTGCCGGCGCCTTTCTATTGATCCCCGGCATTGCTTCGCTCTCCATGCGCCAGGTGACGGAGCTGTCCCTGACCCTGTCGCTTTCGCTGATTTCCTTTATCCTGCTGCTGTTATCCGTCTTTCTGGGGGGGACATCACTCTGGAAGGATATTGAACGGCGCTATACATTCAGTGTGCTGGGTCTGCCGCTCTCACGACAGAGTTACCTGCTTGGGCGCTTTGGTGGTACGGCTTTGTTTGTGCTACTGACTGCAGCGCTACTTGGTATCGCCGCCTGTGCGGTTGTTGCTTTCAGCTCTGGCATCTATCCGCCCGATCGTCCGATCGTCTGGGGTACGATGGGGCTCTGTATCCTGTTTGATGCCTTAAAATACATTCTGCTGATCGCGGTGGCCTTTCTGTTTTCTACGGTTAGTACCTCCTTTTTTCTACCGGTTTTCGGCACGATAGCCACCTTCCTAGCCGGTGGAGTCACCCAGCAGGTCTATGAGTATGTCCACTCACCCGTCTCGCAAAAATTATCGCCCATAGTAAAACAGATTACCACCGGATTGTATTTCCTGCTGCCCAATTTCAGTGCCTTTGATCTGAAGGTAAATGCAATTTATGGTCTACCGGTGCCTGCTAACGGTCTGTTCCTTACACTGGCCTATTTTGTTGTCTATGTGGGAATTCTGCTTTCTCTGGCGGCGGCCATTTTTATGCGGCGCGAAATGAGATAGCCAATGATGAAAACAGTCTCGACAGCCATGGTCTGCCTGCTTTTATACGGCTTACTGATTATTCCCTTTACCTCTTATCTGCGCAACAAGCCCTTCGTGGAAAAGCTGGGCTATGTCCCTTCTGTGACGGCACTCAAGTCCGTGGTTGCAGATCATAAAGAACTGGTGGCGGCATCTCTGATACTGAAGGTGTTGATGTATTTTGGCGGACTTTTCGAAACAGCTGACAACCAGTTTACCGTGCCGCCGGACTATATGTCCATGTCCCGTCTGCTGCACGGTGCAGTCAAACTGGATCCCTACAATACGGATGCTTACTATTTTGCCCAAAGTTTTTTAACGTGGGATGTCAAGCAGTATAAAATAGCCAATGATCTTCTGGATTATGGCATGAAGTATCGCACCTGGGATTGGTATCTCCCTTTTTTAGCCGGGTTCAACAGTGCCTTTTTCCTGAAGGACTATGCCGCTGCAGCAGGATATTATAAGAAATCTGCTGAACTTTCCGGTTCCGATCTTTCTAGACTTCTGGCTGGTCGCTATATGCAGGAATCGGGACAGACCGAGCTGGCCATAACCTATCTGACAGCTATGTTTAAGAGTGAGAAAAACCCTGCGCTCAAAAAGAATTATCAGATCCGTTTGACTGCTTTCCGTGAGACACGTCGCATAGAGGTTGCCCGTGATCGCTATAGGGAAATGCGAGGGACCATACCGTCATCGCTTGCAGAGCTGGCTTCAAGCGGTTTCCTCGCGCCTCCTCCCCGGGACCCCTACGGTGGTCAATTTTACCTGGAGGCGGATGGGAAAGTCGCAACTACCAGCAAGTACGCTTTTGCAGGGATAAAGAAAAACAGTACGCAAAAAGCAGGAGAGTCAGATGAACGCCATTGATATAACGGGTTTGTACAAACAGTTCAGTGGAAAGCGAATGACAAAGGTCAATGCGCTGAAGGGGCTTGATCTCACTATTGCAGCGGGAGAGGTGTTCGGCTTTCTGGGACCCAATGGTGCCGGTAAAAGTACGACTATAAAACTGGTGATGGGACTGCTACGGCCGACTGCCGGTTCGGCACGTATTATGGGCATTGATGCAGGTCAAGCTGAATCTCGCCGCCTGGTTGGCTATCTTCCGGAAAACCCTGCCTTCTACGATTATCTGAGCGCCGAAGAATATATTGCTTTTGTCGGAGCACAATTCAAGATGGATGCGGCATTAGTACAATGTCGCTCAGGGGAAATCCTCCAACGGCTGGATCTGTGGGAGGCCCGTAAACGCCCCATGCGTGGTTACAGCAAGGGGATGGTGCAACGGGTTGGTTTGGCTCAGGCATTGGTTCATGATCCGGATGTGTATATCCTGGATGAGCCGATGAGTGGACTCGATCCAATCGGTCGGGCGCTGGTCAAGGACATTATCCTGGACCTGAAGAAACGTGGCAAGAGTATCTTCTTTAGTACGCATATCACCGATGATGTTGAAAAGGTGTGTGACCGGGTAGGGGTGATCGTCAAAGGGAGCCTGGTTGCCGTGGACAGGGTGGAGAATATTCTGAAAAGCGGAGTAGAGGGATATCTTATCCATTTACAGCAGCCTGAAGATGAGTCTGTAACCTTTGCAGGGATCGAGGTGCTGCGCCGCACGGATTCGGTCTCTGAATATTACGTGCCCTGCAGTGCTTTCAACCGTTTCATGGGTGAAGTAAACTCATCCGGTACGGAAGTGGTTCTGGTTGAAACCAAGCGACGTGACTTGGAGGATTTCTTTCTTTCACTGGTTCGAGCTGGCCAGGATAACTGACAGGTGATGATCCTGAATCTACCAAAGCTCTTGAGAATTCATCAGTGGCTCAAGAATTTGATGCTGTTCTTCCCGCCTTTTCTGGGCGGGACATTTTTTTATGATTACCTCACTCCACGCGCACTGCTTCCTTTCATTTCATTCTGTCTGACTTCAAGCGCCACCTATATCCTCAACGACCTTTTTGACAAAGAAAATGATTGTCATCACCCAGACAAGCGTACGAGACCAATCGCTTCCGGAAAGGTTTCATCAGCTTCTGCGTCTATGCTTGTTGCCGTCTTGTTAATTTCCAGCATGATGATTGCCTGGAATGTATCAGGTACATTCCTTCTTATTCTGGCTGCGTATTTTGGAATATCAGTCGCTTACAGTGCAAAGCTGAAAGAGATCGTGCTGGTGGATATCTTCTGCATCTCTGCTGGATTTCTGCTGCGTCTGCAGGCAGGTGGTGTGGCTTTTAACGTACCAATTTCCGAATGGCTGTTTCTGAGTGTGTTCCTGCTTTCGGTGTTCCTGAGTACGGGCAAGCGCTTGGCGGAAAAACAACACCTGGGCGATGCAGCCCACCACCATCGCAAGTCGCTGCTTGCTTATCCGAAAGGATTTCTTGAAGGCACCCTGTACATGACCGGTGGTTCGGTACTGGTAACCTACACCATGTATGTTATCTCGCGGCACTCGTCCTTGTTGCTCTACTCGGTACCGCTGAGCTGCTTCGGGCTGTTGCGGTACATACTCAGGGTTCAGTCCGGCAAGGGTGGAGACCCTACTGAATCATTGACGCGGGATATTCCGCTATTGATTGTTGGTGTAGTGTGGGTGTGTTTGGTCGGGTGGGGGGTATACGGTTGAAAAAACGAGTGAATCTACTTGCCATGCTGCGCTGGTCGCTGGCGCTTGACAGAGAGTTTTTATTTACCGTACCCGGGATAGCGCTGCATGAACAACTTAGGATTGTTTTTTTTAAATATCTGTACTTTCTGCGAGATCGCTGCCGCCCTGACATTAACACTCGGCATGCAACTTTTTTCGGCTTGCACTACCGCTATAACGACCGTTTTGGCCTGGGGTCGATTCAGCGGGTATTCTGCTCGAGCTGGAAATTGAAAGATATACTTCCTGCACGGCCGATCGTTGTGGATGTGGGGGCAAATCTCGGTCAATTTAATCTGTTCTGCCGTACATATCTGGGGGCTGAACGTATTATCAGTATTGAACCGCTTCCCTCATGTTACCAGCTACTTACACAGAATTCTGAACGCCCGTCAGACTGTATCAATATGTTGGTGAGTAATCAGGAGTCTGTGACCCGATTCTTTGTTGCCAGTGATTCCCAGTTGAGTTCCACTGTGCGTGATAATGACGGTGACTATTGCGGCGAGATTATGGTCCAGGGGATACCTCTGGATCGGATGCTGGATGTAGCTCGCGTAGACCGGATCAACCTGCTGAAGATCGATACCGAGGGCAGCGAGATGGATGTGCTGCGCTCGGCTGCTAATCTCCTTGACAGAACCGATGTGGTGCTGGTTGAAATGAGTATATTTAGAAAAAACACCGGGAATATGTTTGCCGTAGGGAGTTTCCTGGAAGCACGTGGTTTCTGCCTGCATGAATTGGTATTTGCTGGTGGTTCCCACCCAGCCGATGTGGATGGGATTTTTGTGCGAAATGATGAGTGATGTAGAAAACGTTTAATCAGCTTTAGTCCTTCGCCGGTAGTGGTGTTTTCAATTTGGAGGCTTCTGCAACATGAGTTACCATAAACCTTTATCTATAGGATTCTACTGTTATTCTGTCTTTAATCGCGGTGGCGACAGATTGACAGTAGCATATGCAAATTACCTCGCTTCGGTTGGCCATGACGTAACGCTGCATGTGACAGAAATGGATACAGTCTTCGAAATTTCCCCCGAGTTAAAAATTACATCTGTTGACTGTTCCAATCGGATCGGGTTTTTGTGGTATGCGTTGACACATAACCTGGGGCATGATGTTGTAATTGTAAATATCATTCACCTGCACATGCTTTTGTCCCGGCATAACAGGGTGGTTTATTATGCCCAGGCAGATGATGTTGAATATTACGACGGCAAATTGATGCGCACTTTGATTGATGTTTTGTACAGGATCTATTTCAAATCGTCAGAGTCAATGATTTCCATGTCACAGCATCTTACGGATATTTTCAGTCGGAGATATTCAGCTAAAAACATGATTACTATTAAGACTGGTATTGACCACGGAGCATTTTACCCTGAGCCCGATGATGAACTCATTGGGTTGAAGGGGAAGAAGAAATCTGTCGTGTTGATGGCCCGTGGTGATGCCTACCGCAAGGGATTTGATCTTTCGCTTCAGGTTTTAAAATCTCTTGGTTCCGAGGTTGCTGCGGGTATGGAGTTGTGGGTCTGCGGAAATACAATGTGTCAGGATGACTTCAACTTTACCATGCGCAATTTTGGTGTCGTCAATGATCAACGCCTCAGGCAGATACTCAGCAGCGCCGATATCTTCTTTTATCCTTCCCGTCACGAAGGATTCGGTCTGTTTCCGCTGGAGGCTATGGCATGCGGTTGCGTGGTCATGACCACCGATGCGATTCCCTACGCAAAAGAATCCGGTATCATCAAGACGTCAGATGTTGGCGATGTTGCCTCTTTGCGCGATGAATTGGAGGCACTACTTAATGAATCAGATGAGAAAATCTTTGAGATGAAGGTGCAATCCATCAACTATGCGTCATTGTATGATTTTTCAAAAAGCCAAATTCAATTTGAACAAGCTATCGTTACTCTGCAAGAGCAAGCAAGTTGATGTATTCAGATAAGATCACAATAATAACGGTATGCAAAAATGCGGCTGCAAGCATCCGTGAGACAATTGATAGTGTGATATCACAGAAGCAGGGGAAAATTGTAGAATATATCGTCATTGATGGTGCTTCTACAGATGGAACGCAAGAAATTGTAAAATCGTTCGACAATTCTGTCGATATATTTATCAGTGAGTTGGATGGAGGGATCGCCGATGCATTTAATAAAGGTATTGTTCGTTCATCAGGTACTATTATTGGTCTTATAAACGCAGATGACTGTTTGCTTCCGGGGGTTATTGATAAGGTAAGTAATTATTTTACAGCACATCCTGAGGTTGACGTTATTCATGGCGATGTTCTCCTATACGAAGGTGGTCGTTTGTTTAAGAGAGTTAAGCCTGCAGGTCGCTGGTGGTATCCCTGGCGTTTAGTTCTGTTCAATCATCCGACAACATTCGTAAGGCAAAGTGTTTATAAACGTTACGGGTTATTTGATACTAGCTATCGGATTGCAATGGATGTTGAGATGTTTTTAAGGTGGCAGTCACATGGTGTTATTGTTAAGTACCTACCAGAGGTCTTTGTTGATGTGATGTGTGGCGGTTTGAGCGGTCAGTTTGCTACGGTAGGGTATAGGGAAGCTCGAACCGCTTTTTTACTCTACGGATATTCTCCAATTTTGGTTAATTTGCTATTTGCAACAAAATTGCTGATTAATCGGATTTTATCGGTAAGGTCCAGATTATGGTGAACATTAAACCTGTTTCTACTCACAATCTACCCATAACTGGCTTACTTAACAAGTGAAATTCGTGAATGCAACATGGACAAGGTACCTGCCTGCTTTTGTGCGGTTGCGTCTGGAAGGGCGACACGATCTACAGAAAGTGATTGGTAATACCGGCTGGTTATTTGCGGATAAGATTCTGCGAATGGGGATCGGTCTCCTTGTTGGCGTTTGGGTTGTCCGT
>JAYTVV010000138.1:0-53253 GCA_043743795.1 Geobacteraceae bacterium
ATGGCATCCATGCCATGCTGACGGAACTGCAGATTAAAAAAGGATTAACGTTGGTCATCGTTACTCACAACGAACGCCTGGCTGCTGCTATGGGCACAACCATTCATCTGCTTGATGGCAGAGTGGAAAAAACTACATGATATCCGGGGGACGTGTGCCCAGTTTCAAGAATACCGTATCAACCATCCTGGTCGCATTGATGAGCGTCTCAACACTTGCCTACGCTGAAGGCGAGAAACTGGTGGAAATCAAGGTACAGGGAAATCGTCGTATTGAATCAGTGGCAATCCTGAACGTAATCAAGATGCACGCCGGCGACATTCTTTACAATGATAAAACCAATGAGGATATTCGGGCAATCTACAAACTGGGTCATTTCCAGGATGTGCAGGCCCTGAAAGAGGACTCGGATAAAGGGGCCGTACTGGTCTATTCTGTTCAGGAAAAGGCGATTGTTCGCGATATCACCTTTGCAGGAAATAAAGAGCTTACTACGGAAAAATTGAAGGAAGCTCTTGAATTTCGCCAAAATTCAGTTTTTTCAGCAAAGGATCTGGCCAAAAGCGTTGTCAAAATCAAAAAAATGTACGGCGACGATGGTTACTATCTTGCTGACGTGCAAACTCAGACAAAGAAGAGCTCCGGAAGTGATCTGAATGTTATTATTACCATTGTTGAAGGCGAAAAAGTCCTCATAAAAGAGATCCGCCTCGACGGCAACAAGGCATTCAGTGACGGTAAACTGAAAGGTGTCATAGAGACCAAAGAGAAATGGTTCATGTCCTGGCTGACCGGTGCCGGTACCTACAAGGAAGAGGTTCTTAAAAATGATGCACTGCTGATTTCCGACTACTATCTCAATAACGGCTATATCAACGTCAAGGTTGGTGAACCGGCGATAAAACTGAATGAAACCAAAACGGCGCTTGATGTCACCATCGGCATCACTGAGGGAGAGCAATACCGGATCGGGGAAATAGGCTTTAAAGGAGAATTGATTGATCCGGCCGCTGATCTCCGAAAACAGCTGAAGAGTGAACCGGGGGAAATTTTCAACCGTTCAATTCTGCGCACTGACATTGGTGTTTTAACCGATTTGTACGGCGATAAGGGCTATGCCTTCGCAACGATCAACCCCCAGACCCGATTGGATAACGACAAAAAACTCGTAGATATGACTTTTGACGTTGAAAAAGGTGAACTGGTGACGATCGAACGAATCAACATTGCCGGCAACCCCAAGACCCGCGATAAAGTCATCCGCCGCGAAATGCGCGTTAAAGAAAGCAGCCTCTACAGCGCAACCGGTATGAAGCGCAGCAAGCAGAACCTGATGAATCTTGGTTTTTTTGAGGAAGCAAACATTGCAACATCCAAGGGAAGTGCCAGCAATAAGCTCAATGTAAATGTCGATGTAAAAGAGAAGCCGACCGGCACGTTCAGCATCGGCGGCGGCTACAGTTCACTGGATGGTATTATCGGCCAGGGTTCTGTCCAGCAGGCAAACTTTCTGGGACTGGGGTTGAAGGCCAATCTCTCCGCTTCTCTCGGTAAAAAATCTCAAACGTACGCATTGGGACTCACTGACCCCTATTTCCTGGATACAAAGTGGACATTGGGAGGTGACATCTACCGCTCGGAACGTGATTATACCGACTACAGCCGCAGACTCGTCGGTGCCGATATCAAAGGCGGTTATCCGATCAGCGATGCAATCGGTACCTTCATGATGTACAAGTTCGAAATCAAGGATATTTTCAAACCAAGTACCGCGTATCAAGCACTGCACGATGCAGATGCCCACGGTACGTATCCGCTCGGCATGACTACCACCAGTTCCGTATTCAGCAGCATCACGCACAATAACACCGACTACCGGATGGACCCATCAACCGGTATGATCAACTCGGTATCCGCCGAATTTGCCGGACTGGGAGGCGACAATAAATATGCCCGTTTCAATATCGATAATACATGTTTTTACCCGCTCTACAAAAGACTGATCGCTTCGACCAAATTAACATTGGGTTATATCCATCAAGTCGGAGGGCAACCGATCCCGATTGACGAAAAATTCTACCTTGGTGGCATTTATTCATTACGCGGCTACCGATCCAGAACCGTTTCTCCGACGACAATCGGATCGGATGGGTCGACCGTCTACCTTGGCGGCACCAAGGAAATTATCGGCAATGTCGAAGCATCGTTTCCTCTGCTTGCTGAAGTTGGTCTTAAAGGGGTAGTGTTCTTCGATTATGGAACCTCTTTTGAAAATAAAACCAGCCTAAGCACTATCCACGATTCCATGTTGACAAGCTATGGCGGCGGGATTCGCTGGGCATCCCCCATTGGTCCGCTCCGGCTTGAATACGGAATCCCGATCAGTCCGCGCCTCGGTCTTGATAGTTCACATGGCCGACTCGAATTTTCAATCGGCAGCATGTTTTAATTATTTTATCAATCTAGTGAGGGTCTATGCGCCCATACCCATTAAAGGAGAAGTATTCATGAAACGCATCATTGTGGCAGGTATCGTAGCAGCGTGTATTGCATCAACATCTGTTTTTGCAGCTGACCTGAAGCTCGGCTATATTGACATGCAGCGGGCGCTGAACGGTTCCGAGCAGGGAAAAGAAGCCAAGGAGCAGCTGGCCGCAAAAGTCAAAAAGTATCAGGACGAGATCAATGTCAAGCAGGATGATCTGAAAAAGTTGAAAGAAGAGCTGGAAAAGCAGGGGATGCTGCTCTCGGATTCTGCCCGTTCCTCCAAAGAAAAAGATTACCAGAACAAACTGAAGGACTTTCAGCGTTTCACCAAGGATGCCCAGGATGAACTGCAGGGGAAGGATGAAGAGTTGACCCGCCGGATTCTTGAAGGAATGGAGAAGGTAATTCAGGAATACGGCCGTTCAAAAGGCTTTACCTTCATCTTTGTGAAAAACGAAAGTATGCTTTTTGTCGACGAAAAGGCTGATCTGACTGAAGAAGTTCTTAAACTGTTCAATTCCAACAGAAAGAAGTAACGCTATGACACAGGCACGAACAGTTGCTGAACTTGCCGAATATCTCGGCGGAGCAGTACAAGGTGACGGGTCGGTACGAATTACCGGTCTGGGAGCACTTGAGACCGCCGGAGCCGACGCACTGACATTTCTTGCGAATCCGAAATATGCGTCCAAAGTTGCGGAAACGTCCGCCGGAGCTGTCCTTATGGCGCCGGGTGGAGAACGATATGGCCGTACCGCTATTGAAGTTGCCAACCCGTATCTCTGCTTTGCAAAGTTGCTCACACTCTTCTATACGACCCCTCACGAACCGATGGGAGTGCTGCCGGCAGCAATTGTCAGCGCAACGGCAACCATTGGCGATGGAGCCAGCGTTTATCCGGGAGCCTGCATCGGCAGCAATGTTGTCATCGGAAAACGTACCGTGGTGTATTCCGGTGCAGTAATCTACAGCAACGTCACCATTGGCGAGGATTGTATCATCCACGCCAACGCTGTTGTCCGCGAACGCTGCCGGATCGGCAACCGCTGCACCCTTCAGCCGGGGGCCGTAATCGGCTCTGACGGCTTCGGCTACGCCCCCGACGGCGGCAGCTACTACCCTATTCCACAGATCGGCATTGTGGTGCTGGATGATGATGTTGAGATCGGGGCAAACAGCTGCATAGACAGAGCGGCTATTGAAGTGACACGGATAAAACGAGGCACAAAGCTCGACAACCTGGTCCAGATTGCCCACAACTGCCAGATCGGCGAAGATTGCATGATCGTGTCACAGGTAGGAATTTCGGGAAGTGCAAAAATCGGAAACCACGTCACGCTGGCCGGTCAGGTCGGCGTGGCCGGTCACCTCACCATCGGTGACAACGTTCTGGTCGGTGCTCAATCCGGTGTACCTGGCTCGTTGGCGGCAAATGCCGCTTATAGCGGCACCCCAACCATGCCTCACAAGGAATGGCTGAAATCGGCAATGGTTGTGCCGCGTTTACCAGAAATGAAGAAAACGGTTTCAGCTCTTGAAAAACGCGTCGCCGAGCTTGAACTACAATTGAATCAGATACGTCAGGAGAGGTAATATGCAACTCGATATCAACGAAATCATGAAAATACTGCCACACCGCTATCCGTTTTTGATGGTTGACCGGATTATTGATGGAGAGCACGGAAAACGCTGCGTCGGCATAAAAAATGTTACCATCAATGAACCGTTTTTTCCGGGACATTTCCCCGGGCATCCGGTCATGCCGGGCGTTCTGATAATTGAAGCCATGGCTCAGGTTGCAGGCATTATGGCATATCTGGCTTCAGATGAAGTAACCCGCGCCAAGGTAACCTACTTTATGGCAATCGACAATGCCCGCTTCCGTAAACCGGTATCCCCCGGTGACCAGTTGCGAATTGAGGTAACCACAACTATGAACCGCAGGGGGATCTGGGGAGTTGCCGGCAAGGCATTTGTAGGTGACACCTTGGTAACCGAGGCCGACCTTAAAGCAACTTTTGCGGATTCACCGAAATAACATTTTTTAACGGGAGCAAATTATGATCCACCCGAGTGCGATAATCGATTCTACAGCGACACTGGCGGCAGACGTAGAAGTTGGCCCATACGCCATCATCGGCAAATACGTCACCATCGGCAAAGGCACCTCTATAGGCGCTCATGCCGTCATCGGTGACTGGACTGAAATCGGCGAAAACAACCAGATATTTCATCAGTCATCGGTAGGGGCACCGCCACAGGATTTAAAGTATCGGGGCGAAGAGTGCTGGACCAGGATCGGCAACAACAACATGATACGTGAATTTGCCACCATCCATCGCGGCACGGTCACCGGTCATTCAGAAACTGTTATCGGCAACAACAACATGATCATGGCATATTCTCACGTGGCCCATGACTGCCGCATCGGCAACGGGGTCATCATGGCAAATGCGGCAACTCTTGCCGGACACGTCACCATTGAAGATAACGTCATCATCGGCGGCCTGGTTGCAGTCCATCAGTTCACTTCCATCGGCATGAACGCCATGGTTGGCGGCGGTACAATGGTGTCTCTGGATATCCTTCCCTACTCAATAGCAACTTCTGCACGGCGGCGCGATACGAAACTCCGCGGGCTTAACCTGATCGGCCTCAAACGGCGCGGTTTTTCTACAGAGACCATCAACAACTTGAAAAAAGCCTACAAGGCGCTTTTCATGGCCGGCCTGAAGCTGCCGGATGCCGTTTCCCGCATCAAAACTGAAATTACTGATTGCCCGGAAGTCGATTATCTGCTGGCCTTCATTGAAAAGTCAAAACGCGGGATTTGTCGCGGATGAGCGTGCTTAGAACTGCCGTTATTGGAGTAGGCTACCTGGGTAGCTTTCATGCCCAGAAGTATGCCGCCATTGAAAATGTTGAGTTGGTCGGTGTCGTGGACAATGATCCGAAACGTGCGGCAGAAATTGCCGCGGCGCTCGGCACTCAGGCATTTGGCGATCATCGTGATCTCATCGGTAAAGTGGATGCCGTCAGCGTCGTTGTTCCGACACAGTTCCATCATGCCGTAGCGCGGGATTTTCTGGCGGCAGGTGTGCATGTCCTGATTGAAAAACCGATCACCGTCACGATTGAAGAAGCCGATGAACTGATTGAGCTGGCTGACCTGAACAACGTGGTTTTTCAGGTCGGGCATCTGGAACGCTTCAACCCTGTTCTGCAGGCACTTGACGGCATTCTTCAGGCTCCGCTTTTTATCGAGTCAGTCCGCATTGCACCATTCAAACCACGCGGCACCGACGTCAACGTCGTGCTTGACCTGATGATCCACGACATCGAAATCATCCAACATATTGTAAAATCGCCCGTAGAGCGGGTTGATGCAGTCGGAGCCCCCGTTTTCACCGGTGAGGAAGATATTGCCAATGCCCGTATTCTTTTCGAGAACGGCTGTGTCGCCAACGTCACCGCCAGCCGCATCAGCCTGAAGAGCGAACGCAAGATGCGCATCTTCCAGCGTAACGCCTATATCACCCTTGATTTCCAGAACCGCAAGATATTAGTAGCCCAGCAAGGGGAAGGCGAGCTTTTTCCGGGAATCCCCAACGTGAAGGTCGAGGAGCGGGAACTTGGTGAGGCTGACGCGTTACGGAATGAAATTGAGTCATTCCTGACTGCAATTCGTGAAGGAAAAGAACCTGAAGTAAGCGGCCGTGCCGGTCGAATGGCGCTGGAAACAGCACTCAAAATCAATCTCAGCCTTGACAGGAGACCTTCATGATTCCGATGGTTGATCTAAAAACCCAATACCACGCACTTAAACCAGAGATTGACCGGGCGATACTCGATGCTATTGAGAGTACCCAATTCATTCTCGGGCCGAACGTAACTTCCTTTGAACAGGAAACTGCGGCATATCTGGGCGCCAGACATGCTGTTTCCTGTGCTTCCGGCACCGATGCGTTGCATCTTGCTATTCTGGCGGCCGGAATCAAGGCTGGCGACGAAGTTATTACCTCACCATTCACATTTATCGCCACTGCTGAAGCGATCTGTTACGCGGGAGCAACCCCGGTTTTTGTCGACATCGACCCGAAAACGTTCAATATTAACCCGGCGCTGATTGAAGCGGCCATCACCCCCCGCACCAAAGCGATAATACCTGTTCACCTTTTCGGGCAGCCGGCCGACATGGCACCGATTAAGGCGATATGCGACAAACACCAGTTGCTGTTGATTGAAGATTGCGCCCAGTCATTCGGCGCTGCAACGGACGGTGCCATGACCGGAACCATCGGGTCACTGGGTTGTTTCAGCTTTTTCCCCAGCAAGAATCTCGGCTGCTACGGCGACGGCGGATTGATTACCTGTGCCACCGACGAACTGGCGGAACAGATCAAGATATTACGTAACCATGGCAGTAAAGTACGCTACCATCACAGCGTGATCGGCTTCAACAGTCGTCTTGATGACATTCAGGCCGCCATTCTGCGGGTCAAGCTCCGAAAGATTGACGAATTCAGCGCGGGACGGCGACGTGTGGCCCACCTGTATTCAGAACTGCTTGGCGACATCGTTACGGTGCCGTTTGAAGATGGTATCGGCATTCATGTGTATCACCAGTATACCGTCCTGACCGACCGGCGCGATGCTATCATGGCAAAACTGTCCGAGAAGCAGATTTCGTCAGCCGTCTATTACCCCATTCCGCTCCACAAGCAGGATGTCTTTGCCGAGGCATACGCCACAGTATCGCTTCCGGTGGCAGAAGCCGTGGCAAGTCGCTGCATGTCACTGCCGGTCTATCCTGAAATGCCTGAAGACTCCATTCGTTTGGTAGCACAGACTATTCGAGAGGCGCTGGTTGGATAGCAGCCCACGCCGCATCATGATCGTGGCGGGTGAGGCATCCGGTGATATTTATGGCGCCGACCTTGCCCGCGAAGCCTGTACACGTGCCCCTGACCTGCATTTCTTTGGCATTGGCGGGGTCCGCATGCGCGAAGCGGGAGTTGAAACTCTCGTAGATTCAAGCGTAATGGCGGTGGTCGGTCTCGTAGAGGTAATTAAACATTTTGACGTAATCTCATCCGCCTTCCGCAAATTGAAGCAGATTCTTCTTGATACCCCGCCTGACCTGCTGATTCTGATCGACTATCCCGGATTCAATCTGCGGCTGGCCAAGGTTGCCAAAAAGGCCGGTATAAAGGTGCTGTACTACATCAGCCCCCAGATCTGGGCCTGGCGGCAGGGACGGGTCAAAAAGATTGCACGCCTTGTTGATCATATGGCCGTGATCCTCCCTTTCGAAGCACCCTTCTATGAAAAAGCCGGAGTACCGGTCACCTTTGTGGGACACCCCATGCTTGACCTCGTCACGGTAACATCTGATCGTTCAACCGCGGCGGCCAGCTTCGGGCTTGATCCGAAACGCAAAATTGTCGGCCTTTTCCCCGGCAGCCGCTACAACGAGATAGAGCGGCTGTTGCCGGTAATAATTGCCGCAGCCGGCAAACTGAAACAGCAGTTCCCTGACATTCAATTTATCCTTCCGCTGGCATCTACACTGAAGAGCGATGATATTGTGCCGCAACTGAAGGATGCCGGCCTCGACGTCACCACCACCCGTGATCGTATTCATGATATGATCCGGGCATGCGATGCCGTTATTTCCGTATCAGGTACCGTCACCCTTGAAATTGCCCTGGTAGAGACACCGATGGTGATCATCTACAAACTATCGCCGCTTACCTATCAAATTGCAAAGCGACTGGTAAAAGTCCCCAATATCGGTCTTTGCAATATTGTCGCCGGTGAAACGATGGTGCGGGAATTGATTCAGGATGAGGCGAACCCGGAAATGATTGCAGCGGAAATTGCCAGGATACTCACTGACCAGGCCTACAACGATGCGATCAGACACCGACTGGCAGAAGTGCGATCAAAGCTGGGATTCGGCGGAGCTTCACGTAATGTGGCCCAACTACTTCTTTCACTAATGGAACAACCATGAACCCTTTACTGATACGGACACTCGGATATTTAAAACCCTACTGGAAGCTGCTGATCATTTCCGCGCTCTGTTCATCCATAGTAGGCGGACTGGACGGTGCATTTGCCTGGCTGGTGGAGCCGGTTCTCAAAAAAATCTTTGCCGGGAAGGAAACCGGTATCTTCCTGCTGGTGCCGCTGGGCATTATCGTCCTGTTTGTGGTTCGCGGCATTACCCGCTTTACCTACGATTACACGATGAAACTTGCCGGGCAAAAAGCCATACAAGACATCCGCAACGATGTCTACGCAGGCACGGTCAATATGAACATGACGTTCTTCAATCGTCGCTCTACCGGCGAGTTGATGTCTCACGTCACCAGCGACACCGGCGCCATGCAGGAAGGTATGACCAACGTCGCCTGTGGTCTTTTCCGCGACCTGATTTCCGCATTTTCACTACTCGGAGTAATATTCTACCGGAATTGGCAACTGGCACTGTTTGCCTTTGTGGTCATCCCCATGACCGCCTATCCTGCCAAACTGATCGGCAAAAAAATAAAGCAGTTCTCGGGAAAAAGCCTCAACATCATGGGGGGGATTACCGCCATCCTTCAGGAAACCTACTCCGGCATCAAGGTAATCAAGGCCTTTGGACTGGAAGGAGATGCCGTCAATCGTTTCCGTAATGCCAACCGGGAATACTTTAACCAGATTCGCCGCTTCATCAAGTACGAATCACTGACAATGCCGGTTTCCGAGACAATCATCTCTTTTGGTATCGCCGGAGTAATCTATTTTGGCGGCAGCCAGGTAATGAGCGGACGCATGACCGCATCTGAATTTTTTTCGTTCATCGCCGCCATGGTGATGGTGTTCAATCCGATCAAAAAGCTTCAGGGATCGTACAATGTTCTGCAGCGTTCTGCAGGTGCAGCTGAACGGGTTTTCAACCTGATGGATACACACAACAATATCGTTGAGCATCCAGACGCTGTCGATCTTGGACGTTCATCCGGGTTGGTCGAATTTCACGACGTTTCCTTCAGCTATAGTGAAGAGCCGTTGATGCAGAACATTTCACTTTCGGCAAACAGTACTCAGATGATTGCTCTGGTTGGCCCCTCCGGCGGCGGCAAATCGACCCTGGTATCACTTATTCCCCGATTCTACGATGTAACGTCCGGCTCCATCCGTATTGACGGCCATGACATCCGGAACATTACCATTAAATCACTGGTTTCCCAAATTGCACTCGTTGATCAGGAAACAATCCTGTTCCACGAGAGTATCGCCAACAATATCCGTTACGGCAAACCTGACGCAACATTGGAAGAAGTCATGAGTGCCGCGAAAACAGCGTATGCTCACGACTTTATCACCCAATTACCGGAAGGATACGACACCAGTATCGGCGACCGTGGCGTGCGGCTTTCCGGTGGTCAGCGGCAGCGTATCTGCATCGCGCGGGCGTTGCTTAAAAATGCGCCGATCCTGATTCTGGATGAAGCCACCAGCGCACTGGATACTGAAAGCGAACAGATGGTACAGAAGGCACTGGACAACCTGATGGTCAACCGGACCACTTTCGTCATTGCCCATCGTCTCTCCACGGTACTGCATGCCGATCAGATTATCGTCATTGAAGGCGGAAGCATTGTCGAACGCGGTACCCATGACAGCCTGCTGAAAAATAACGGACTCTACAACCGGTTACACTCTCGACAGTTCAAAAATCAGGACTCGACTGAAATAACCACCGTGCCATGAAAAAAATCAATTGGGCAATCCAGGCAGCATTTTTTTACCTGTTCACCCTTCTCGTAGCAGCACTTCCCTGTTTTCTATCAGTCCGCATCGGCACAAAGATCGGCGCATTTTTATTCAACATTCTTCACTCACGCAGATCAATCGCAATCGACAATATTCGTCAGGCACTTCCCTTCATGAAACGTCACCCCGCCTGGACCGGAACATTCGACACAGCCGAGGAAATTGCCTTGGCAACGTTCATGAATCTTGGAATCTCCATCGTGGAAATATGTCGGCTGTATCACGGCAAAGGTGACATATTAATTGATTCGATTGAAGTCAAGGGGGGTGAAAGCCTCCGATCAGCCCGAGAGAGACATAAAGGGCTCATTTTTGTCGGTGGACATTGCGGTAACTGGGAATTGATGTCCTTATCCTTTAAAAAACTTTTCAGTGAAAATGTCTGGGCCATCGCTCGCCATCAGAACAATCCCTACCTGAATAGCGTCGTCGAAAAAATGCGCATGAGTTACGGCAACAAGGTGATTTATAACAAGGCGGCATTGCGCCCCATCCTCGGCGTTATTAAAAACGATGGCGTCATCGGCATGCTGGCAGATCAGGCGGTGTTTGCGGATAACGGAGCTCTGATTGAGTTTCTCGGCAGAACGGCCTGGGCTAACAAGGCACCGGCAATTATTGCCCATAAAACCGGCGTACCGCTCGTTCCGGTATTCATCCACCGCAATGGTGACCGGCATGTGCTCACAATTCATCCCGAATACGCATTGTGCGGAGACCGCAGTGAAGAAGGTATCCGGCAGGACATTCAAGCATTGTCGCGGTATCTCGAAGAATTTATCTGCGCCCACCCGGCAGACTGGTATTGGGTACATCGCCGCTGGAAACGGGCAGGAGAGCCCATATGACTATTAATGTGCGTGATTTCGCCCTCCCCGTGGCTATTCTCATCCTGGCAACAATCGTGATTGCTGCCACCAATGCCGATGTGCTTGTATCAGCGCCATTCTGCATCGGTGGAAAATGGCCGGTTGGAGACCAACAACCATGGCACTTTCTGTACCTGCTGGACCGTGGGCCATCGATTCTGCTTGGAACGTCCGGACTGGCTGCAGCCGTCATTGGCTGCATTTACAAGCAGCGCCGCTCCTGGATTCGACCGGGGCTTTTTCTCGTCATCCTTCTGACACTCGGTCCCGGATTGCTCGTCAATACCGTTTTTAAAGACTATTGGGGCAGACCGAGACCACGGGAAATTGTTCAGTTTGGCGGCACAAAAGAGTTCCTGCATCCATGGCAAAAAGGGATTGCCCACAACGGTCGTTCATTTCCGTCAGGGCACTCTTCAGCCGCATTTTATCTGTCGGCGCCTTTCTTTCTGTTACGGCGCCGGAAACCACGGGCTGCTGCGATGTGGATGACCGGCGGACTGATCTTCGGGATGCTGATGAGTGTTGCCCGTATTGCACAGGGGGGGCACTTTCTGAGCGACACGCTCTGGGCATGGGGGATGGTTCATCTTCTGGCAGTTGCACTGTATTACCTGCTCCGGCTTGACCGGGTCGAAACAGCTTCTCCACCGGTGTAACTCAGGTCAATGTTCTTTTTTGCTTATAACATACTCTCCATTGTTCTGTTTGTTCCGGTGCTCCTCTTCAATATGTACCGCTCCATCAAACTTGGATGGCCACTGGCGACAGCTGAGCGATTCGGGCTGGTACCGCAGAGCAAACTGGCAACGGTGGCAGGCCGACCGGTTATATGGCTTCACGCCGTCTCAGTAGGCGAAATAATTGCGGCGAGGCCCCTTCTTCAAGTACTCCGCACCCGCTACCCGCATCACGCCATCGTCGTGACAAATACGACTGAAACCGGAAAAACAACTGCGGGGAAATTTCCGGAAATTGACCTATGCCTCTACTTCCCTTTCGATTTTCTCCCTTCGGTGCGGGCCATCCTCCGTTCAGTCAAGCCGCGTATTATCATCGTCATGGAGACAGAAATCTGGCCAAACTTTTCCCGTGAAGCCGCCCGGAGAAATATTCCGCTGATACTGGCCAACGGCCGCATCTCGGACCGTTCATTCAAACGCTACCTGAAATTCAGCTGGTTCTTCCTCCCTGCGCTGCGCTGTTTTTCAGCTGTCTGCATGCAATCGGCAGCCAGTCGTGAGCGCATCGTCGCTATCGGTGCAGCCCTGGATGCAACAAGGATTTCCGGTAATCTCAAAAACGATATTGCTTCACATCAGATCGGTGAGGAAGAACGTCGACGCTTACGCGCACAATACTTCCTCCCCAACGATTGCTGTGTACTAACAGCAGGCAGCACCCGGGACGGTGAAGAACAGTATCTCATATCGACCTACAAGGAACTATCTGCAGATATCGACAACCTGTTTCTTGTCCTCGTCCCTCGACATCCGGCACGAACCGGAGCAATAGCCTCGTTGCTCGACAGCTCCGGACTGCGGTATCGAAAACGTACGACCCTTTCAGGCCATAATCTGCTGCACCCGGGTGAAGTGCTCCTGGTAGATACCGTCGGCGAAATGATGAATCTGTATTCGCTCTCAGATGTCGCGTACGTCGGCGGCAGCCTGGTACCGTTCGGTGGACATAACCTCCTGGAACCGGCGTCGGTCGGAGTGCCGAGCGTGTTTGGCCCGGACATGACCAATTTCAAAGAAATTGAAGCACTGGTGCTGCAGTACGGTGCCGGTATTCAGGTTCAGACTCCGGACGAACTGACTGTTACCTGTCGGGCATTGATTACGAGTGTGGAACTGCGAAGAGTGTTGGGGCAGAACGGCCTGAAGTTAATGCGGGATAACGGCGGAGCGACGGAACGTCATATGGAAGTCATCGCGACCTATCTATGAACACATCATATCACACATACTGGCGGGAACTTGCATCCGGCAGCCGCACCGGGCTGGGTGACAAACGTGTGCTGCTGGTGCTCACTCCAGTGGCCTGGCTGTATTCGCTCGTTCTAAGGCTGCGTGCCGTGCTGTATAAAAGCGGCATCGTAAAAACACATCGCCTCCCCCGCCCGGTAGTTTCCATCGGCAACATCACCGTGGGAGGAACAGGAAAAACGCCGGTAACAGCCTATATTGCCCGGTTTTTTCTGGCACAGGGTTACCGGGTAGCCGTACTTTCCCGTGGCTATGGCGGAGCTCTGGAAGGACAAACCTGTGTCGTCAGCGATGGTGCTTCGATTATGCTGGGCGCCAGAGAGTGCGGAGATGAACCGTATCTGCTGGCAGCGACGGTGCCGGGACTGATGGTTATAATCGGCCCGGATCGTTATGCGGCCGGTCAGTTGGCCATGCAGCAACTGGCACCCGATATTTTCCTGCTGGACGACGGCTTTCAGCATGTACGTCTTCATCGCGACCTGAATATTCTGCTGATGGACTTCTCCCGGCCGTTCGGCAACAACCTGACACTGCCCGCAGGGATATTGCGTGAACCGGTAGCAGCAGCCCGCCGGGCAGACCTGATGATATTTACGCGTTCTCCAAAGGGAGCAGGTATCCCCGCAGCTACGGGAGGAATTCCCGCGTGCGTATCCTGCCACACCATCGGAGGCTTGCTCCCCTTGAACGGCGGGCCTCCGGCGCCGTTTTCCCACTATTCCGGACAGACCGTGTTGGCCTTTGCCGGCATTGCTGATCCGGATTCATTTTTTGCCGGTCTGCGTGCAGAAGGGCTGAATCCGGTGCAGACACTCAACTTTCCGGATCACGTCGTCTACAATACGGAACGATGCGCTGAGATAGCAGAGGCACTGCGGAGCAGCGGAGCCGACTTTCTGGTCACAACGGAAAAGGACGGAGTGAAACTGAGGGGGCTTACGCAGGAGTATGCGGCACGTACATTACTCGCACGCCTGGAGCTGACGATCGACAATCCCGCACAGCTGGAGAAAATGCTTTGTGATCTGCTTCCAGATCACTCCGCGTAATCAGATCGCCATACCTGGACTTTTTCAAGGACATTATTGACCGTGATGCGCGCCATCCGGTCAGGTCGATTCTCCATCGAAACCGGATACTCTTCACCTGGTTCACCATAGACATCAACCATCAGATCACCAAATTTCCGGTACGGCCCGACCCGCTTCGGATTGGAATAGCCCATCAGAGAGACGACCGGGCGATCCAGAGCGACCGTGATATGGAGCGGGCCGGTATCAAGCGAAATTACCAGCGCGGCCCCATCAAGAATCCCGACCAATCCGCGTAAACCGCCATTTCCCAGAGCACTCAGCGGAGCCTTTTCAGATCGTTCCATAATGATCCGCTCACACTCGACCTCCACCGGTGAACGCCCCCCGACCAGAATAGGCTGCAGCCCGAAATCCGCATACAGAGCATCGCACACTTCTGCCCATCGCTCGGGAAACCAGTTTTTCTGCAGTTTGCTGGTCGCCACAACAATCGGCACGGCAGGCCGGTCGATACGGGAGTAAAACTCTTTCTGCCAGGATCGCTCCTCATCACTCCATGGCCCGAGCCCCCAGGTAACCGGAGTGGTCGGTGCCCCCAGCCAGTCGCAGAATTCCAGATACTGATCCTGCACATGCTGCATTGCATGGGGAGGAATACGATGCGTGGTAAACAGCCAGTTCAGATCGCGGGCACGGGCGAAGTCAAAGCCGAGCTTTACCGTGGCATTGACAAATGAGGTAATGATATTAGCCTTGAAATAGACCTGCAGGTCCAGAACAAGATCAAACTTCCGCCGGAGCAGTTGTTCTCGCACGGCAAGGAAACCGCGAAGCCCCTGGCTGCGATCAAAAAGAATAATTTCATCAACCAGATGGTGCCCGCGAACCAGCATGGCCGGCCCCGGCTGCAGTATCCACGTCACCTGCATGGCGGGATTCGCCCGTTTGAGGGCGTGCAACACCGGCAGGACATGCACCGTATCACCCACGGCACTCATCATGACAATGCAGACACGATCAGTTGTCACTCGCATCATATGTTCTCCTGTGTGAGAATAGCCAACCGGGCCAGTGAGTCCTCATCAAAATCGAGTCCCCACCGGGTGCGCCATTTGCGGGCTGAGCGCACCAGTCGTTTGAGGTTGCGGGCAGCAACATCGCTTCCACCCGGAAACGTCACCCGGTCCACATCAAGCAGATACGCGGTCAGACCAGCGCCACTGCCGGCAATGTAGATATTTTTGAGATTAAGATCGGCATGCCACGCTCCTGCATCGGCAAGGGCAGCCAGTAGCCGGGCCAGAACAATCAGCAGTGCG
This sequence comes from Geobacteraceae bacterium, assembly GCA_043743795.1. Classification (GTDB taxonomy): domain Bacteria; phylum Desulfobacterota; class Desulfuromonadia; order Geobacterales; family Pseudopelobacteraceae; genus JACRCG01. The sequence goes on from JAYTVV010000138.1 coordinate 15,531, forward strand.
TCCCGGGTTTCTCTGCCCGCCTTCTTCCAGGCGGCGGGAAGGTCGTCTCCGGTCGGCAGTCGCCGGGTCATGACATCGCTTCGGGCAAATATCCCGGCAGCAGGATAAATGGCATATCCAATGACTTCCGGTGTCGGAATTCCGCCCGCGGCCAGACGTAACGATGTTGCCAGCTCAAGCGGCGCCCGTGTGGGAGTTACAAAGTATTCACCCGTCAGGCCATGCAGTAATCCGCCATGACGGTTCCTCCGCACAACGACCGGAGTCGGTGGAATTGTCGGCAGATCAACGGAGTAAACAACCCCCCGCCCCCGCATTTCCTCCTTCACTGTCTGCCGGTTCGCCCATTCATGAAGAGTACCGGAACGGAGGGCATCCTCCACAACCGGTGCAGCCCAGTCACAAACAACCGACACACGCCCGTTTACTTCCAGTCTGATATATCCGCCCGGAGTGGAACCGGTTTCACAACAATCAAATGTAGAAGTGGAATGAGTCATTGGGCTCGCAGGCATGAAGGGGTGTGAAGACCGAATAAACCTCTGGCTTGATCAACGAATGTAAATATCATTCATATCAAAGTATCGTCAACATGAAACTGGAAGAATATCAGTCCACATACGTGTAATTTACTTCAAAAGTAACGCTATTTATGACATATTGACCAATCAACTTTAGTGATATGGATACCATGCTGCCACTTGAATTTATACAGATACTCGCCTGCCCAATCTGCAAAGGGGAATTGGTACCTTCTGAAACGGGTTCGTCACTGCATTGCCCACCCTGCAGCAGGACCTATCCGGTTGTTGCGGGTGTACCGGTACTGCTGCCGACACAAACAGTCACTGTTCCCGGAGCCAAAGGCACAGTACCGTGAAAAAATTCCGTCGCGACTCTTTTCAAAAAATCCTGATCCGGTCGGTTAACTGGATCGGTGATGCCGTGATGACCACACCGGCAATCAGCGTAATTCGGGAGTATTTTCCCCATGCGGAAATCACTATTCTGGCCAATGCCATGGTGTCCCAGCTTTTCCTGCATCATCCCGGAATTGACGCCATAATCACCTTTGATCGCCAGGGGAAACATCATGGCATTGCCGGGAGATTGCGACTGGCGGCTGAAGTGCGCAGACATGCATTCGATCTTGCCATTATCCTCCCGAATTCCTTCGACTCGGCACTGGTGCCATGGCTGGCCCGCATTCCGGCCCGGATCGGCAAATGCAGTGATGGCAGAACTTTGTTATTGAACGGACGGTACGCAGCTGATAAAGAAACCGCCCCCTGCCACGAAGTTGATTACTACCTGAACCTGTTGCAGTATTTCGGCATTTCAGGAAGTCGAACACCACTCCGCCTCATCACGACACTCGAAGAGGAAAGCAGAGCAGCCGCCCTCCTGTCAGAAAACGGCATAGGACCGAGTGACGTTATTCTGGGGATTAACCCCGGTGCGAGCTACGGTTCGGCCAAACGCTGGTATCCGGACAGATTTGCGGAGGTTGCCCGTCAGCTTGCAGGAAAATGGGCGGCAAAAGTCGTTATTTTCGGCGGCCCGGGTGAAACGGAAATTGCCGGGGATATAGCACGCAATCTGGATGGGACGGCACTGAACATGGCGGGCAAAACATCTGTCCGGGAGTTGATGGCGCTGATCAAGCGCTGTAATTTTTTTATTACCAATGACTCCGGCCCCATGCATATTGCAGCGGCTTTTGGCGTGCCCCTCGTGGCAATTTTCGGTTCAACTGACCACACCGGCACATCTCCTTACAGCAGTAATGCGGTAGTAGTACGAAAAGCGGTCGAATGCGCGCCGTGCAAATTACGGGAATGCCCGATTGATCACCGCTGCATGACAGCGGTAACCGTCGATGATGTCGTCGCGGCAAGTATTGGACTTATGACTTCAACAACAGGACAGCTAAAGTCTCCCGCAACCAAAGGTTGACACGCCATTTATGGATAAAATTTCGGCAACCATAATAACTCTCAACGAAGAGCGTAATATCAACGATTGTCTGGCCAGCCTGGATTTTGTCGACGAGATAATCGTGGTTGATTCCGGAAGCAGCGACAAAACAGAGGAAATTTGTCGTGCGCACCCCAAAGTCCGTTTTATTCCATACACGTGGGAAGGGTACGGAAGACAGAAGAATGTTGCTGCTGAGCAAGCCGTTAACGACTGGATTCTCAATATTGATGCAGATGAACGCGTAACACCCGAACTGTCTGCTTCCATTTCCCGTGCGGCCACAGACGGGGCAACGGCGTTTCGCATGGCACGCGAGAACTATTTCGGCTCGCGCTGGATCAAATACTGTGGCTGGTATCCCAATTACTCGACACGACTCTACGACCGACGGCAGTGCAGTTTTATTGAGAAATCAGTTCACGAATCCCTGAAACACCGTGGGGGAGTTGGTACCCTTTCAGGCAACCTGAAACATTTCACCTATACGGGAATCACCGATTATCTGGCCAGAATGAACAAATATTCTTCCCTGGCAGCGGAAGAGGTGTTAAAAGCCGGAAAACATCCGGGAATTTCGGCACTTGTTTTCAAACCGGTCTTTACATTTTTCAAGATGTATGTGGTTAAAAGGGGCTTCTTGGAAGGCGCTCATGGCTTTCAACTTTCGGTGCTCTACTCCGCCTATACCTTTGCCAAATATGCAAAGGCGCGAGAAATGCTGCAGGATAAAAATCCAAACCACCAATCAAGCTAAAGGGAGTTACATCAGGATGTCATGCATTACGCCCCGGGCTGAGCATCAGGGGGAATACACTGAAATTAAGGCGCATGATGCGGTTGTTGTCGTAAGCGCTGCGGGAATTTCCGGCAATGGCAGGGCAGAAGCGTTTGTGAGCGAGGTCATATCGTCCGGGCTCGCAAACCGTTTCACCCTCATTATGATAGTGCCGGTCGGCAGTCGCGTGCTTGAGCTGTGCGCACATCATAATGTACCTGCGATTGCAGTTTCAGAAAATGAAGCTGCCGTTGCTTCCGCCCTGAAGGATGCTGTGCGCCAGCAGGCGAATGCGGTTATCCACACCCATTCAGCTCTCGACCACGCTGCTGCTGTTACGTACCACGCAGAATGCCCCACTGTTTTTGTCATAGCAACGTGGTATGATATTTCTCCCCTTGAGAACTCATCAAAAAATCGTACCAATTATGTTCACGCAACAGCTGTTAACATGTTCATTGACGCCGCCGTACGGGATGCCATGCATTCCAGAGTTACGAACGGCAATCTCAAGCTGCCGAATCCTCTACTGATACATCAGCCGCATCTGGGTCCGGACAGCCATAGTAAAATGCTGGAGCATTGCTACCTCTCCTTGCTGATGCCGCGCAGAAACCATGAAATAAGCGGAAACAAGCGCAGCTGGTCTCACATCAGACTTTCCTACATCACCCATTTTTATTGTAATCAGCAGAATATTTCTTCCGTGTACGCTCTGCTGGAGAAGTATGCCGGCTATCCGGCTGAAGTGCTCGATCAGGTGCACTTTGTAATTGTGGACGACGGTTCCCCTATCACCTACGAAATACCAAAACTCAATCTTAATATTACCTGGCTTAAAATCAGCGAAGATATTCCGTGGAATCAGAGTGGTTCCCGCAATGTGGGCGTTTTGTACGCAAAATCGGACAGTATCATCATGCTGGACCTTGATCACGAGATTCCGGTTGAAGCGATGCAGCACCTCATCAAACGTCCTTCATGCGGTAAACGCCTGTACAAGATGTACCGGAAACGTGCCGAAGACGGTAAAATTTACAGCGGACACCCAAACCTGTTTTTCATGTCGCGAGGACGTTTCTTTGAACTGGCCGGCTATGACGAAGAGTTTTCCGGCAACTACGGCGCCGAAGATTACCGCTTTGTAAAATACAACAAAGCATGCGGAACCCTTCAGAAATATCTGCCGAAACACATTACCTGCAGAGAGCGGACCGATATTGATCGCTCCCGCTCGTATCACAGTCTTTCACGGGATTTATCTTTCAACACACCGGTCGACAGTCGAAAAAAAATGGAACTTGCCAACTATGGCCACGGGACGGGGCACAGCCGGATGTTCCTGAATTTCAACTGGACTATTCTGACTGAACAATGGCGGGACTCGGTGCCAAAGCAGACCCTTGATCGCAGCTGGAAGTACTTTTCAATTTTGCGACAGTTACTCCCGAGGTTTTAACCATGCATCCCGTGAACCAGCCAATAAAATCTCCAGAGTCTATTCTTGTCATAAAATTGAGAAACATCGGCGATGTCCTGCTGACAACCCCGGTTTTTGCAAATCTGCGGGCAGCCTATCCTGCCGCTCGAATTTGCGCTCTGGTCAATTCGGGCACGGAAGAGATGCTGACCGACAATCCGGACATTGACCGGGTGATTGTCTACGACAGGAGTATAAAGAAACTTTCACGTACTGACCGGCTGCGGGGAGAGGTGAAACTGCTCACCACAATTCGGGCCGAACGTTTCGAAACCGTATTCAATATGACCTCCGGAGACCGGGGAGCTGTGGCGGCACTATTCAGCGGCGCACGCACCAGAATCGGAGTGGAATCATACGGACGCGGCATGCCCTTCAAAAACCGGATGTTTACCCGGGTAATCGAACCGCCCGATCAGGCACTGCATACCGTTGAGCACAATCTGTTTTATCTGCAGAGCGTCGGGATAGCAACCCCGATCAGGAGGGTATCTTTCCATTTCAGCCCGGCTGACGCCGAAACAGTCCAGGCACTGCTCAGCCGACACAAAGTGGAGAGTGGGAGATTCTTCCACGCGCATCTTACCTCCCGGTGGATGTTCAAGACAATGCCGCCGGCCGTTGCTGCCAGAGCTGTAGATATGTTCTCGTCCCGCACCGGGCACACCGCCGTATTTACCGCAGCACCGGTGGAGCATGAACTGAACTATCTGCGCAGAGTGCGTGACCTCTGCACAACAACAACGGTGGATCTGGGCGGCAGCCTGACGCTCAAGCAACTGGGGGCACTCTCCGCTGTTGCATCGAGTTTTGTCGGCGTCGATTCGGCCCCCATGCATATGGCGGCAGCCCTCGATATTCCGGTACTGGCATTTTTCGGGCCGTCATCGGTCAATAATTGGGGACCGTGGGACAACCGGCTGCACAACAATCCCTATACTGCCGCCCGTGGCATCCAGACCAGCGGCAGACATGTTGTGGTGCAATCCGACCGGGACTGTGTCCCCTGCCACCGTGACGGCTGCAACGGCAGTAAGATAAGTGACTGCCTCGACTATCCGGAAGACATCCTGAATAGAGCACTGACCATGTTCATTGAAGGATTGTTACAGCAACGCGCGTAAACTCTTTTCGGGAGATTTAACTTATGGCAAAAATACTCGTCACCGGTGCGGCCGGATTTATTGGCTACCATCTCAGCACACGGCTGCTGGCACGGGGAGATCAGGTGATTGGCCTGGACAATATCAACGACTATTACGATCCACAGCTCAAGTTGAGCCGACTGGCTCAACTTGAAATCACCCCGGGCTTCCGCATGGTTAGATGCGGATTGGAGGATCGTGAGGCGGTTGAGCAGCTCTTCCGTTCGGAGCACTTCGACACCGTCATCAACCTGGGAGCCCAGGCGGGGGTGCGCTATTCCCTGCAGAATCCCCATGCCTACATCAGCAGCAACATTGTCGGTTTTATGAATATTCTGGAAGGATGCCGTCACAGCGGCGTCAAGCATCTGGTCTACGCATCTTCCAGCTCCGTGTACGGTGCCAATACGCAGATGCCCTTTTCCGTCCACCACAATGTTGATCACCCGATTTCACTCTATGCCGCCACAAAAAAGTCAAACGAGCTGATGGCCCACACCTATTCGAGTCTCTACGGGATTCCGACAACCGGGCTGCGCTTCTTTACCGTATATGGGCCGTGGGGCAGACCGGATATGGCCTACTTTTCCTTCACCAAGGCGATCCTGGAAGGGACGCCTATCGACGTGTTCAACAACGGCCTGATGCGCCGTGATTTTACCTATATCGATGACATCGTGGAAGGCGTCATGCGGGTCAACGACACCATTCCCACCGCCACACCGGAGTGGGACCGATTTTCTGCCGATCCCGGCAGCAGTTACGCGCCGTACCGGATCTACAATATTGGCAACAACAATCCGGTGGAGCTAATGTATTTCATTGAGACCCTGGAGCGGTGCCTCGGTAAAAAGGCGGTCAAAAACCTGCTCCCCATGCAGCCGGGCGATGTTCCGGCAACCTTTGCCGATGTTGATGACCTGATGCGGGATGTGGGGTTCAAACCGTCAACATCCATCGAAGACGGGCTTACCCGTTTTGTGGAGTGGTATCGAGGTTATTACGGGCGATTTATATGAAAGTCCTGTATATCAATACACCCATTTATGATTTTCTTACGGCGACACTGATCGAAGGGCTTCTTGAGCTTGGTCATGAAGTTATGACCTCTGAAACAAGCAATTACGGACAAGGTGCCAGCAACAGGCAGATTCTTGATTATGCGGAGAAGGCTGACCTAATTATAATCGGATCAGGGTCACGGGTTCGGTTATGGCTCATGCAGGATGTAGTCAATCCAAATCTGATATTTGTTGACGGTAGCGATAAAGGAGCTTTTGAAGTAAACCCCTACCTTGAATTTAAGGCCGTGTTTAAACGGGAATTAGGTATTCATGACGCGCTCGCCGGAGACGAGCGAATTTTCCCGTTTCCGTTTGCCGCTGAAAAACGATATTTCATCAATCCCGCTCCTCATGGTTCAATACGTGATATCAAAGTTTTTTTCGCAGCGACCTTGTCAACAAATCCGATACGGTACGGTATCCACCATCGTTTGCTGTTGCTCAATGATCCTGCCATATTTTCCGGCAGTACCGGTGAGCGGACATATAAAGGTAAGAACGTGGGCAACTATAATGATAACCCGCAGTTTCGTGAACTTTTGTTCCGTAGCCAGATTGGTATTAATGCTGCCGGGGCCGGCTGGGATTGCGCCCGTTACTGGGAAATCCTTGCGGCAGGGGCACTCTTGTTTACTCAAAAACTGGACATTGTCATTCCTGACCCGCCTAAAAACGGACAGCACTGCATTGAATTCAACTCACTTGACGATTTCAGCGAAAAGTTGGGCGAGATACTGACAAAACCGCAGATAATTGCAGAAATTGCCCAGGCGGGACATGAGCATGTCAAAAGGTTTCATACTTCCACTGCACGAGCCGCATTTTTTATGACACATGCATTAGCCGCACTCAAAAAAAATGGCTGCTGTACTCGGTTCTTCAAAGAGCCGTACCGTCTCCCGCTTCTGAAAAAGCACTTTTACCTGAGTTTCAAATAAGGAAACAGAATGAAAATACTATTCCATTCCAACCAACTCGGATATAGAGGGACTGAAGTTGCCCTGTTCGATTATGCATACTACAATACGACTCTCTTGGGGAACTCGTCATGCGTCATAACCAAAAGAAATGCCAAAGGCTCTTCACTCGACATTATCAGTAAATTCATGAAGCATTTTACCGTTTATTTTTATGACGACATTTCTGAAATCGATACGGTAATAGCAAAGAATAACATTGATCTTCTGTACTGCATTAAGGGTGGTAAAAATGACCAGATTGCATCAAAAAAGGTCCGTACCTGTATTCATTCCGTATTTATGGAAAATGATTTCCATGGTGACACCTATGCGTATATATCAAACTGGCTAAGTAATGCCGTGACCGGCGGCGCAAAACCGTTTGTCCCCCATATCGTACACTTGCCTGAAAATAACAATGACTTCAGAAGCCACCTCGGCATTCCTCCGGAGGCGCTCGTTTTCGGGCGCTATGGCGGAAGCAACACGTTTGACGTCAAATTTGCTCACGAAGCTGTTGTCAAAACGGCCTCTAAACGGCCTGACATATATTTTATCTTTATGAGCACCGATGTTTTCCATAAACCCCTTTTCGGTAAAAAACTAAAGAATATCATTCACATGCCAACCACCGTTGACAATGACACCAAAGTAACATTTATAAACACCTGTGATGCAATGCTACATGCCCGTATGCGCGGAGAGACGTTCGGCCTGGCAATCGGTGAATTCTCGGCGCGCGGAAAACCGGTAGTCACCTATTCCGGGTCGCCGGAACGGGCACACATGGAAATGCTGGGGGATGCAGGGGTTTATTACCGTGATCAGGAGGAGCTCACACACGTATTGCAGAACTTCAGGCCGGACCCGGATAAAGTGTATGACCGGTACAGCAGCGTATACTCTCCGGAGTCCGTTATGAAACAGTTTAAGTCCGTATTTATCGATTTATAGAATCATGCGCCTTATTTATCCATATAACGAAATACTGCCAAAAAAAAGCGCCCATGATGTCTATATCGTGCGAAATTGCACATCATTGGCTACTGAAGGGTGCACAGTTGAACTGGTCTGCGGTGCTGGTTCCCTTTCTCCGGATTGTCTGGCAAAACATTACAACATACATCCAGTGGGCCGATTTTCATGGAAAACCCTGCCAATTATCAGAAAGAACCTGGGAATACCGCTGACCTGGGACAAGCTGTTTTTTTGGGGGACCCAACGGTATATTAGTAAGTCCAGTCCTGACTGGGTTGCCCTCTCCGTATTCAAGCAAGGGGCATATCATTTGAAACGTCGTCATCCAGGGACCAAATATCTCTATGAGGTGCATGAACTTGCATGGTATCCCGGCAGGGACGTATACGAGCCAAAACTGCGCAAACGACTTGCTCTGGAACGTGAATTACTGTCTCGGGCGGATGCCGTAACCGTTACAACCGATGCACTGCACGATATTTTGCGGGGTTGGCCATATGAATTGACCGTACCGATTGCCATTATACCTCTGGCGGTGGATTTTACACCACTTCCACCTCCCCCGCCGTTTACCGGCGAACTACAGTTGATGTATGTGGGACAGATGTATCAAGGACAGGGGGTAAATCTGCTTTTGCAAGCATTGACTCAAACAGAGGGAATCCGGCTCACGCTCGTGGGAGGGAAGCTGAATGAGTTGAATGAGTTGAGACAACTGGCTCAGACTCTTGGCATCGAAAGTCGTGTTAACTTTACCGGATTTCTGCCACCAACAGAACTACCTGAAATTGTAGCCAATTCACATGTTCTGATAGCACCATTTAGTGCAACCGGCAGAATGGCATATGTTGCCCACACCAAACTTCTGGAGTATGCCGCCTGGCAGCGCCCCATCGTCGCACCTGATTTGCCGGTTGTCCGGGAGCATTTTTCACGGGAAAAGGGTTGGGTGCCGTTTATTGCCGATAATGTCGATTCATTGGCCGCAGCCCTGCGGTCCCTGTCTGAAGATGAACTGAGACAAAACCTTACTACGGCTTGTCTCCAGCAGGGCGTGTTAACCTGGAAGGAACGCAGCAGCCGTTTACTGGAGTTTCTGTACGCGCTATGACCGTCCCGACCATGCCACATGTAATAGTTATCGTACTTAACTGGAATGGAGCTGACGACACCATTGCATGTGTAGCTTCACTGCGAAAAAGCAACTATCCCCACTTTGAAATTTTGGTTGTGGACAATGGGTCCACAGACAACTCTGCGGCTCGCATTAAAAATGTGTATCCTGACCTCTGGATGATTGAAACAGGAATAAATCTCGGTTTTGCCGGGGGAAACAATGCAGGCATCACTGCAGCCTTACAGACTGATGCACGCATCATTGTACTACTCAACAATGACACAACAGTTGATCCCCGCTGGTTAGCCGCTTTTGCCGACGAAGCGCAGAGACGACCCTCCGGAAGCGTACTTGGTGGGAAAATATTTTACTTCGACAACCCGGAAGTTATCTGGCATTTCGGCGCATTGTGGGATTCCAAAGCGTGCCGCCTGAAATTAATCGGCCGCGGCGACGACTCCCATTCCTGGCAACAGGTAGAGCCGGTTGACCACATCATCGGTTGCTGTATGTGGATCCCCCGCACCACATTTGAAACTGTCGGCCTTTTGGAAGAAGCGTTTTTTTTGAATTATGAAGAAACCGACTGGTGTTTCAGCGCACGAAAGCTGGGGTTTTCACTTTTTTCGGTACCCACTGTGCTGATCTGGCATAAAATATCCGCCTCATTCAAAAGCCGCCCACATAATACGTACTTTATTTTCCGTAACAGAAGATTATGGCTGGATCGACAATTCACCGCAGATGAACGAAAGCGCATACTCCGTATCGCAATACTTCCTGAAGAAGCGCGGGCCAGAAGAAAATACTTTTTGAGGCGCCTTCAAAAGATAATGTATCGTGCTATAGGGCTGTCCTATCCAACGGAAAAAGCCGAAAAGCTGAAAAACGCCGCTGCAGCTCTGGAAGGATTGGCAGATTATAAGGCAGGTCGATTTGGCAACTGCCCCGATTGGATTTTAAATCGGTGTAACAATCGTTAATTTGCATCACCATAAACTCGAACTATCACTTTCTTAAAAAGTGAATTTGTTCTGCCAACTCAGGTATCTATGAATAGCCCAACACCAAAATATCGTATTCTCCATACTGAATGGTCTTCCGGTTGGGGCGGTCAGGAACAGCGTATCATTCTTGAGTGCCGCAAAGCCGTCGAACGAGGCCATAAGGTACTGATCGCCTGCCAGCCGGGCAGTGGTCTTCTTGCCAAAGCGCAAGAATATAGTCTCCCCACGACTGAAGTAATCATGCGTTCCGGCTATGACCCGCGGGCCGTTGTCAACCTGGTCCGGCTGATACGAAGCTGGCGGGCCGATGTGGTCAATACCCACAGCGGCAAAGACACCTGGCTCGGCAGCATTGCCGCCCGCATTGCCGGTGTCCGGTTGCTGGTACGCACCCGTCATCTGTCAAATCTTCTCTCTACCAGTCCGCTTAACTTTGTGCATCGCATGGCCGACGGCATCATCACCACCGGTGAAACGATTCGGAACGATCTGATTACCCGCAACAAGCTACCCGCAGAGCGGATTCTTTCCATCGCCACCGGAGTCTCAATCAAACGCTTTGATCCCCACTCGGTTGAGACATCTTCACTACGGCGTGAACTGAGACTGCCATCTGACGCCCAAATTGTCACCATGGTGGCGGTGCTGCGCAGCATGAAACGTCCTGACCTTTTTGTTGAGGCGGCAAAAATGCTGGGTGACCGCTTTCCACGGGCATATTTCCTGATTGTCGGGGAAGGACCGGGGCGGGAGTGGATTACGGGGCTGATACACGAATCCGGCATGGCGGAGCGGATCATCATGACCGGCTATCGCCAGGATGTGGAAGCGGTCTTCGCTCTTTCCGACGTAGCGGTACTGACATCAGATCGCAATGAGGGTGTCCCCCAATCCCTGAGTCAGGCCATGGCCATGGGCAAACCGGTGGTTGCGGCACCGGTCGGCAGCACCGCCGAACTGGTACGACATGGCGAAACCGGTCTGATAGCAGCCCTGGGTGACGCAGCGTCCTTTGCCAATGCGATTGCCACGTTGTTGGATGATCCGGAATTGCGCCACCGTCTCGGTGAAAACGCCCGTCAACACATTCTCACCAACTATACGGACGATATCATGATTGACCGCACCATCGCTTTCTATGACCGGCTGCTTCATGAGCGGAACATACCCCGGTGAAAATCGCCCTGATACGATACCGTTATACACCGTTCGGCGGTGCAGAGCGCTATATGCAGCGACTGGTGGCAGGCTTGCGGACGGCGGGACACGAAATTCATATTTTTGCCGCGGAATGGAAGGCGGACGCTGAACCGGGAATAACAATTCATCGGGTACCGGTGAACCGACTGACCAGCTGGCTGAAAAACCTGACCTTTTCACTCAATTGCCAGAAGCTACTGGAAGAGGAGCAACCGGACATCATTTTCAGCCTGGAACGCACCCTGCGACAGGACATTTACCGTGCCGGAGACGGCTGTCACCGGCAATGGCTGCTACTGAAAAACCGGGGGCAGAGTATTCTCCATAAAGCCATGACATGGCTGAATCCGCTGCAGCTGGCGTATGTGTGGTTGGAACGGCGGATGTTCACCGATTCGAAGTTATTGGCGATCATTGCCAATTCTGAAACGGGGAAACAGGATATCATCCGGCTGTATGGCGTTACACCGGATCGTATCCATGTGGTGTACAACGGCATTGACCCGGTTTGTCGTGACGAAGGGGATAAAGAGCTACAGCGGCAGAAACTCGCCCGGGAATTCTCCCTTGAAAACGAATTACGCCTGCTCTACGTCGGCTCCGGCTTTCGCCGCAAGGGAGTTCCGGCGGCCATAGCCGCTGCCGCCCGTCTTGAACAACCTTTCCGGCTCTTCATCGTCGGCAAGGGAAATCAGAGTTCATATCGCAGATTGGCACAACGCCTGGGCATCATCGACAGGGTTGTTTTTACCGGGCCACGCACGGATGTGGAACTTTTCTATCAGGGGTGTGACGTATTCATCTTTCCCACTCTCTACGATCCGTTCAGTAATGCAACACTGGAAGCCATGGCTCATGGACTGCCGGTCATCACGACTCGTTACAACGGAGTTTCGGAACTGATATGTTCGGGGGAAAACGGTTTTGTTGTTCAAGACCCGCCGGATGTAACGGCAATCGTCGTCTGCCTGCAGCTTTTGACAGATAGGGACCTGCTCCGACGTATGGGAGTAAAGGCAGCTGAAACAGCTGCTGCCTTTACCATGCAACGGAATATCAGTGAAACGCTTCAGGTTGTACAGGATGTGGCAAGAAAGCTTAAGGCTTGTCCTGCTCGGTGACGTTGATGAAGAACTACTCAAAAACTTACTTCTTTATCAACCCCTTGTCCGGCCATCATTCCACGCAAAATTTAGCGATGGCACTTGAGCGATTGCAATCATGGAGCATACACCCGGAACTTTTCCAGGTACGCACTCCTGCTGACATTTTAGCTCACTGCACCACCATCAATAACAGGGGGGGGACACCGCTGGTAGTGGTAGCCGGAGGCGACGGCACCATCAATGCAGTGGTAAACGGCTTGAATCCCGGATTGGCCACACTGGCGGTGCTGCCGTTCGGTACCTCTAACGTACTGGCAGCAGAAATCGGCATCACCTCTCTTGATGATGCCCTTGAACGGATCAAAGCAGGAAAAACCCGTCCCCTGTCAGTTGGCGTGCTTGAGATGGAGGAACGGTCACTTCGCTTTCTCCTCATGGCGGGAATCGGACTTGACGGAGCGGTTGTGCGTGATGTGTGGCCGTTGGGAAAGCGGTTTCTGAAACAGGGTGCCTATGCGCTTTCCGCTTTCAAAAACACCTTTGTATGGGACTCATCAACCTTTCAACTCCGCTCCCCATCCGAAGCTGCAGCATGTCATTCGGTCATAATCTGCAATGCCTCCCGCTATGGCGGTAATTTTGTTCTGTCACCCGAAAGCAGCCCTTTCAAAACGGGACTTTCTGCGGTCTGCATTAGGGGAAACACCCGACGCACCTACCTTCGCTGCGCAGTGGATTTATTCACTCATCGGGCTGAATCAAGTAACCAGATGATACGTATGCATTCTACAACGTTTGAAATCAACGGTAGACAGCCCATTCAGCTTGATGGTGACTTTGTCGGCTATGGACCGGCGCGCATTACAGAACATTTCGATTTTGCGAACATAATTGTTTAGTGCAACTCAGATTACAGGAACAGGTATGTCATGACACTACATCGATTCTCTCGTACTGAACTTCTGATTGGTACAGCAGGAGTTGCAGCCCTGGCCAACAGTCATGTCATGATCTGCGGTATTGGCGGCGTCGGCAGCTATGCCGCTGAAGCTCTTGGACGTGCTGGAGTAGGTAAAATTACTCTGGTGGATTTTGATGATATCTGCCTTACCAATATCAACCGGCAGATCCACGCCCTGTCCAGTACCGTAGGTCAGCAAAAAGTCGAAGCCATGGCAGCACGACTGCGAGACGTCAATCCAAACGCCGAAATCGTGGCACGTAAGGAATTTTTCTCCCACGAGAACGCCGAACGACTGCTCGTACCACGCCCCGACTATGTATTGGATGCAATTGACCATTTCACTGCCAAAGCGTCATTGATAACGATCTGCCGACAGCAAGGCATTCCGGTCATCTCCAGCATGGGGGCCGCAAACAAACTTGACCCCACCAAGATAGAAGTCTCCGATATTTCAGCTACCAAAAACTGCCGGATGGCCCGCAGCATGCGGAAAATCCTTAAAAATGCAGGCATAACCACAGGCGTGCAGGTCGTCTACTCGACCGAACTGCATCGGGAACTCGATCCGGCATCGTCAAGCGCATGCGGCACCGACTGCATCTGCCCCAACAAATCTGAACAGACATTCCGCTGCGAACATCGCCGGGTAATTCTCGGCAGCATATCATTCATTCCATCTATCTTCGGGTTAACAATGGCAGGGGTGGTTGTCAACGAGCTTTTGCAGCCGAATCGATGCCAGACGACAAACAATTGAGCATTTAGCGACAAGCCATGCTGTTTTTTATTGACAATCCCCAAAAATAAAGGGTAACGTCGCGCTACCTCAGATTGAACATCCTGGCATCCGAATAGATCCCTAGACTTCTTCAAACGATAACAGATTCGAACCTCAAAAAAATCATAGAGACTGTTTAAGCCGGAAGCTTTTGACCATGGCGGTTTTCATCATTCAGCCGCTTCATAACTCCCCCGGAAACCAAGTCAATCCATGCAAAATCCCCATACATGAAAGATCGTTACGCAGGAGAACAGATGAATTTACAAGAGCTTAAAGGCAAAAAGATCAGTGAACTCAACACTATTGCACGGGATCTCAGCATTGAAGGGGCATCCAGCCTTCGCAAGCAGGATCTGATCTTCGCAATTCTGAATGCCCAGACTGAACAGAACGGATCTATCTTTGGTGAGGGTGTCTTGGAAACACTTCAGGACGGTTTCGGCTTCCTGCGGGCAACCGATTATAACTATCTGCCGGGCCCCGATGACATCTACGTTTCTCCCAGCCAGATCAGACGGTTCAATCTGCGGACCGGAGATACCGTCTCCGGCCAGATCAGACCTCCTAAAGAAGGTGAACGCTATTTTGCCCTGCTCAAAGTTGAGTCGGTAAACCATGAGTCACCGGAAGTTGCCCGGGACAAAATCCTCTTTGACAACCTGACACCGCTCTATCCGCAGGAAAAGCTCACTCTTGAAACGACATCGGAAAATATGCCGATGCGGATAATTGAACTGATTGCACCGATTGGAAAAGGCCAGCGCGGCCTGATTGTTGCTCCGCCACGTACCGGCAAGACCGTACTGATCCAGAACATTGCTAATTCGATTGCTGCCAATCACCCCGAAGTGTACCTGATCGTTTTGCTGATAGACGAGCGGCCGGAAGAGGTCACCGACATGCAGCGTTCCGTCAACGGAGAGGTAGTCTCCTCCACCTTTGATGAACCGGCTACCCGCCACGTACAGGTTGCCGAAATGGTCATCGAAAAGGCCAAGCGACTGGTGGAACACAAAAAAGATGTCGTCATCCTGCTGGATTCGATCACCCGCCTGGCCCGCGCCTACAACACAGTCCTGCCTCCTTCCGGCAAGATCCTCACCGGCGGCGTTGATGCCAACGCCCTTCAGAAACCAAAACGCTTCTTTGGCGCGGCCCGGAATATTGAAGAGGGCGGTTCGCTGACAATCATTGCCACCGCTCTGGTCGATACCGGCAGCAAAATGGATGAGGTCATCTTTGAAGAATTCAAAGGCACCGGCAACATGGAGCTGCACCTCGACCGCAAACTGGTGGAGAAACGCACGTTCCCGGCGATTGACATCAACAAGTCAGGAACCCGCAAGGAAGAACTGCTTATAGATAAAGCCTCTCTCAACCGGATCTGGATCCTGCGCAAGATTATTCATCCGATGAATGTAGTAGACACAATGGAGTTTTTGCTGGACAAACTTTCAGAAGCCAAAACAAATCAGGCTTTTCTTGATTCAATGTCGAAATAACCAAATAATTGTTGCAAAATAATTTTAAAATAGATACAGTCACACTTTACTGTTCATAACTGATTACGTTACGCTGTAAAGCACTACTGAAGGAGGAAGAGATGAAAGAAGGCATCCACCCAGAATATTCCGAGATTACCGTTAAGTGCCTGTGCGGTAATACATTCCTGACACGCTCCACAAAAAAAGAGATCAGCACAGAGATTTGTTCCGCATGCCACCCGTTCTACACCGGCAAGCAGAAACTGATTGATACTGCCGGACGTGTTGACCGTTACAAAAAACGCTACGGTCAGATTTAAGCTTTCATTATGTAATCACATGAGAGGGGCTTTGTCGCGAGGCAAATCCCCTTTTTTTTCTCCTGATACTTCTGTTTTGATAGATTTTCAGAAACAACCACTACCAATCAGAGCATGCCAGTTTCCGAAATGACCATTGCTACCTGAGCATGGCTCGAGCAGGACATCATGAACGTTACCCTGATCGAACACACCCCCAATCCTGAACGCACCGTTGCGCTAGCCGCACGTCTTTGTTACTCGCCCACCTCAATTGATGATTTACGGGAAAAGCTGGCGGATGCCGCTATTGAGACGTTTCTGGACAAGATCATGTCACTTGGTCACCACTCGGTGCTTGAGCATGCTTCGTTCACCTTCGGTATCGAAGGGATTTCGCGGGTCACCACGCACCAACTGGTGCGTCACCGTATCGCCTCATTTTCTCAACAATCGCAGCGCTACGTGTCACACAAAGAAGAATTCACCTCAATCATGCCAGACACGATTGCTGAGAATCCTGAAGCGCGAGAGATATTTGCCTTTATGTCGGAGACTGTCCACAAGGCGTATGTTCAACTGATTGAGATGGGAATTCCGGCAGAAGATGCACGCTATATCCTGCCGAACGCCACTGAGACCAAAATCATTATGACGATGAATGCCCGCGAATTGCTCCATTTTTTTGCCCTGCGCTGCTGTCAGCGGGCACAGTGGGAAATTCGTGAGATGAGTGTCGAGATGCTACGTCTGGCAAAAAGGATAGCGCCGGTCATATTCCGCCAGGCCGGCCCCGGCTGCGTTGGCGGACCGTGCCCGGAAGGAAAGTTCTGTTGTGGACAGATGGCTGAAGTCAGAGAGTTTTACAAGAATCTGGAATAGCGGAGAAATATCCCATGGATAAAATACACGTTGGTGGCCAGGCGGTTATTGAAGGGGTCATGATGCGGGCCCCCCGCTCGGTTGCCATTGCTGTTCGCCGCCCCGATGGCGAAATAATAGTCAGAAAAGAACTGGTGGTACCGCTCTCCGAGCGTTTTCCAATTGTTAAGCTACCAATAGTCCGTGGTGCAGTTGCTCTTTTCACCTCCTTGATTATCGGCATCAAGGCGCTCAACTTTTCTGCAAATGAAGCCATGACCGATGATGAAAAAGAGTTGGAAAAGAAAAAAGATGGCAGCAAAGAAGGAGGAAGCGAACTTTCGTCGTGGGCAATGGCCGGGACAATGGCGGTTGCTTTCGGCTTCGGCATCTGCCTGTTTTTTCTGTTCCCGCTCTACCTGACCAAACTGCTGACGCCGGTCATCGGCGACAACAATATCATCTTCAACCTGGTGGACGGTGTCATTAGAGTAATTGTTTTTCTTGTCTACATCTGGGCCATCTCACGAATGGAAGACATTCAGCGGGTCTTTCAGTATCATGGCGCCGAACACAAATCAATTTTTGCCTTTGAAGACGATGTCGAGCTGACAGTTGAGAACGTTCGACGTTACAACCGCCTCCATCCGCGTTGCGGCACCAGTTTTCTCCTGATTGTGATGCTCGTCAGCATTGCGGTATTTTCTCTGATACCGAAACTCTGGCCATTTTATCTTAAAGCCGGATCACGTATATTCCTTCTGCCAATGATTGCGGGTATATCGTACGAATTTCTTAAATGGAGCGCTACACATGACAAACACCCGCTCGTCAAGATGGTTATCACCCCCGGACTGGCACTGCAGCGCCTGACAACCCGCGAACCGGATGACAGCCAGATAGAGGTCGCTATCCGCGCCATGAATGAAGCCCTGGAAATCAATGCCGGCTACAAGGATGATCGGCTCGTTGTTTAAGCCGGTTTCCCACACAAATCATACCCTATGCTCTCCTTTGAAATAACCCACCAGGACCACTGCCGCAGACTGGAAAGCTATCTACGGACTCTGATGCCGAAATCTCCGTTCGGCTATGCCCGCAAACTGGTCAAAAGCGGGGCTGCAAAACGTAATGGTGCTCCGGCAGTTGCTAACGATCTGCTGAATCTTCATGACACCATCACGCTCAAAGAGAGTGCCGCAACGACGGCACACCTGTCGTCGGCCCGGCCGACACTCGACATTCTCTATGAAGACAGCCTGATTCTGATTGCCAACAAGCCTTCCGGTCTGTCGATGCATCGCACAGCCGAATGTGAGGACAACCTGGTAGACGTTGGTCAGGAGTACATGAACCTACGTGCTACGCCGTGCAAATTGTATCCGGTCAACCGACTCGATCGTGGTACATCCGGAGCGGTCATTTTGGCTAAAAGTTCCAGCTCTGCCGCTATCTACGGACGGCACGTAAAAGAAACCGGCCTGGACAAACTCTATCTGGCGCTGGTATGGGGGACTCCGGAAAGCAGCGGCGTCATCACCGAGACGCTGGATGGCAAAGAGTCTGAAACCCGCTACCGGATAATACTGACTGGCGAGAACTGTTCCCTGCTGGCCGTCACTCCGATCAGCGGACGGATGCACCAGATCCGCCGCCATCTGGCTTCCATCGGTCGTCCGGTGGTTGGTGACAAGCGCTATGGCGGAGGTGAAATGCCTGAATTGTCCGGATTCGCGTTGCATTCATTCCGGACAGCGCTGGCACTGGCTGAATCAGGTAATTTGACCGTTTGTGCACCGATGCCGGGTGAGCTGCTTCACCTCTGCGAGCAGAGAGGCATCCGGCACGACATACTGTTGGAAACGCTATATAAACTGGCGCAACGGGAGGCATTGTGAGTGGAAAAACCATCTTAATTACCGGTGCATCAGCCGGATTCGGTGCGGCCTGCGCCCGTATATTTGCAACCAAAGGTAACCGGCTGATCCTGACCGCCCGGCGAAAAGATCTGCTCCTGAAGCTGCAGGAAGAGCTGGCTGCCGTTCCTGAAGTTGAAGTGCACATAATTCCTCTGGATGTGAGTGACCGCGAGGCGGTACGGGGCGCAATCGAATCGTTGCCGGAACGTTTCCGGGCTATTGATGTACTGCTTAATAATGCAGGACTGGCCCTGGGACTGGAACCTGCTCATCAGGCAGATTTGGATGACTGGGACACCATGGTGGACACCAACATCAAAGGATTGATGTACTGCACCCGGTTTGTGCTGCCCGGCATGGTAGAGCGTAATTGCGGGCACATTATCAATGTCAGCTCGACTGCTGGCGCCTGGCCGTATCCGGGCGGCAATGTGTATGGCGGAACAAAGGCCTTTGTGACCCAGTTTTCCCGCAACCTGCGGTGCGATCTATCCGGCACTCGGGTACGGGTTTCCTGCATTCAGCCAGGTATGGCCGAAACAGAATTTTCAAAAGTGCGCTTCAAAGGTAATGATAAGCAGGCGGCGAGTGTGTACCACGGAACCGAGCCATTGACAGCTGAAGACATCGCAGAAACCGTGCGCTGGATTACCAGCCAACCGCCACACGTCAACGTTAACACCATTGAATTGATGTCAATCGACCAGACATGGGGACCATTCGCCATTCACAGAGAGCAAAAATAACTTAAGGCAAGGAACGCGTTATGGCAAAAGAACTTTACGTCGGACATATATCGGAACAGGCAACAGAGGAAGATCTTCGCAAACTTTTTGAGCTGATGGGGGTTGTTACCTCGGTCCACCTCATCGTGGACGAGCAAACCGGTGAATTCAAACGCTGCGGCTATGTACGGATGCTGACTGAGGTCAACCTGAATGAGGTTGTTGAAACGCTGGATGGCACCTACCTGATCGATCGCTGCATCGTCGTCAGCATAGCCGTACCGCAAAAAGACCGCCCGGCGAAATCACCTTTTGTCAAGAGAAAGCCACTGGCTGGTACCCGTCCGGCTTCAACGGATCGTCCGGCAAAGGCACGCCCGTCTGCCGCAGAAGGAACCCCTGTCGCGAGAAACCCTGCCGCAGCAAAAAGCACCAAAAGTGCGCGTCCAATTGTCAAGGAAGCTGTTAAAACCGGTCGATCGTCAGCAGCTAAAGAAGCTGCCAACAAATGGCGCCCTGCGGCGGCTAAAGATGCTTCAAAAAGTGAGCGACCATCAGCGGCAAAAAGAGCCGGACGGCCTGCTGGCACTAAAACCCAGGAAGGGCCTCGTCCGCCAGCCAAAGGGCGCAGATAACAGTTTTACAGTTCAACATTATTAATCGCCTTCCGGCCAGAACCTTCGTTGCAGTTCATCCATCAAAGTTCCGAGACTCTTGCGGTCACGAGCCGAAACGGTGACACTGTGCTGGGTTCTGGCAGACTGACGCACCTTGAGAAAGCCCACCATATCCTTCCTTCTCATTTCATTAAGCAGATCGGCCTTGTTGTACACCAGCAGTTCCTGTTTATCCCCCAGCTTCAGCTCAGCCAAAATCGCCCTCACCTGGGCTATCTGATCCTCAAAACGGGGATGGGAGGCGTCAACGACATGCAGCAGCAGGTCAGCATCTCGCATCTCCTCCAATGTCGCCTTAAAAGCCCCCAGCAATGATTTAGGCAGAGAGCGGATAAAACCGACCGTATCCGTGATGATAACTTCGCGGTCACGTGGGAAGCGGAGGCGGCGGGTAGAGGTATCAAGCGTGGCAAAGAGGAGGTCTTCGGTAAAGACGTCACTCTTGGTCAGAGCATTCAGTAGGGTCGATTTCCCGGCGTTGGTGTAGCCCACAATTGAAATAATCGGCACCCCCGCCTTGACTCGCTGCTTTCGCCGCTGGTCACGTCCCTGAGAAAGTTCTTTCAGTTCCCGTTCCAGGCTCGTGATCCGGTCCCGAACACGGCGCCGGTCAGTCTCCAGCTTCGTTTCACCCGGCCCACGGCCGCCGATTCCTCCCATCAAGCGAGACATCTGTACGCCGCGACCACTCAGACGCGGCAACAGATACTTGAGTTGGGCCAACTCAACCTGCACCTTGCCATCCAGTGTTTTCGCCCGCCGGGCAAAAATATCGAGAATAAGCTGACTGCGGTCAATGACCTTCAGCTCCGTCATCACAGAGATCGAACGCATCTGGGCCGGTGTAAGTTCCTGATCGAAAACCAGCATGCTGGCACCGCGCTGCATCGCCCTGATGACCACATCACGCATCATCCCCTCACCCATGAGAAACCGGGGATTAAGGGTTTTCGGCCGCTGGATGAATTCATCCAGGGCTTCCACCCGGGCGGTGCGCGCCAGTTCACGCAGCTCAGCCATTGAGTCTTCCGCATCCTGGCGGGTTCCTGACGTCGTGACAGAAATCAAAATGGCCCGTTCAAGGGCGTCCATTGCTTTGGGTGCCAGACGGGCCGCTTTTTCCAGATCGGCTTCCAGTTCCGAGATGACGTGAACACAGTCGAGGTCTATTCGCTCAAGAGGAAGTATCGGATCGAGGGTTGTGCTTGCCCCCCGTTGGTCAGCAGCCAGCCAGGCAAGCTGTGCGCACATCTGGGCTTTACCGGGGGTATACAGCAGTGCGGCAAGCAAATCAAAACGCAGCAAGGAAAGATCGGTCAGATCGTCCTCAGAGACCGGCTCGTTTTTCAGGTGAGTATGGATCAAACGAAGGCCGCGCATAACCCGTTTGCCGAGCGGATAATCACGCAGTTCAGGGATCACCACCCCTTTTTCATCACCAACAATGACGTATTCAACACTTCCGCCACGATTGACGAGAATTGCTATTTGGCGACGAAGGTCACTGGAGAGTTCAACAAGACGGGTTGCCAGTTCGTGAGAGCAAAACTCCGCAACCGGTACCCGCCTGCGGTACAAGCGTTCCAGAGACTGAATCTGGCTTGATTTTAGACCTGCAAGATTACCGAATACTTCTTTAATGGGGGGTCTCCAGACTAAAGTCCAATGATATTGTAACCGCCGTCTACATAATGAATCTCGCCGCTGACACCGCCAGCCATGTCACTGCAGAGGTAAAGCGCCGAATTGGCTACGTCTTCCTGAGTGATGGCGCGCCGCATGGGAGCTTTTGATTCGACATGATTGAGAATTGCGTGAAATCCGTTAACTCCTGCAGCCGCCAGGGTGCGGATCGGGCCGGCAGAGATGGCGTTTACGCGCGTTCCTTCGGGACCAAGCGCTTCAGACAAATAGCGTACAGATGCTTCCAATGCAGCCTTGGCAACACCCATAACATTGTAACTCGGGAACACCTTCATCGCCCCGTAGTAGCTGAGTGTCAGTGCCGAACCACCCCTCCCCTGCATCATCGGGTGGGCCGCTTTCATGACGGCCAGAAAGGAGTACACGCTGATGTCCATGGTAGTTGCAAAGCCTTCACGGGTAGTATTAAGAATAGTGCCCTTCAACTCCTCCTTATTTGCAAAGGCTACCGCATGAATGATGATGTCAACTCCATCCCAGACCTTGCCAAGCTCGGTGAAGACAGAAGCTATCTCATCATCACTGGTAACGTTACAGGGGAGTATTGCAGCGGCGTCAAGTGATTCTGCAAGCGGACGAACCCGTTTTTCAAAAGCTTCTCCGGCATACGTTATCGCCAGTTCAGCACCTTGTTCATGAAAAAGCCGGGCGATTGCCCAGGCAATACTTTTATCGTTGGCGACACCAAAAACTACGACTTTTTTTCCACGTAACAACATTTTTTAAATCCTCCAGGCAGCTATACTGCGAGTGACGCTTCAGAGTCGTTTTTATCTACAACAGACTCTGGCGGCAAAATTTCATTAGTAATCGGGAGTGAGTCTGATGGCGCGGC
Source organism: Geobacteraceae bacterium (assembly GCA_043743795.1). Lineage (GTDB taxonomy): Bacteria > Desulfobacterota > Desulfuromonadia > Geobacterales > Pseudopelobacteraceae > JACRCG01. The sequence continues at coordinate 38,591 of JAYTVV010000138.1, forward strand.
AGGAGGTTCAACAGAACCTGCTGAATCAGCGGATGTCTGGTTCGGCTCAACCGACTGAAGCCGGGACTCAATTATCGTCAGACGCTTTTCAATTGTTTCAAGAACATCCAGAGTCCGATCCTGCTTCCCTTTGATCGCAAAGACAACAAACGGCATGATCAGCCATACCACCGCTAAAAAAAAGCCGATGATACTCATCATCACCATGAAACCACCAAAAATTTCCATGACATCTCCCGCAAAATGTGAGTGTGGCTTATACCACAACAACAGCTAAAAGTTAAGGTGATATTTAGTGTATACCGCTAAGGAACGCGGCGTGATTGGAGCTGAATTGCGGTGGATCGTTCCTGACGATTGCAGCAATGGCAGGGTGTCGCTTGAATTCACTCTCCAGAAAACGGCGCACCTGTTTTCGATCCCATTCGCCGGGATGACGAAAAGCTGTGTACAGCGAAAGGTCGCCTTCGTAGAATGGCTGATTGCCGTATTGTGCGGCTTCATCACCGTAAAGCGGCATATTAAATACCGCCAGGTTAAGAAAATTGATCGTCTGGTGATGATCAACGACAAACGCCAGTGTTTTACGGGCCTCTACGACCGACTCGCCCGGCGTTCCAAACAACAGATAGCAGTAGACTGCGATTCCGGCCTGTTTCAGGTTATTCAGCACCTGCGAAACAATGCCGAGATGAATCCCCTTGCCCATCCGGTCCAGTACGCCTTGATCACCTGACTCAAGTCCCAGCTTGAGCATGACACACCCTGACTGTTTCAAGGCGTGGCAGAAGTCCGGATCGGCCAGATGTTCGTTAATCCGGGCAAAACCGTACCACGGAGTTCCGGGTGGATTTTCTGTCAACGCCTGCAGCAGCGACGGACTGATGGCGTTATCCAGCAAATGTATCAGAATCGGCGCGGTTTGCTCGGTGAGGATCCGCATGTCAGACAATACGCGAGAAGTCGGCACGGGATGATACGCATTCCCTTCGGCACGTTCCGGACAGAACGAACAGCGGTTCCAGTAACAGCCGCTCGCGGCGCTATAGGGAAGAATCAGGCCGGGCGAAAGGTAGTCCTTCAGCGACAGGGCGGCGTAATCAGGAGTAATATGCAGGTGCGATTCCCTACTGCCTCCCAGAAGCTCAACCAATGCCGCTTCGCCGGGCCCTGAGACCAGATGATCGACTATGCCTCCAAAGGGATTACACCAGCCGGGGCGCTGCATCCATGACGTTACCAGGCCGCCGCCAACGATGATTTTGAGTGAAGGATACTGCTTTTTGACGTAGCCAATCATGGCAAACGTGCAGAGAGCCTGACTAAGGTAGTTGAGTGAGAAGCCGACGGCAGTTACGCCGGAGAGTAACTCCGGCAGTCGCCGGCTGAAATAAGTGAAAAACGGATTTTGTTCCGGTGCCTGAGCCGCAGCAATCAGATCGGCGCTCCGCAGTGGGGAAAGACTGATATGCTGGTAGTCAGCAAGCCCGATTGTTATGCCGTTTGCAGCGGCAGAAAGAGCAAGGGAGCGGTTAAGGTCACTGATCGCACGGCGATATCGGTCGGGTGACCGGTAGGTATTGATGTCACGCAGCGCCGCCAAATTCTGTGCCCGGCCTTTGAGGGCCCTGCGACTCCAGGTATCATCTGCGGCCAGCGGCTGCTCCAGCAGCCAGAGTTGCCCTTCCAGATTGGCGTCCAAAATCCGGCACGGCAGGCCGTGCGCCTTCAGAGCCCCGGCAAGACGGGCAACGCCTGCTGGTGGTTCACACGCTTTCGCAAGAGGTGGAAATATGAGCAGCATACGGAATGCCGCGATTACTGGTACTGAATATAGAGCGGCTTTGGATTCAACTTAAGTACTTCCTGCGGGGTCAGCAACGGATTCCCCTTCTTGGTGTCGTTATGATAAAAAAGCTTGAACCCGGTATATTGTACCGGTTCGGCGACGACATAGTCCTTGTACGAGTCACGCTTCAACCAGGGAGCGCCCCAGCCATCCATATGCATAACCATCTGTACTTCGGGACGCAGCACTATATTTTTTGAATTTGTGACACCATTGCGAGTAAATCTGTGTACCGTAAACACCTTGGGCGGCAGATTGTATTTTTTGACCAGATCTTTCAAATAACCGGAAGCATAGTTGATATCAGCCGCATCATAGGTACCAATCTTCTTGCCCGGCTTCTTGCCGCTTTTTATCAAATTAAACTCGGGATCAATCCCCAGGTGCACATCAGGATTCTTCAGAATCCACTCAAAGCGCGGGAGAACAGCACGGATATCATCGTGCCCGGTCTGGATATCAATAAACATGATCGCGCCGGCTTCTTTGGCCCAGCCGTACACCTGATTGACAATCTTGTCCGGCATGATCATGCGATACTTGCCATCTTTACCGGGAGCCCCCTGTGCCACTACGGCAATGAGATGCAGCGCCGGCTGCACCGGAGTTGCCGGGTCAGCCGCCTGCCACTTGGCCACCTCACCTTTCAAATGTTGCAGCATCTCATCTTTGGGAAATTCACCAAGGGCCCCCATTTTCTTCGAAAGTGGGTTGCCATAATAAGCAACAATACGCTTGGAAGGCAGAATTGAACCAGGCAGCGGTGCCGGACAATTGACCGGCCAACCGCATTTTGTTGCATACTCAGGGTTCTCACCGGCATTATATTTAATTGCAGGAACTGCTTTCCGGGCGGCACTTGTTTGCGACGCAAAGACTGCAGCCTTCCTCGTTGCAGTGGTCGTTGCCGCAAATGCTGCGTTAGCGGCCTTCAAGTCAGCTTCTTTTTGGTTTTTTGCCTTCAGCTCGACACTTTTGCTGTCCGTACACCCTGCAGAAGCGAGCAGAGAGAACATCAGTACGAATGTAAAAAATCCTTTACGATAGTATTTCAACGGGTGATACTCCTTCACAACTGTTTTAGATCCCTGGTTGCGACACAAACCAGAGCCTACTCATCCGGATCTTCAATAAGAAAATCGTCAACATCAATAGCATCTTTTACTTTAAGGATAAGGGCATCCGGCCACTCTCTGATGGAAAGTCTGGTCAGAATTTTTGACTCTTCAAACGTCAGATCTACGTCATCAGGCAACTTGTCCGCTATTTCACTTGCCCACCTGGTTTCATGTGCCGATAATGGAGCCTGAAGCAGCTCTCTACTTGATATTTCCATTTGTGTCCTCGTTCGTAATAACATTTTTTTGAACCGTTATAAGTACAGGGAAAAGATAATCCAGACAAGTCATATTTTAGATATCATTTGACAAAGGCGCCTGAAATGTGTCACCAAATCAACTGCTATCCGCTGAGTTTTTGTCAGCCGGGTACGTTCGCGTACATAAATCATGTCTACATACTAAAGGAGAATCAACCATGACCACTTGTCCGTGCGGAAGCGGAAATTCCTATCCTGAATGCTGTGAAACGATAATATCCGGCAGCCTGCCTGCACGTACGGCAGAGCAGCTCATGAGAGCCCGCTATTCAGCATACGTTTTTGCCGAGATGGATTTCATCTTCGCAAGCACCCACCCCGACTACTGCCAGGACTATGATCATGCCGGTACAAAAGAGTGGGCCGAAACAGCTGAATGGCAGGGCCTTGAAATCATCAGCACAAACAAGGGCGGAGCAGACGACTCAGTCGGTGAAGTGGAATTCATCGCCCGTTTCAGCGAAAAAGGTGACAACCGTGAGCATCATGAAGCGGGACAATTCAAACGAAAAGATGGCAATTGGTATTTTACGGAAGGACGCATGGTCCGACCAAAACCGGTAACCGTTATCAAAATCGGTCGCAATGATCCATGTACCTGCGGAAGCGGCCTTAAATATAAAAAGTGTTGCGGGAAATAATGCTGGAAGCATTGAACACAGAAGGCGGCTTTTAAGCCGCCTTCTGTGTTCAACTCTACCGACAGTAACGCCGTCTTACTCTTTTTCACCGACATAGATTGTGGCAATGCCAAAGGTAAGTTCGTAAAGATGGACGTTACAGAAACCCGTCGCGCCAATCATACGCGAAAAATCTTCCTGTGATGGGAATTCAAGTACAGAGTCAGGCAGATATTTGTAGGCATTATACCGGGAAAACAGGCCTCCGACTACCGGCAGCAGTCGCCGGAAATAGAAATAGTACAGCTGCCTGAACAGCAGTGAACGCGGCGTGGAGAACTCCAGGATAATCATCCGGCCACCGGGACGCAGTACCCGCCACATCTCAGCCAGCCCTAATTTTCTATCAACAACATTCCTGATACCAAAGGCAATTGTAATTGAGTCGAACGTATCGTTTGCAAACGGCAAATCTTCACAGGGTGCAACTTTGAAGTCAATCCTGTCAGCATATGGAGATGCTGCCACCTTAACAACCCCAAGATCAACCATCTCCTGGCAAAAATCAGCGCCGGTAATTTTGACCGAATCCGGCGTCCGAAGTGCAATTTCAAGAGCGACATCACCGGTGCCGGTCGCCACATCAAGGATACGGGAACCTTCACGGAACTTGAGCAGGCGCACCGCTTTTGTCCGCCATCGCCGGTCGATACCAAAACTCAATAATCTGTTGAGAAAATCATACCGGGGGGCAATGGCCCCAAACATCTGCTGAATTTTTTCCCCTTTATCAGAAAGCCTGAACATGTGTTTCCACTACCTTTTAACGAATTTAAGTGCTATAAAAATGGGTGTCTTTGTACCACATTTTACCCGCCATTAACCAGAAAAAACCTAACTTTTCTCCAGGAGCTGCCACAGAGTGATTCCTACCATCCGCATCCAGGATATTGCAGACATACTAATCATGACCGTTCTCCTGTACCAACTGTACTCCTGGTTCCGCGGAACGCGGGCCATTCAGGTACTGCTGGGACTGGGAGTGGTAACCCTCATTTATTTTGCGACACGCTTCCTTGATCTGTACATGACCAGCTGGGTGCTTCAAGAGCTTGGCACCGTACTGATAATTCTTATCATTGTCGTATTTCAAACCGAGATACGTCAGGCCCTGTATCGCTTCAGTCTTCTGCGCCACATACTCGATAGCAGTCAGGACACGCAACACAGTCAATTTCAGGATATCGCCGAGACACTATTCCGGATGGCGGCCAAAAAGACTGGTGCTCTGATTGTATTTCAGGGCAATGAATCACTGCATGACCTGATGACAAACGGGGTCGTCATCGATAGTGAAATTTCGCCTCAAATGCTTGAGTCGATTTTTTATGATGGCGCACCATTCCATGACGGAGCGGCACTCATCACCAATGGCAGGATTGAAAAAGCTGCCTGCCACCTGCCCCTTTCGATAAGCCCGGACATTCCACAGCACCTGGGCACCCGCCATCGGGCAGCCCTCGGGCTGTCAGAACGGAGCGATGCAGTTATTGTAGCCATATCTGAGGAGCGTGGCGAGGTTTCCCTGGTAACCGCAGGGACATTACGTCATATAGAGACCCCTTCCCAACTGATCATGATACTGGATGAATTGCTGAGAAGCGACATTGAAAGTCCCCGCATAACAATGCGACAACGCGTATTCTCAAACCTGCTCCCAAAGGTTTCTCTTCTTCTTGGTGTGTGTGTTTTCTGGGGACTGATAACGACCCGGCAGGGACAGATTACAACCGTAACTGCTCCGGTTCGACTGCATGGTGTTCCTGACAACATAATTCTGCTCCGCACCGTCCCTGAAGATGTAACCGTTCAGGTAAAAGCCATGTCAAGCCTTGTTCCGCCTCCTTCGAAACTCGACCTGACGACTGATATTGATGCATCCAGAGTGACTGAGGGAACGACATCACTCAGGGTTACGCATGCCGCCATCACCGCTCCGGCGGGCATGTCTATAACATCGGTATCACCTTCCAGTATCCGGGTTACAGCTGAAAAGAAACTGAGAAAGAACGTGCCGGTAAAAGCATCACTCAGGGGTGCGCTGCCTTCTGCACTGTCATCGTATCGTGTCACGTGCGAACCGGGTTCGGTGGACATAGAGGGGCCCGCCAGTCAGGTATCGCAGATAGTTTCGGTAGCAACCGAAGATATTGATGCCGGCCAACTGAAAAAGGGACAGGAGTATCAGAAGAATCTGCAAATTTCGGAAAAGCATGTATCTGTACTGCGGGATACACCCATACTAATTAAACTTTCTGCCCGAAGCAAACGCCAACGATAGTGTATTGGCACAGGCTTTGCTTATGAAATCATCCTAAAAGCAGCAACAAAGATTGACTTTTACAATTGGATGTTATATAAACGACGCCTTCCTTATTAAATTTAAAACAACCTGGAGGAAACATGACCCATCTTCGTATTGTTGTTACGATCTGCCTCATACTCCTGGCACTGCCTCAGCTGGTTCTGGCCTCAAAATCTCATATAGTAAGAAAAAGTGAGTCCCTGCAGTCAGTTGCCCGAAAATATCATGTTTCAGTTACTGAGCTCAAATCGGTCAACAACCTTACTGCTTCCCGTGTTTCAAAAGGTACGCGCCTGATAATACCGTCACATGCCGATTCACCGCAAAAGAAGACTGCCGCCGCTGTTCGCCAAGATAGCTATAAAGTTTCCAAGGGTGATACTCTTCCCAAGATTGCAAAAAAAACCGGCGTCAAAATAGCTGATATCAGAAACCTTAACGGGTTAAAAGGAAACAGGATCAAACCTGGTCAGGTTCTGGCTTTGGTTGCAGTTGAGACAACCACTCGCTCCACCGGCGCAAACAGACTGCAACTTATCAACAAAGACCTTTTAAATGAGCAGGAGTTGACTGATACACTGGCAGAATTAACAGATCTTGAGTCAGATCGACCAATAGACCTCGCAAAAACACTCGAAGCAAACCAGGCTATCTCAAGCCTTAAAAAGAGCGCCTACAGTTTTTTGGGCGCCCGCTACCGCTTTGGGGGCACAAGTCGCAGTGCACTTGACTGTTCGAGTTTTACTCAGCAGGTCTTCCGTGAACAGAGTGTTAAGTTGCCCCGCACCGCACGGGAACAATTTTATGTCGGCAACGAAGTCATACGCGGTGACCTGAAAAAAGGCGACCTTGTCTTCTTCCAGACCTATGCGCGATTTCCTTCGCATGTAGGCATTTACCTTGGCAACCGCAAAATGATTCACGCCTCCTCACGAGAGCATCGCGTTGTTATTTCATCCATGGATACCCCCTACTACCTGTCACGTTATCTTGGGGCAAGACGCATGGCTAATACGGCCTCTGATACAATAGACTTCAATGAATTGCTGCTTGGCGTCGAAGAAGAAAACGAAAATGATATTCTGACCAATGATACGCTTGGAGTGTCCCTGAACCTTGCAAAATAGAACCTGTTACGCTTACGACACATCTACCATATCCGGGTCGCCTGACCCGGATTTTTTTTCGTCATGAAAATCCTGCTCGCATACCAATCTGGCTTACCACACCGCAAAGATCCCTACATAAATCTTGTACCTACCGGTCTATGCTATCTGCACGCCAGTCTACAGGAAGCCGGATATGACTCGATTCTGGCTAATTTTTCTGCCTGGCCAACGTCCAGAATCACAGAAGAATTACTAGTGCTCAAACCTGATTTCATCGGCATCTCCCAATGGACTCATAATAGACATAATTCACTTGAACTTGCCCGGTTATGCCGCGACCTTTTTCCGGACAGTATAATTGTTATGGGTGGCGGTCACGCGACGTTTTGCTATGAAGATATTCTTATCGAGGGGTCACCGGTTGATATTGTGGTTCGGGGCGAAGCCGAGTCCTCGCTTTTGGAATTAGTTGCACGGCTGTCGCCACGAACAGAGTGGCAGAACATAGACGGACTGGCTTTCCGCAGTAACGGCTTAATAGTAGTCACCTCGCCTCGAAAAAACCTCAGCGACCTTGACCAACTGCCACTGCCAGCCCGATATCTTGACAAGGCAATCGGCCTTGACCTTGAATTGCAACCCGAATTCATCGTTACAACTCGCGGCTGTCCATCCACCTGTTTTTTCTGCAGTTCACCCGATTTTTGGGGGAAAAAAGTCCGTTTTCGTTCGCCCGCTGCGATTATAGAAGAAATACTGTATATTCGTGAGAAATATGGGCTGATCTATTTTTCAATCCGTGATGACACCTTTACAGCAGATCGCAAAAGGGTTCTGGAATTTTGCTCGATGCTGCAAAAGCAGGATGTCAACATTCTTTGGAACTGCCAGTCGCGCGTCACTGCAATAGACGAAGAGTTGGTAATTGAAATGAAGCGCGCGGGGTGCGAATGCATCCAGCTTGGCGTTGAATCAGGTTCACCACACATCCTGAAACAACTGGGCAAAAGCATCGTTCCAGCACAGATAGAGCACGCCTGTGCGGTAATCAGAAAAATCGGTATCAACCTCTCAGTGTATTTGATCAGCGATGTTCCGGGAGAGTCAGCTGACGATATCCGGAAAACATGTGAACTTATACGCCTGATTCACCCTGATGACGGGTATGTTTCGCCGCTTGCCTATTATCCAGGCACTCAGCTCTACAAAGAAGCAGTTGCCAACGGCTCGACCACTGCCACTATTTTCACAGAATCGCGCAAATCAGCTATTTACGTTGCCTCCAAGCCGGGGCCTTCATCCTCTCGCCTTCTGAAAGAGCTGACACACAACCAGCAACATGACCCCGACCGATTTAAACACCAGAAAGCCCGCCTCGGATACTGTTACACAACCAACGTGATCGCAGGAGAATGGTACCGCCAGCAAGGCGAATACGCCAAGGCTGAAAACGAATTACAGGAGATAACAACACTGCAGCCAGGCAATCCGTGGGGATGGTTTCTTTTGGGGGATTTATATTCCGAACTCGGCAAGATAAGTAAGGGGAAGGAACACTATGTCAAGGTTCTCAGCATTGTTCCGCACCATGTCCCTTCAAAAACGGCACTTGCGCAGACATAAAAAAACGGGGTCATTTGCATGACCCCGTTGGTGGTTTAACTGATTAACTACTTCACAATCCTGATGCCAGGAATGAAGGAAATCTTTTCGAACGTTTTGTTCAGAGTTTTGCTCTGGAAATTAGCCAAAGGCGGAGTTTCCGGATACTCAATCTTGTCGCCTTTAGCAACCTTGATTTCAGGCAGTGCCAACCAGACTTTCACACCTTTGTCATCAGCAGCTTCAACATATGTGTAGCCACCTGAGTTCATAGTCTGGGAAACTGTTGCTTTTTTACCAGCTCCCGCAGGAATTTCCTGAGCCTTCATACCAGCGTGTGGGTCTCCACCTGGAGCCGTTGCGCCCGGTGCTCCAGCTGGTGCTGCGCCTGGCTGAGCGGCTGGCATCTGGCCCTGTTGTGGTGCTGCAACTGGGGCTTCCGTCTTTGGCTTGTCTTTGCATCCTGCAAAAGCAAGAGCTGCAATACTGAGAACTACTAGTGCTGTTTTTTTCACCTGCGACCTCCTGAGTTTTGATATCTTCTCTTTTTTACCATACTATAGCGGATTATTCCAAGACAAATATTCTAATATTCGATAGCCTGACACATTTGCCTGAACAACACAGAGTGCAATTCTACAGCTACTGCAAATACGACCACCTAAATTTACTGTTTTGAATCATGGGACTCTGCACTATTCAGGGAATCATACAACGCAATCTGTTCCGCGATGGAGAGCTTGCGACGACGACAGGTCGTACCGTTTAAGCAGAGTGTACAGCGATGATCCGAACACCATTGACAGCAGGTACAGTCTTGGCAGGGGTGCTTTTTCGGAGTTTCATCAGACATCAGTAAGCAACATTTCGCTTAACAGCATTCCCCTCAAGCAGTTGCACAAAGGCCTTTCCGCTATCGGCATTAACCAATAGATAGCGAGGCAGCTTGAACACTGAATCAGAGGCCGTTGCATGTCGGCGTTCAATAGTAAAGGTCGAACCATATCCAGCCTCTGTTGCTTTCGCAATCAAGTAATCATCGTATATGCCAAACGGCCAGGCAAGCATATCGACTTTCGTTCCAAGCTCTGCTTCCAGACGTGTTTTCGATTTTTTCAATTGAGTCATAACGAGCACCTCAAGAGCCGCTTTACTCAGTTTTTTGCGTTCTTTTTTAAAATTCGGATGCCAATAGGTATGAGACTGTACGTCAAATAGCCCCGATTTTGTCAGATCTCTCATCTGGTCCCACGTCATCGCATATTTAGCATTGGAAATTGCTGACGGGTACGCAAAAACGGTCACCGGGTAGTGATATTTTTTTATGATCGGTAGCATATCACTGTAAACCGACTTGTGAGCATCGTCTTCTACAATTACTACTGATTTGGGCCCCGGAGCAGGTGCTTTGCCACGGTAATGGTCAACAAGCTGCCGCAACGGAATTACTTTATAGTTATTATCATGCAAATATTTCATTTGCGCTTCAAAAACGGGAGTAGTAATTGTCATGCCGTCTGCAACGGTCGGTCCAAAGCGATGATACAGCAAAATAGGGACACGAAATGATTCAGCAGCATAAACAGGCAGGGGCGACAGCAGGTAAATAGTGAATAAAAATAAGCATGCAATAAAACGATACATTTATAATCCTTCTGGAATTAACCTCTTACAATAAAAACGGAGCAGGCGGCATTGCTGGCAACTTTATGGGAAACACTCCCCTTGATTCGGCGTTGAATAAACCCCTTGCCAGAGCTGCCAATAACGATCACATCGATTTCTTCGCGCTTGGCAAGCGTAATTATCTTTTCGCTCGGATCACCATATTCAACTATCATCTCTAACGGGATATCGTGTTCAGCAGCACATTTTTCGACAACGTAAAATATTCGTTCCCGAAGCTCATCCCATTTTTTTGATTCCGTCATCGGGGCTGCCGGCACAAAGTCTGTGTATGTTGACGTAGGAGCATTTGGCAATACGAGCAATGCAAAAATTCGACTTTTAAACTGACTTTGATTTCCTGCAGCAAGACGAACCGCTTCTTCAGCCGCCTTGTCTGACTGAGGGGAACCATCGATTGCTACAAGTATTTTTTTGCGCAGGTTCAGCATGGCACCCTCGTTCACCTTTTATAACAAAACTATCAAGCTTATTTTCTAACTATAACTGTGATTTATATATAAAGCAAATTTTCACACTTGACAATTGTAAAACATTATTCTATCATTTTGAAAAAATGAGCAAAAAATGAATAGTTTTGCTCATTTTTTAATTAATGAAGATATTTTAGCATGTTGCACCTCGCTACCTACTACTCTATTCCGACAAAAGGACTCATTCCATGGCAAAAAAAGAAAAATCAGAATATCTCATACAGGCAGTTTCTCACGCACTCGACCTTCTGGAACAGTTCCATGGTGAAGTGGATGAACTTGGAGTTACTGAATTAAGTAAACGTTTGAAACTGCATAAGAATAATGTTTTTAGACTTCTTGCAACCCTTGAATCCCGTAGTTACATTGAGCAGAACAAAGTGACAGAGAACTATCGCCTCGGCCTTAAGACCCTGGAACTCGGCCAGACATTCATCAAACAGATGGGCCTTCTCAGACAGTCAAAACCGGTGCTTGAAGCACTGGTTGCCAACTGCAACGAAACCACCTACGTATCAATTCTAAAGGATTTCAACATCGTCTACCTTGATGTTGTTGAGACCGCAATGACCGTTAGAGTCGTGCCTCGGGTCGGCTCACGGCTTCCTGCCTACTGCACAGCAGCTGGGAAAGTACAGATAGCCTACATGAGTGATGAGGAACTTGAATCATATCTCCCCTCGAAAGAACTGAAAAGCTATACGCCCAACACCATTACTGATCGTGACATTCTAAAAAAACAACTGAAACAGATTGCTGAACAGGGGTATGCATTTGATAATGAAGAGCTTGATACCGGCGTTAAATGCGTCAGCGCTCCGATCCGTGACTACACCCGACGCATTATCGGTGCTGTCAGTATTTCCGGACCGTCAATGCGCTTCTCTGACGAACGCATAAAAAACGAGCTGATTCCATTGGTTCTGAAGTCAGGCGACGAGATTTCTGCCAAGCTCGGTTTTCAGAAGTAATTGCAATTTAAAATCTAAGATGCCATCAAGGCGGCCTTAAAGCCGCCTTTTTTTGTATGAGCCGTGAAGTACGCATCTACTCATCAAGGACACCGTAATGCTTATCTACAAGGTTGTTGAAATCGGGACCGTTACCGAAGACGCCATCGAGGAAACGCTTAACATCTGGAGTTCTAAAGGGTGGCATTTTGACGGCCTCCAATTTGCCATGCGAGAATCGAGCAAACGCCCGGCGATGGCATTTGCGCTTTTCACCCGAACAACTACCTCCTGCGGAGAATAAAAAATGAGTTCGAAAGAAACCTTGTACCTGGTGGATGGCTCTTCCTACATCTACCGTGCCTATTTTGCAATCCGGAATCTTTCCTCCCCCGACGGCCACCCGACCAACGCCATTTACGGCTTCATCCAGATGCTTCTCAAGTTGTTGAAGGATTATAAGCCCCAACATCTGGCCGTCGTTTTTGATGCAGGACGCACCACGTTCCGCACTGAAATGTATCCGCAGTACAAGGCCAACCGTGCCGCAATGCCGGATGATTTGCGCGTGCAGATGGAACCGATTCGTGACGTGGTGAGAGCTTTCAACATACCTACGCTGGAGCTGAAGGGATACGAGGCCGATGATATTATCGGTGCCCTGGCCGGGCGGTTTGCGGCCCAGGGTGGAAAAGTTGTCGTAGTTACCGGCGATAAAGATCTCATGCAAATTGTGACGGACCGCGTCACATTGCTTGATACCATGAAGGGAAAAGAATCCGGGGTCGCCGAGGTGATTGAACGCTTTGGAGTCTGCCCGGAACAGGTTATTGATATTTTGGGACTAGCCGGGGATTCCTCGGACAATATTCCCGGAGTTCCGGGGATCGGCGAAAAGACTGCTGCCAAACTGATTCTGGAGTTTAAATCTCTCGATAATCTGCTGGAGCGGGCTGACGAGGTCAAAGGCAAAAACGGCGAGAGACTGCGGGAGTTTCGTGAACAAGCGCTGTTATCACGGCGTCTGGCAACAATCGAATGTAATGTCCCGCTCGAAGTTGACCTCGACACTCTAATCGCACAGGCCCCCGATCAGGAAACATTGAACACGTTTTTTAAAAAATTCGGATTTACTTCGTTAATCAAAGAACTAACCGGCACAGCGACACTTTCTGCGGAGAAATATCACACCGTCACCACGGTAGAGAGACTTGAAGCACTTGTTGCAGGACTTGAACAGGCGGGCGAATTTGCCTTCGACCTGGAGACGACCAACCTTGATCCGCGGCTGGCAGAAATTGTCGGATTTTCGTTCTCATACAGTGACCACGAAGCGTTTTACGTTCCGGTTGGACATGTGACCCCGGGTCAGAAAAGCACGTATACTCCTGAGGCTGGGCAAACCGGCTTCGACTTCACTCCGTCAGCTCAAATTTCGCCGGATTTTTCTTTACACGTGACATCTCTCCCGTTAAGCGCCATCGTAGGACAGATCCCCCGCAGGACCGTTCTCGACCGCCTGCGCCCTTTGCTGGAAAACGCTACCCTTCGCAAGGTTGGGCAGAATATCAAGTTCGACATGCAGGTATTGGCCAATGCCGGCATCAGCCTGGCTGGTGTCTGGTTTGACACTATGCTCGCCTCCTATCTGCTTAACCCGTCACGACATGGACACAGCCTGGATGCTCTTGCGCAGGAGCATCTGAATCATCGTATGATAAGCTTCAGTGAAGTTACCGGTAGCGGAAAAGAGCAAAAGAACTTTGCCGAAGTGGAACTGGAGGTTGCAGCACACTACGCCGCCGAAGATGCAGATGCAACCTGGCTGCTACGCCGGAAGTTTGAGCCGCTGCTTATGACCGGCGGAGACGACAAGCTCTTTCAGACAGTTGAAATGCCGCTCGTACCAATTTTAGCAGGAATGGAGAACCACGGCGTTCTTCTGGACTGTACACTTCTGAACAACCTGTCCGCAGACTTTGCCACGGGTATGGAAACTCTTGAAGAACAGGTTTTCTCACTGGCACATGAACGATTCAACCTTAACTCCCCCAAGCAACTGGGCGAGGTTCTTTTTGAACGTATGGGCTTGAAAAACGGCAAAAAGAACAAGGGCAAAACCGGGTGGTCAACCGATAATGAGGTATTATCCGGCTTGGCAGAAGAACAGCAGATTGCCCGTTTGATTCTTGAATATCGAAGTGTTGCCAAACTCAAATCCACCTATACGGACGCACTCCCCCGTCTTGTCAACTCTCGAACCGGACGAGTACACACGTCTTATAACCAGACCGTTACCAGTACCGGCCGACTCTCGTCATCAGACCCGAATCTGCAGAACATTCCGATCCGCAGTGAAGAAGGACGCCGCATTCGTCACGCTTTTATCGCCCCCCCCGGACACGTAATCCTCTCAGCCGATTACTCACAGATCGAACTTCGCGTTCTGGCACATTTATCCGGTGACGCAGTTTTCTGCCATGCCTTTGCCAATGACGAAGATATCCATACGCGCACCGCCGCAGAAGTCTTTGGACTTTTTCCCGAGATGGTTACACCCGAGATGCGTCGCCAGGCGAAAACCATAAATTTCGGCATTATCTATGGCCAAGGGGCCTTCTCACTTGCAAA
>JAYTVV010000139.1:0-18211 GCA_043743795.1 Geobacteraceae bacterium
CAATTCATCCTACTATGCCGGTCTCTCAAAAGTTGCCACCCTTAAAGAGGCTATTGTTAGGCTCGGTGCCCAGGAAATAGCCAATGTTGCTATGATGGCGTCCCAGTTCGAGAGTTACCAATCGTCAAACGAAATTCTCAACAAAAATATGAAGTCACTATGGGAGCATGCACTCTCCTGCGCTGTCGGAGCAAAATGGCTTGCACGTAAAGCCGGCTATACTGCCATTGCATCCGAAGCATTTATGGGCGGACTCCTGCATGATATCGGCAAACTTGCGCTGCTTAAGGTTCTTGATGACATCATCAGGAATGGCGAAAGCCGTTCCACACTGACGGAGCCTTTAATCGACGAAATTCTTACCAACATGCATGAAGAGGTGGGCTACAACCTCATGCGTTCATGGTGTCTTCCTGAAACGTACGCCACCATTTCTGTTCAACACCATAAGCCTGAATGTGACCTGAACAATATTCTTCTTGTCGTGGTTCGACTTGCCAATGAAGCATGCAGAAAAGTGGGTAAAGATATCAGGACATATCCGGAGATTTCTCTGGTCGCCTGCCCTGAATTTCAGGCACTGGGAATAAAGGAAATTACATTGGCAGAATTGGAAATTGTAATTGAAGATGCCGGAGAACTGGCGGAAGAAGTGTAATTCCAATTTCAAATCAAAGATTCCATCATGACGGCGAGGATTGAGTCAACGAAGGCATACATCAGTATGCTGAGGAGACGAAGACGGGCCAACGAAGATGGGGCTTTGATATGGAATTGGCATAAGTGAAGTTTCGATGCGATGGATAGCTGAACACATAGAAGTATTCAACATCATAAAGGGTGAAAATGTCACCTTCGAGTAACATACATAATCTGATTGGCAGACAACCGATCCTTAATCGGTTGGATGAAATTGTTGCATTTGAACTTCTCTTCCGTTCGCCCCGTTCACCTTCGAATGCGTCAGTTCAGTGTTCAACACAAGCAACGTCGAACGTCATCATAAACACCATTTCAGGATTCGGCATACACGACATTCTCGGGCGGCACCGTGGCTTTATTAATGTTGATGCCGATATGCTGATGAGTGATGCGATCGAACTTCTCCCGCCTGAAGTGATCGGTATTGAACTGCTGGAACGCATCATTATTTCTGATGATGTTATCAATCGCTGCCGGGAACTTAAGTCACTCGGGTTTCACCTTGCCCTGGATGATCATGAATATAACCCCTGCTGTATCGAGCTTTATAGTGGCCTCATTGATATTGTAAAAATAGATCTGATTTCGACACCTCTCGAGCAGGTTTACCAGATGATGGAACACCTCAGACGGTATCCAGTCAAGTTACTGGCGGAAAAGGTTGATACCCGTCATTGTTATCTGCGTAGCCGTTCGATGGGATTTGACCTGTTTCAGGGGTACTTCTTTTCACGGCCGTCAGTAATGCAGAAGCGAAGAATGGAAGACTCTGCCAATACCTTTTTCAAGCTGATGCACCAGTTGTCACATGATGCTGAAGTTGCCGATATTGAACGGACTTTCAAGCAGAGCCCCGCACTGACCTATAAACTGCTCATGCTGGTAAATTCAGTCGCCGTCGGCAGACGGGAAAAAATTCGCTCTGTACGCCATGCAATCACTTTAATCGGACTTCTGCAGCTCAAACGCTGGGTGCAGTTGGCCATTTTTGCAGATGACGGCAGTCAGGGGCTGAATAATCCGGTTCTTCAGATGGTTGCGGTTCGTGCTGCATTCATGGAAGAGATGGCTCGTGTGTACCCGGACTGCCAGCACGATTCCAACGCACCTGATGAGGCATTCATGGTGGGAACCCTGTCGCTTCTTCAGCAGATTTATGACATTCCGATGAGTGATATTTTAAAAGGTCTGAACCTGTCTGAAATGGCCCAGTGTGCCCTGACCTCAAAGGAAGGGGTGTTGGGAGAGTTACTTACACTGGCCGAAATGATTGAGCAAATCGACCTGGATGAAGCGACTGTACTGCTTGATAAACGAGGCGTGTCGCTGCAATCGGTTATTGAATGTCAAAAAATTGCTTTCAAGTGGAATGAGGGTCTCTGACCGTACGAAGAACACCGCTTTCAATTTTTGAGATAGCGTTGCACCGCCCGGTTATGTTCTGCCAGGTTCCGCGAAAACTGGTGAGTACCATCCTGGCGGGCTACAAAATAGAGGAAATCAGATTTAACCGGCTTCATTGCGGCCTGAACAGCATCCATCCCCGGATTTCCGATCGGACCGGGGGGCAGACCTTTATTGAGGTACGTATTATATGGTGAGGGGCGCATAATATCGGCTTTGCTTACTTTTCCGGAGAATGCCCGAACGCCGTAAACGGCCGTTGGATCACTCTGCAGCGGCATGCCTATGCGCAAGCGATTGTGGAATACGGATGAAATCAACGGCTTCTCTTCTGATGAAACAGCCTCTTTTTCGATCATAGACGCTAACGTGATAATTTCGTGCCGCGAAAACGGCAGGGCGCTCTCAGTTTTGACTAGTGCTGCATATGCCTTGTTGAATTGTCCGATCATCTGTTCAAGCAACTGTTCCTCGCTCCCCCCCCGCGAAAGATTGTATGTGGCAGGATACAGATACCCCTCAGCACTGGCTTCCTTCAGGCCGAGGTGCACCAAAAATCCTTTATCCCTGCTTTTTGCCAGGAAGACATCCTTTTTTAAGTACCCCTTCTGCTCAAGCAGTTCGGCCGCCTGATACACAGAATACCCCTCCGGCAGGGTAAACTTGCGATAATCAACCTCTCCCGAAATAATTTTTTTCAGAATAATGTCAGGGGTCATGTTGTCACTGAGACGGTATTCACCGGCTTTGAGGCGGTGTGTATCTCCGCGCAACCGTGTCATAAGAACAAAGTGCCATGAGCTGCGGATAACTCTGCCGGCTTTCAGTTCATTGGCCAACGTGCGGATACCGCTGCCGGGAGGGAACGAGATGTTGCAGACTACCGAACCCTGGCCGGGAGCAACAAAAAGACAGGTTAGATACCAAAAGATACATAACAGCAGTAACACACGAATGGCGTTTACGAAGACGCGGGTGGGGGATAGTCTGGTAGGAAACATGTCAGCATTATGGTAATATTTTTGCGAGGAGTCAAGTCCAAGTGGTCATATCCGGTTGATTGCCGGCCACTTCATAAAGCCAACAACCTACCTCATTTGCGACATCATAATAAGACAGTGTTGCCCTTGTTGTCTGATATCACGGCTGTTTTCGTAACGGCACACTCTTTGCCTAAGTGTCTTGCAGCAATTTCAACCATATGATGCCCGGCAACGGGCAAGGAGGCTTACATGAAAATATATATCCTGACCATTCTGGCTGCAGTCCTTATCATGCCGATATTTGCCCGGGCAGCGGTCATCAGCCCGGCCAGAGTTCTTCTGGTGGATGGCGATGTCATGTTTCGCACGCCGGACGCCGGAGAATGGCTGCCGGTATCTGTCAATACACCGCTTGATGAAGGTGACGCCATCTGGACACCTGCTGGCAGTAAAACTGAAATACAACTGGCCGAAGGCACACTCGTACGACTTGATGCCGAATCAGAGCTGGAGCTGATTGCTGTTGAAGATGGTTTTACACATCTGCATCTGGCTCGCGGCAGGTTGTATCTCCGTACGTCAAAAAATGCGGAAAAAAACTCTCTTCAGATTGACGCCGATGACACAACCGTTCTTCCTGATTCGCGCACGCGGCTTCGCGTTGACATGCTGCCGAACAGCCAGGAAGATGTTGCCATATTCAAAGGTTCGGCATACGTGGAAGGCAACGGCAACCGTACTCGGGTTCGTGCCGGAGAACACATTGCGCTTGAGGACGGGCACAATGAGTTGTTACCGCTTAATCCTCCCGACTCGTGGGAAAACTGGAACAGCTCACGTGATCGAAGTCAATCGCGTACAACATCCGTGGAATCCAACCTTCCCGATGAATTACAGACATTTTCGGGGGAGCTTGACTCATATGGACAATGGGAACGCGTACCGGAGTATGGAATGGTCTGGCGTCCAACAGTAATCCTGTCTGATGATTGGGCACCCTACCGGAGTGGCCGCTGGATCTGGAAAGACAACGATTACGTCTGGATTTCATATGAAGTTTGGGGCTGGGCTCCGTATCATTACGGGCGCTGGGCGGTCGTCAGTGGTTTCGGTTGGTGCTGGGTGCCGCCAGTTCGTGGCGATATATACTGGGGACCGGGTTATGTCGGGTGGTATCGCACGGGAAGTCACATAGGCTGGACGCCATTGGCTCCCGGAGAAACCTTTTACGGACGCAGAAACTACGGTCGCCACAGTATCAATATTACAAACAGCACCGTTAGTCCGGCATCAATTTCATATAGAAATCGAGAGGCGCGGGGCGGCTTCAGCATCCTCCTGCAAAATGATTTTTTACGAGGAAGAACGGTCTTCCAGAAACCTTCAAACAATGCAGCTGTTTCAGTATCGGCATCACCCGGCAGTCCGCACATTCAACCGCTACGGGAAACACGAATGCCAATCATCAAGCAGACGCCGCCGCGCGTGGCGCCGCCCGCGATCCAGCACCATGATGCCCGCGAAATGCGGGAGCGCTTTCCACGAGTGGCACCGCGTTTTGATAATCAGCGTCAGCCACAACCATCTGTCGTTACAACTGCACCAACCGTGACAGCCCGGCCTGCAGCACAACCTTCTCAGCCGTATTCGAATCGCCCGGAACGTCGCGATCATCCTGCTGTCTCCGGCTCAGCACCCCCACGTTCCAATCGTCACGCAGAAGCGCCCGGGCAAGTCGGAAAAGAACGAGAGGTGAAACAGAAAAAAGTATGGAAAGTTACCACTACAGAACAAAGTGGTGAAAAAGATCAGAAGGAAAAAGATGGCAGGGAGTTTAGAGGGAGAAAACAATGAAAAGGCATCCGGATTGTAGCGGACTACCATACTAACTACCATACTTTTGCCATTTAAAACAAAAGGGCTACAGCTTGTCGCTGTAACCCATTGTTTTTTGTGGCGGAAAGGTAGGGATTCGAACCCTAGGTACGCGCAAACGTACACCTGATTTCGAGTCAGGCACCATCGACCACTCGGACACCTTTCCGTGGACGAAATGTATAACCTATTTCGCTCATTAATTCAAGTTTGCTTTTTAGTTCTTCTTTCTTGCTGAAACCATTGACGGAAAGAGACGTTACGAGACAAATGCCTTCTCTTCTTGCCACAGTGCATCACCGGCAGGATTTACGCCAGCCCTGCGGCCAGCTCTCGCCAGTACACGATATCCAACCGCCGGCAGGCACGGGTCACACAGACATAGAGCAGATTCCGGTCCAGGGCGGACTTCCTGAAATCCTTCGCATTCGGGTCGTACAGGATCACGTTGGCGAATTCCACCCCCTTGACCTGATGGGCGATTGTAACCAGTGCACCGGGCTCGAAGGTCAACTCACCCTGCTGATGCAGCCCGGTTATGCCGATCAGCGCCGTGTGGAGCATTTTTTCATCAGACTTTTTTTTGCAGATGACGGCGGTCAGGCTGTGCGGATCCTCGGCCACCAGCTTCTCCACAAGCCGGCGCAATAATGCCAGTGCGCTCTCCTCATCCTCTGCTTTGTGGTATTCAAGAGCGCCGGAATGCCTGCCGACCTGCTCACTCTCCCTGCTGCTGATCCGCGAAGCCAGTGCCATGATCTCTTTGGGACAGCGGTAGGAAACGGATAAAGTCTCGTTGCTTACCCCGACCTCCTTTAGATTTTTGTGGAAAATATCGAAGTCTGCCGCATCGACCCACGACAGAATTTTCTGTTTGCTGTCGGCGCTGAGCGTTATGCTGTTGCGCTTGTCCGTTGCCGCAAGAATCGCTTCAAGCTCCAGCAGTGACAAATCCTGCCCTTCGTCGACAATGATATGGGCGTACCAGCCGAGGGCCTCGCGGACCGGGCCGTCCTTCTCGCGCAGTTGGCAGAGCCGCAGCAGCACGCTCAGATCGGCAAATGACACGGTCTGGCTTCTGATCGCATACCGGCGGCGCAAATCGGCCAGAAACGCTTCCTTCCCCTTGTCATCGACAAACAGGGCATCCAGAACGTACGGTTGACCGTAAAAGCGCCACAAATCCTGGAGGGGGTCGCCCTCCTGCACCTCTGCGACATAGCGGGTCAGCAGGCCGGACAGCAGCGACGATTTTTTCTGCGCCGTCAGAATATCGCCAACCACCGGCTTGATGACCTTGCCGGTCAGGGCGGTGATGGCGCTCAATGCCCAAGCGCTGAAGGTATCCACCCGCGTGTTGCCGAGCAGGTCGGCGGAGGTCTGTCTGACGTAGTTGCGGAGCACCTTGTTGAACATGAGGACCAGACAGCGGTCCGGCGCAAATCTGTCCGGGTCGTTGAACTGCAGGCACGACAGCCGATGGAGGCTTACCACGGTCTTGCCGCTGCCGGCGCCGCCGGTGATCAGGGTGCAGCCGTCAGTCGCCTCCGAGGTAATCATATGGAACTGGTCAGGGGAGATCAGGGAAACAATATCCACCATGCGATGATCCTGATTCGCCACTTTGGTGTCAGTGGTCGTATGAAACTCCCGGGCGTTTTTCACCCACGTGTCACCGGCCAGCTCGTACAAATCGCCGCCGCATTCCATGCGCCGGAGGGTGCGTTTCGCAATTTCCACCGTGTCTCGCCGGGTGATCACTCCCTCTCGCTCTCTCCCCTGAATGGTTTCAAAATATTCATCGCCGGGGTCGAAATCATAGAAAAAACGCGAGATCGGCGCTTTGCGCCAGTCCACGACCAGAACCCGGTTGTCATGGGACACGAACCCCTGCTTGCCGATGAGATATTCTCTGGCGCCGATTCTCCTGTCGCTGTCGTTGATTCCGACAACTCCGAAGTACGGGCTGTCGGTCATTTCAAACGCAGTGAGATATCTGGCGGGATCAAACGTGTCGTTCTCGATCAGCTTTTCCGTCAACGAGTTCTTCTCATGCCAGTTGACCGACTCAAGACGTTCCTTCTCCAATTCGGTCGTGTAGGCGTGATGATGGGCGATCTTCGCCCGGTTCTGCCGGGCCGTTTCCTCGATGGCGGTGAGCACCTCGGACAGACGCTGCTGTTCCTGCCGAACTATGTCAAACGGTGATGTTTCAGTCATATAAACTCAGCGGTGAGAGTCATCGGCAACCGCAGCCAGCATGGCCACCATCTCATCATGAATCAGGCCGTTGCTGGCTACGATCCGGTCATTGAATACGTCATAGGCCGAGCCGTCAAAGGTCGTCACGACGCCCCCCGCTTCCCGCACCAACAGAACTCCTGCTGCCACATCCCACGGTTTCAGCTTGAGTTCCCAAAAACCATCCAGTCTTCCGGCAGCCACATAGGCCAGATCAAGCGCTGCCGCACCGGCACGGCGAATGCCCCGGGCCATTTTCTGAAAGGCGATGAAATTGGCAAAATTATTGGCCGGATCTGACGCGCAATCGTAGGGAAACCCGGTGCCGAGCAGCGAATTTTTCAGGGGAGAGTGCGCGGACAC
Organism: Geobacteraceae bacterium; assembly: GCA_043743795.1. Taxonomy (GTDB): domain Bacteria; phylum Desulfobacterota; class Desulfuromonadia; order Geobacterales; family Pseudopelobacteraceae; genus JACRCG01. The sequence continues at coordinate 7,569 of JAYTVV010000139.1, forward strand.
CGACAGGCAATTGCCGTTCAGATGGGCACCGCCCCCTTTTGTTGCCGTGAAGAGCTCGTCATACACCGGATTATAAATCACCCCGGCAACCAGTTCGCCATGCTGTTCAAGTGCGATCGAAGAGCAGAACCAGGGATAGCCGTGGGCATAATTGGTGGTGCCGTCAACCGGGTCAATGATCCAGCGACAGGGTGAACCGCTCTGGAGGTAGTCATCCTCCTCGGCAATAATATCATGGTCAGGGAAGTGCGAATGGAGATGCTCCACGATCAACCGCTCCGATTCCTTGTCAACCTCGGTCACCAGATTTTTGTCGCCCTTCATCTCAATGTCCAGAGTTGAGGCGAAGCGGGATTTCTGATACCGACCGGCGATGCGGGCCGCAGCAACAGCCGCCTGCAGGTAGTTAGTGTATGTATTCATGTCAGCTCCTTTGTTTCAAATTTTACCAAGTCGCAATCAAACGATTACGTCGTTGGCTTCGTCGGTAGCTCCTCAACGTACTAAACGTACGCCTCGGTCGCTACTCTCCTTACCGCCTCGTACTCATTTTGATTCCACCTTGGTATCAGCTGATGCTGTGCGGTGGTGAGGCGGTGGTGATGCCATGACGGATGCCGACACTGTCTCCATCCGTCTGCCCCTTTGAGTAGGCGTCACTGCTGATATAGCTTCTGCGGCTGTGCATGGTCCGGATAGGGCCAAGCTCGCTCATTGCCTGCCGGATCAGCCCTTCCTTGACCGGAACCAGTGCGCCGGTGGTGACCGGCGTTGCGATTTTCTGTTCTTTCAGGCGACCGGTGATGGTGGTCACCGCCCCCAGATAGTAGGAGTGGCGCATCAGCTCGCGGTGGCGGTTGGCCAGAACAGGGCTGACATGCTGCTTCATGTAGTTGCTGCAGAGTTTTCTGATCGTTCGCTCCAGGTAGGTAAAGGTGTAGGCGGCGATCTGCACATCGGCCCCTACGCCGATAAAGTTCATTTTCCCGGTGGCGGGATGATGGATCGCCTGGCAGTCGAAGGCGCTGCTGATGCCGGCACTCAGGTGGCGCAGCCATTTCGGGAGAGTTTTTGATGCGGCGGTTTCCACCGTATCGGCCTTATCCGGCCGATGAGTCGCCTCAATGTCGGCCATGGCAAGGTTATGCTCTGACAGCAGGCGCTGGGCGTGGCCGGCAGCCAGTGCGGCTTCATGCTCATTGCTGGAGTTGGCCAGCGCCAGCAGCTTTTTGATCTTTTCAATTATCGGTGAATTGTCCACATGTGTCCTCATTGGTACTGGTGCCTGATGCAGCCGGACTGCAATCTGAACGGGATTCAAATTCCGGCAGATGCTTTCGATAGCGTAACGGAACATGCTTCTGTTGCAACGCCGGATTATGACGCTCTGTAATGGCGTGGCGCTGAAAATAGCGCTGCCACAAGTCGGTAAAAATATGTTCGCGTGCGCTGAGGTGCGGTTCGGCAGTCAGTTCAATATCTCTGATCAATCGCCATGACGCAAGATCAAAAACTGCTGCCTGATTGCGGCCACTATCATGAATTATCCAGGGGCGATCGCCAACCCGATTGACGAAGTGAGGTGCGATAAGGGGCAGAATATCAGCCTCCGGTTCAATCCGGGCATACAGAAACCCCTCCGCCACTTCCCTGAACCTGACGAATCCCTTGAATTTATGCGCTTCATGGGAAACATGCCGCGCAATGCGATGCACCGAGTAGACCGGCTCATCCGCCAGCATTCCGGGCAAACGCTGCCCGATCTCCATTCCAAGTTTGAAATAGCGCCACACTAACTGCTCAATGCCGCTCTTTTGGCTATGAAAAGCATACCGGGCCGTTGCAAAGGCTTCCCGGGATACCTTTTTGACAAACAGTTCCCGAAATGCCATCGCTGTTTCCCGCACGGTCGCAATTTCGCGAATGTCAGCCTCAAACAAACCTGCGCCGGAGCGGTCACCATCCCGGACAAATTCCGGATTTCCATCTCCCCGTTTCAGGCAGCCGTCCACTGCGCAGATAAAACCCTCGATGCTGCCGTCATAGCGGTTGACCGACATCACAACTCTCCCGTCAGTGCCGATGCATCGGGTATGGTGGCGAACAGTTCCAGTTGATCAAGTCTCGTCGGCCGCTTGTTCGGAGCCAGCAGCCGTTCGATCAGGCGTGGTCCGTCCAGTTTGATACCGCCCAGATAGCGGCCACCGGCGGTCAGAAAATATTTGGCCCGCTTCAGCACGACTCCCAGCTTTTTCAGTTCGACCTCCCCCAGGCGCGTGCCGCGCCGGGCCTGCACAATGCGCTGGGCGGAACAGACGCCGATCCCCGGCACCCGCAGCAGCACTTCATAATCGACCTGGTTGACCTCTACCGGGAACAGCTCCAGATGCCGCAACGCCCAATCACTTTTGGGGTCAAAACGCATGTCCAGATTGGGGCGGGCTTCATCCAGCAACTCATGGGCGGAAAAACCGTAGAAGCGCAGCAGCCAATCGGCCTGATACAGGCGATGTTCGCGCAGCAGCGGCGGTGTGGGCAGCGCCGGCAGGCGGCTGTCACTGGAGCCGGGAATAAATGCGGAATAATAGACCCGCTTTAACTCCAGGCGTTTATACAAGCCTTCCGTCAGGGTGATGATATCACGGTCGCTCTCCGGGGTGGCACCGACGATCAGCTGGGTACTTTGCCCGGCCGGGGCAAATCGGGGCGCTTTACGTGATTCTTTGCGGGCTGCTGTGGCTTCAATGATCAGCCCGCTGACTTGCCGCATTGGATTGATAACCGACTCGCGCGGTTTGTCCGGCGCCAGCAGTTCCAGACTCTGTCGGCTGGGGAGCTCAATGTTGATAATGACCCGGTCGGCATAGCGTCCCGCCCGGGCGATCAGCAGCGGATCGGCACCCGGCACCAGTTTAAGGTGAATATAACCGTTAAAACGCTCCACTTCCCGCAGGCGCTGTGCCACCGCTATCAATTGCTCCATGGTGTAGTCAGCGGAACGGATTACGCCGGTGCTGAGGAACAGTCCCTCAATGTAATTGCGGCGGTAGAAGTTCATCGTGAGATCCACAATCTCATCCGGCGTGAAGGCGGCGCGGGGAATGTCGTTGGAGCGACGGTTGAGGCAGTAGGCACAATCGTAGATGCACGCGTTGGTGAGGAGGATTTTCAACAGCGAGATACAGCGACCGTCAGCGGTCCAGGTGTGACAGATGCCGCTGGCCGCAGTACTGCCGAGAGCGCCTGTTTTGCCGGCCCGGTTACTGCCGGAGGAGGAACAGGAAACATCATACTTGGCACTGTCGGCGAGTATTTCGAGGCGCTGTTCGAGAGGGAGGGTGATCATAGCCGTAATCATAGCACAATGGCATGACAGAATGAGTCATAACATGGTGCAGAGGTTGAACGCAACGGGCGTACCCGTACCGGATATGCCCGTTGTGTTGTGTCGCTGTCTGAAATATTACTGTGCAGCGGGAGTTGGCGGAGGCGTCGTTTTTTTTGCCGCCGAATCCGCTTTTTTCATACCCTTTTTATTTTCTTTGGCGCTCTTGCTTCTTTTCTGCAATTTGTCAGCTCGCGCAGCTTCGGTGGCCTCGTCTGAGGGAGCATCTGCCACTGTGCTGTTCTTTGCTGCGGCAGCAGCTTTTGCCGCCCTCGCTTCTTTTTCCCGCAGTCTATGCTTTGCGGTGGTCTCGGCAGCAGTCGGCTTGGCGGTAATTGCCGATGGCGCAGGGGGAGCCGGAGTGGCGCTATCAGCAGCAAAAACTGCCGTGGCGAACGGGATCATTACAAAGGCGGCTGCGATGGTAGTCATAATCTTGTTCATGTGAAATTCCTCCCGGTTGTGATTTTGAATGCAGAGATTAGCATATCCAGGTGCCAATCGGGTTGATATTTTAAGTAATTTTGTTATCGCTTCATGGCATCGCGGTATGTTTTCAAGCCCGTGCATCAGCTGTCCTTTCGGATATACGCGGTGATCAGCCGGCTTTCGATGCTGAGGCGGAACAGCAGCGGCAGGAGAGCGGCCAGAAAAATGATGCCGCAGCCGAGCCATTCCCGGCTGTTAAGCCGTTCTCCCAGTACAAAAAAACCGGCAATCAGGCTCCAGACCGGGTCAAGGGTGTAGATCAGTCCTGCCCGCGTGGGAGTGACATAGCGCTGATAGATGTTTTGAAGGGTGAAGCAGAACACGGTCGGGAAGACGGCACAATAGATAATCGACATGGCTGCGGAGGTGGTAACGCTGAAAGAGGGGAGGGGAAACATCAGCGTAGCGACTCCGGCGATCAGCGTGACGGTGGCAAACTGAACAAGAGTGATCAGATACACGTCGTCATCTTTCAGAACTTTGGATACGGAAATGATATGGCAGGCGATCATGAATGCGCAGAAGGTCGAAAAAAAATCGCCGCGATTGAACCCTGCACCGCCGCTGGTTGCCAACAGTGCGATCCCGGCCACCGCCAGGGCAATGCCGGCCATGTTGACCCGCCCGATCCGGTCGCGCCAGATTATTTTGGTAATCACCGGAATAAACAGTACAAAAAGGTTATTGAGGACACCGGCTCGCGAGATGCTGGTTCCCTGAATGCCAAAGACGAAACTCAGATTCGTCAGGCCGAGGGCTATTCCGACCGCCATGCCGCGGAGAACCGTTACGGAATTCAGCCTCTTCAAACGTGTGGAACAAACCAGCAGCATGATTGCAGTCGCCAGAGTGAATCTGGTCAGAACAAACAGCTGCGGCGGGATCGTGGCAACGCCGATTTTGGTGAAAAGAAAACTGCCGCCCCAAAAGAAGGTGGTCAGCACCAGAAAAAAATAAACCCGGTTCATGGCGGGGACTGCAGGTGTCGTCATGGAGAGCTGCCCTCTGCTGCGGCAATCGTAGCCAGGTATTCGCTGATAACCGGCAGGTCGGCAGCCGCCCAGTCAAGCTCCGGCATCCGGAACGGTTCTATCCAGTTGAGGGCATGGTGCTCATACATGGTGATTGTGCCGCCGGTCAGCCGGCAGGTGAACGGGTAGAGGGTGACGGTGAAATCAGGGTAACGGTGAGTAGCCGGGGAGAGGGGGGTGACGATTCCGACGCTTATGCCAAGCTCCTCCTGTAATTCGCGGTGCAGGCACTCTTCGGGAGTTTCATCGTTTTCAATTTTGCCCCCCGGAAACTCCCATTTGAGGGGCAGAGTCATGGTGGCGCTGCGCTGGGCCGCCAGTACGCTCCCTTCCTGCTCAATGATGGCACAGGCCACATGGAGGTGGCGCTTCATGCGCAGACCGCCTGCCGGTATTTCAGCAGCATCAGATGTGGTGCCGTATTGTCGCCCATGGTGCCGCCTTTCGGTGCTTGTGTGATGTCAGAGAATGCAATTGACGTTTTACTGGTAATAACATATTGTTTTTGGCCCGTCAGCCAGAATTACCGGTTTGTGTGGGTGGAATGCTGATCCTCCGGAGATTTCTGAGATGTTTCTGAAAGTTGTCGAACTTGCCGCCGCCATTGGCGTTGATGAAAAAACGGTTTTGAGCTGGATTAAAAACATGGGGCTTCCTGCACATAAACAGGATGACCGCTATCGTATCAATCGCGTTGATCTGCTGGAATGGGCCACCACCCAGGGTATTTCGATACCGCCGGAGATTTTTGCAGTCGGCAGCGAACCGGACCGCCTTTCTTCTGTGTCGGAGGCACTCCGGCTTGGCGGTATCTTTTACGCCCTGCCGGGTGATTCTCCGGAATCGGCGCTGAGAGAGGTTGTTTCCCGTTTGGCATTGCCGCCGGGGCTTGATCCGGAATTTCTGCTGCAGACTCTTCTGGCGCGTGAAGCACTTGGTTCAACCGCCCTTGGCAACGGCATCGCCATTCCGCACGTTCGCAATCCGATTGTCGGCCAGGCCGGTGAGTCGGCCATCAGCCTCTGTTTTCTCAAAAATCCTATCGATTTTGAAGCGATGGACGGGCAGCCGGTGACAATACTCTTTACCCTCGTCACGCCCAATGTCAGAGCACATCTGCACCTGCTGGCAAAGCTTGCTTTTCTGCTGTATGACCGGTCTTTTCAGGAGCTACTCCATCGTCCCGGCAGCGAAGCCGAGATTATGACCGCGATTCGTACGTTGGAGGATACCATTATACGGAGGTAGCCGCACCATGGCGCAGGAGTTGTTCTCCCCGAGTACCCTGATTTTCAGTGCCACGCTGCTGGCTGCCGTTTCCGGTGTCCCGTTGTTGCTCCCGTGGCTGCTGAGCGGTTCACGGGGCCAGCTGTTGTCGATACTCTTGATGCTTGCTGCTTCCTGCACCGGTCTGGCCGGTTCGATTCTGACGCTTCTTTCCGGACAGACCGCCCTCTTTGAGCTGGCATGGACGCTTCCTTTCGGTTCGGCCCGGTGTGGAGTCGATCCTTTGTCCGCCTGGTTTCTTCTCCCCATTTTCTTCATCCCCGGCTGTGCCGCACTGTATGCGCGATCCTACTGGCATGCCGAACATAATCCCGGTACCGTCCGTTCAATGACATTCTTTTTTGGCATAATGACCGCCGGCATGTGCGGAGTGGTACTGGCTCGCGACGGCATCAGCTTCCTGTTCGCCTGGGAAATTATGGCGCTGTCCGCCTATTTTCTCGTCTCCACTGAAAACGAAAAGCCGGAAGTGAGTGAAGCCGGTACCCTGTATATGATTACCACCCACAGCGGGACGCTCGGCCTGTTTGCACTATTTCCCCTTCTTAATCTGCTGAACGGTTCCTGGCTCTTTCCTGCACCCGCTTCACTGGCTGCCTCATCCGATCTGTCAACGGCGATCTTTCTGGTTGCCCTCTGTGCCTTTGGTCTGAAGGCCGGCATCATGCCGTTCCACATCTGGCTCCCTTCGGCTCATGCCAACGCTCCCAGTCATGTTTCTGCAGCCATGTCGGGAGTCATCCTCAAGGTCGGGGTGTACGGTCTGATACGGACACTTTCTTTCTTTCACGGTGTCCCGCTCTGGTGGGGATGCGGTGTGCTGGTTTTGGGGGTCGTTTCCGGGGTGGCCGGTGTTGCTTTTGCAATTGGACAGCATGATCTTAAACGGCTGCTTGCCTACCACAGTATTGAAAATATCGGCATTGTTTTCATGGGGCTCGGTGTGGCGCTGATCGGACAGACGGTCGGCTCTCCCGGAACGATGCTGCTCGGCATGAGCGGGGCGCTGCTGCATGTTATCAACCATGCGGTATTTAAGGCGCTGCTTTTTCTGGGTGCCGGTTCAGTCATCCATGCAACCGGCACCCGGGAAATTGATCTGATGGGTGGGGCTGCCCGGCGTCTCCCCTATACGGCTCTGCTGTTCGGCATCGGTTCGGTGGCAATCTGCGGTCTACCGCCGCTGAATGGTTTTGTCAGTGAACTGATGATTTACCTCGGGTTTTTTCAGGGGATTCAAGGTGAGGGGGGGGCGGTTGCGGCTTTTGTCCTGGCGATTCCTGCATTGGCACTGGTCGGCGGATTGGCGGTAGCCTGTTTTGTCAAGGTGTATGGAGTCGTGTTTCTGGGAGCGTCTCGCACCGAAGCGCATGCGGCACGGCACGAAGGGGGGTGGCAGATGCTGCTGCCAATGCTGCTGCTGGGGGGACTCTGCATTGTCATCGGCCTGTTTCCCGGACTGGTGGTCGAGCCGCTGCAGCGTACCAGTCTGTCCGTTTTGCCGCACACGCTGAAAATGACAGGCCTCCCGCTGCATGACCTGGTTCCCATGGCAATGATATCGCTTTCGGGAGCTGTGCTGCTTGCTCTGGTTGCCGGTAGTGCTCTCTGGTACCGGCGTCAGCTGGCAGGAGCGCCCTGCGACAAAACCGTTACCTGGGGCTGTGGGTATCAGCGTCCGGTGCCCCGGATGCAGTACAGCGCTTCTTCGTTTGCAGAAACCCTGACATCGCTTTTCGCTTTTGTTCTGAGACCCCAGTGTCGCCAGTCGGGCAAAATTGCGGGGCTTTTTCCCGGAACGACCCGTTTTTCCAGTCACGTCCCGGAAGTAGTGTTGGAGATGATCTTTATTCCGTGGTTGACGAATCTGTATCGACGTTTTTCCGGGGTTCGTAAGCTGCAGAGCGGTATCCTGCAGCAATATGTTCTCTACGTTCTCATTACCCTGGTTTTATTGCTGATCAGCAGCTCTCTGTAGCGGTCGTCCGTCGGATATATAACCGCAAAACAAATTCTGTTTTAGATTGACACGTATACAGTCCAGGGTTCACTATCCGGTTCGCAACAGGACTGTTTATGAGTGAATTATTCCAGGGAGTTCTTTGTATGTATTCCACTCTGCAGGGAACTTTTGACCCGGCATGTGTGGCGATTGGCGCCGCACTCGGTATCGGCTGTGCCGGCATCCCCGGTCTGCTCCTGCGCACACCGGGGCCCGGCCAGATGTGCGCAGCGGCTATTACGCTACTTTCTGCCGCGGTCGGTATCCCTGCTGCCCTATTACTTCTCTTCAGCCGCACAGCCACTGTTTATCTGCTGCAATGGAACCTGCCGTTCGGTCCCTGCGAGTTTGTCATTGATCCCCTCTCAGCCTTTTTTCTGCTGCCGGTCTTTCTGGGCGCCGCCGCCGGTTCACTTTTTGCCGTCGGCTACTGGCCTGCTGCCGGGCATCGGGCCACCGAACGCGGCCTGACTTTCTTCTATGGTTTGCTTGCCTCATCGATGGCACTTCTGCTGATGGCTCGTAACGGAGTTTTTTTTATCATGGTGTGGGAAGTTATGGCGCTTTCCGCATACTTTCTCCTGGTGACGGAACATGAACGGGAGGATGTCAGGCGCGCTGGAATAGTTTATCTGATTGCCACTCATTGCGGCACAGCGGCGTTGTTTGTTTACGTATCTTTGCTTGCAGCAGGCAGCGGTTCGTTTCTGCTGCCCGCTGCCGGCTCTCTTTCGGTGCTCTCTCCAGGCGCCACCCTGATTGCACTTGCAGCATTTATCGGCTTTGGCGCGAAGGCCGGCATCATGCCGTTCCATATCTGGCTTCCATCGGCTCATGCCAACGCTCCCAGCCATGTCTCGGCGCTGATGTCGGGGGTCATGTTGAAGATGGGGCTGTATGGCATCTTCCGCACGCTGACTTTTTTTCACAATCCGCCGCTGCTCTGGGGGGCTGTACTGACCATAACCGGCATAACCTCGGCGCTGCTGGGGATAGTCTTTGCGGTAGCCCAGCGGGATCTGAAACGGCTGCTTGCCTGCAGCAGCATCGAGAATATCGGTATCATCACCACCGGCCTTGGTGTTGCCCTGCTGGGGGTGTCAAGTCATAACAACGCGCTGGTATATCTCGGCATGGCGGGTGCGCTGCTTCATATTCTTAATCACAGTCTGTTCAAATCGCTGCTGTTCCTTGGTTCCGGAGCAATTATTCATGCCGCCGGCACGCGTGATATGAACCTGATGGGAGGGCTTGGTAAGGGTATGCCGCGTGTGGCACTGCTTGTTCTGGTCGGGGCGGTTGCTATCTGCGGTATTCCCCCGCTGAATGGGTTTACCAGTGAATTCATACTGTATCTTGGCTTTTTCCGGCAGCTTACGGCGGGCAGCCTTGTGTATCTCGTCCTCCTTGCCCCGCTGCTGGCGTTGGTGGGCGGGGTGGCTGTGATCGCCTTTACCAAGCTGTACAGCTCGGTCTTCCTCGGAACGTCTCGAAGCACCACTGCACCCCATCCGCACGAAGCGGGAATAACAATGCTGGTGCCGATGGCTTTTTTTGCCCTGCTCTGCCTGCTGATCGGTGTGGCCCCGCAGATGGCGCTGCGTCTGGTTGCACCAGCGATTGAATCGTTTTATCCTCAACCGGCAGCATCGGTACTTCCGGTTGAGTTCAGCAGCATATTGGGAAAGCTTTCTCTGGCAAGCGCCCTGCTGCTGTCAGGTGCTGCCGCCGCAGCACTGCTCTGGAAATGGCGCCTGGGTAAACATCGGGTTACTTCTGCTTCAACCTGGGGGTGCGGCTATCAGCGCGGGACAGCCCGTATGCAGTATGGGGCAACGTCGTTTTCCGGACTTGCTGTTTCGATCTTCAATGGTCTCATGCGTCAGCGCATAACCTGTCCCGCGCTGACGGGCATCTTTCCCGGCGGCGCCCGTTGTACCGACATGCCGACCGAAACGGTGCTTGAACGGGTCATTGCACCGTTATTTTCTGCCGCCAGGATGGTGTTTGGTTTTGTACATCGTCTGCAGCACGGCTTGATGCATGTCTATATGCTCTATATTTTTGCCACCCTTTTTATCCTTATGCTGTGGGCGCACTGACGTCCGGGGTTGGAGTTTCCATGATGAATAGCATTATCCATGTTTTTCTGGCACTTGTGATGCCGCCGCTGCTTCTGGGGGTGATCGGTAAAACGAAAGCGGCGTTTGCCGGAAGAGTCGGTGCGCCGTTTTTACAGCCGTATCATGATATTATCCGCCTGCTTCATAAAGGAACCGTATTCAGCACGACGACTACCTGGATATTCCGGGCCGGGCCGGTTGTCGCGCTGGCAACGACTGCGCTTGCCGCACTGCTGATTCCCTTTGGCGCGCACCCGGCGCCGATTTCTTTTGATGGCGACATGATCCTGTACGCCTACCTGTTTGCTCTGGGACGCTTTTTTACC
>JAYTVV010000140.1:0-5338 GCA_043743795.1 Geobacteraceae bacterium
CCGTCGGCATTCTGCTTAACATTTCATCGGGGCTGAAGATATCCTCCATCAACCTCAAGGAGGAAAAATGAAACTGATTATTGCCGGTGGCGGCACCGGAGGACATCTCTTTCCCGGCATAGCCGTTGCCGAAGAGTTTCTGTCACGCGATCCGGCCAATCAGGTACTGTTTGTCGGTACCGAGCGTGGCATTGAGGCACGGGCGGTGCCGGCGGCCGGCTATCAATTGGCACTGATAACAGCTGCCGGGATTCGCGGCAAAGGGACTCTCAGCCAGCTCAAGGGCGCTGCAATGATGGTGTACGGATATGCCCAGTCGAGAAGAATTCTGAGAAGTTTCCGCCCGGACATGGTTCTTGGCGTGGGGGGCTACGCCTCGTTGCCGATGGTGCTGGCAGCCCGTGGCATGGCGATTCCGCGGTTCATTCATGAGCAGAACGCTATTCCAGGACTGACAAACCGGCTGCTGGCCCACTTCGCCAGCAAAGTCTTCATAACACTGGAAGAATCGGCCCGTTACTTTCCTTCTGCAACGACTATGCTGACCGGCAATCCGCTCCGGCGACAGATTCTGGATATGGTTGAGAATGCCTCCATCTCTTCTGCCAAAGATGATGTCAGAAGCGCGGATATTTTCCGACTGTTCATCTTCGGCGGCAGCCAGGGGGCCCACGCAATCAATGCCGCTATGACGGAGGCGCTGCCGCTGCTTAAGAAAATGAGAGGCACGGTATGTATTACGCATCAGACCGGTAAAAAAGAATGTGCCGAAGTGACTGCGGTGTATCGCACCGCGGGCGTCGAAGCGAAGGTCACTTCTTTTATCAGTGACATGGCCGCAGAATATGCCAAAGCAGATTTGGTCATCTGTCGTGCCGGTGCTACGACTATCGCCGAAGTAACCGCTTGCGGCAAGGCCTGCCTGTTCATCCCGTTTCCGTATGCAGTGGATGATCACCAACGGCGCAACGCCGAAGCGCTGCTCAAGAAGGATGCCTGTTTCATGATGCTGGAACAGGAATTGACGGGGGCAACGCTGGCCGGCACTATTTGTACACTGGCAGAAGATCCGAATCTTGTGCGCCGCACCGGAGAGTTGGCCTTCAGCCTGGCGCGGCTTGATGCCGCCAGAATAATTATTGATGAAATTACAAGTGCTATCTGAATAATGAGGGCTTCCCATGTACGGAAAAATAGATAAAATTCACTTTGTCGGTATCGGCGGCATTGGTATGAGCGGAATAGCCGAAGTTCTCCTTAATCTGGGGTATAAGGTATCCGGCTCAGACCTGCGTGGTTCTGACATCACCGAACGTCTTGCCGGACTCGGTGCCGAGATCGGCATCGGGCACAAAGCTGAAAACCTGAAAGATGTCGATGTGGTCGTGATTTCTTCCGCCGTTCATGATGATAACCCCGAAGTAGTTGAGGCAAAAAGAGTGCATGTGCCGGTCATTCCACGTGCGGAGATGCTGGCTGAATTGATGCGCATGAAGTACGGTATTGCCATTGCCGGAACTCACGGAAAAACGACCACAACATCCATGGGCGCTGCGATTCTGGGCCATGCCGGTATTGATCCGACGATTGTCATCGGCGGCAAGCTGAATGCCATCGGCACCAACGCCCAGATCGGACAGGGTAAGTTTCTGCTGGCGGAGGCGGATGAGTCAGATGGCTCATTCCTGCTTTTGTCACCGACGATCGCCGTGGTAACCAACATTGACGCTGATCATCTCGATCATTATTCCGGAATTGAAGAAATCAAGGACACATTTGTCGAATTCATCAATAAAGTGCCTTTTTATGGTCTGGCGGTACTCTGTCTTGATGACAAAAACATTCGCGAGATTCTCCCGCGGGTGAAGAAGCGTTACATGACCTACGGCCTCTCGGCTCAAGCTGATATCCGGGCCACCCACATCACGCATGATGGTTTCCAGACGTCGTTTATCGCTCATTTCAAAGGGTACCGCCTGGGTGAAATTTCCTTTCCAATGCCGGGAGCACACAATGTTCTGAATGCCATGGCGTGCATCGCTGTGGCTCTTGAGCTGGATGTGCCGTTCAATGCGATACAGGAAGGGTTTGCATCGTTCAGTGGCGTTGGACGACGTTTTACTGTCAAAGGGGAGCACAAGGGAATCATGGTGGTTGACGATTACGGCCACCATCCTGCTGAAATCAAGGCGACGCTTGCTGCAGCACGACAGGGTTGGCCGGAGCGCCGTATTGTGGCCGCTTTCCAGCCGCATCGCTACTCCCGGACCCACGAGCTGTTTAACGAGTTCGTGACCGCTTTCTATGATGCTGACGTACTGATTCTCACTGATGTATATGCCGCCGGTGAGCAACCGATTGACGGAGCGACGGCAGAACATCTGGCTGCGGAGACCAGTCGCCACGGCCAGAAGGATGTTACCTGGATTGCCAATCGCGAACTGATTCCTGAACATCTGGCTGGAATTGTCCGTGAAGGCGATATTGTCATTACTCTTGGCGCAGGAAACATTTGGCAACAGGGTGAGGCCTTTGTCCGTATACTTGGAGATAAAAACTGAAACCGTCTGTACATGACATACGAGGTCAGCTGCTGCGCAATGAGCCTATGCGGCTTCATACCTCTCTCAAGGTCGGCGGACCGGCCGACTTGTATGCGATTCCGGAAGATGCCGATGATCTCCGCATGTTATTGTCATGGTTAGGTGAACAGAATATCCCCTGGATGTCGATTGGTAAAGGCTACAACGTATTGGTGCGGGACAAAGGGATTCGTGGGGCGGTTATCTCTTTGGAGCGTTTCAACCGAATAACCTCCCCTGGAAAGGGATTGATAAAAGCAGAAGCCGGTGCTGAAAATCTTGCGGTTGTGCGTTTTGCCCAGACACGGGGATTGGGAGGCATCGGGTTTATATCCGGTATCCCCGGCACAGTCGGCGGGGCAATAAAGATGAACGCCGGTGCATACGGTGAGGGAATTCTCGAGCGGACTGATCACCTTACACTGCTTCGCAACGGGAACATTCACGATTTCCGGATTGATGAGCTTGACTATGGTTACCGGCATCTTGCGCTGAATGACGCTGACATCATTCTGGCGGCCACGTTCAATCTGGAAGAGCGTGAACCACACCATACCGAAGAGGAAATCCGCAAGGATCTTGAATTGCGGCGTACAAAACATAATGTTGGTCACCCGAGTGCGGGCTCGTTTTTTAAAAACCCACAGGGGCAGGCCGCCTGGCGTTTAATTGATGGAGCCGGAATGCGCGGCAAAAAAATCGGCGGCGCACAAGTTTCCGAGGTACACAGTAACTTTCTGATTAACACCGGCGGTGCGTCTGCACAGGATTTTTTCGATCTTGCGGCGATTGTAAAAAATGCTGTCTTTGCAATATCTTGCGTGACACTTGAGGAAGAAGTGCGTATAGTGGGTGAACTTTAACCTCTGTCTCCGGGTGGGTATGAGCCAGAAGGACTGTGTGTATGATGAAATCGAAAAAAATCGGTGTACTGTTTGGCGGGCTTTCGGCCGAACGTGAGGTGTCGCTGAAGAGCGGTGGTGCCGTTCATCAGGCGCTTGTTGCTCAGGGGTATACTGCGGTTGCGATCGACGTTGGACGTGATTTGGCAGATGTTCTGATGCGGGAGAACATTGATGCGGCGTTTATTGCGCTGCATGGGCGCTATGGTGAAGATGGCTGCGTGCAGGGATTGCTGGAACTGCTGCACATCCCCTATACAGGTTCGGGAGTGCTTGCCAGTGCTCTGGCCATGCACAAGCTGTACAGCAAGCAGACTTTTGCCGCCAGCGGCATTCTGACGGCACCATTTCGTTGTTACCGCCGCACTGAGCAGGTGAAGCTGACGGAGCTGCCTTTCGGCCTCCCGTTTGTTGTCAAACCGGTACAGGAAGGCTCTTCGGTCGGCATTACCATCGTCAAAGAGGAAAGTCAGCTGAAAGAGGCGCTGGAGCTGGCGTTTCATCATGATGACGAAATCCTGATTGAACAATATATTAAAGGACAGGAAGTGCAGGTCGGTATCTTGGACGATAAGCCGGTTGGTGCAATCGAAATTGTCCCGAAAAATGAATTTTATGACTTTGAAGCAAAATATACCGACGGCATGGCAGAACATATTTTCCCGGCACGGTTGGAGCCGTCACTGTACGAAAAAGCGCAGCAGGTCGGGTTGGCTGCCCACCGTTCCCTGGGTTGTAAAGGGTACAGCCGCGTTGATCTGCTGGTGACATCTTCTAACGATTGCTATGTGCTGGAAGTCAATACGCTTCCGGGGATGACCGCCCTTTCGCTTCTGCCTGAAATTGCGGCAAAAGGCGCAGGGTTGTCGTTTGAAGCGCTTGTTTCACGTATTATTGAATCAGCGGCTCTCTCAATAAAGGTAAACTAACGAGTGCGGGATTACGCGAATTCATCAAATCAGCGCAGGAAAGTGGCGCCCAACAAAGTAAAGATTCAGCGCAAACCGCTTGATCTCAAGAAATACCTGCGCCCGCTGAAGTTAATAACCACCGGCCTCGTTGTACTGTCGCTGGCCGGCGCTGCCCTGTACGGCAGTTATCAAGCGGTTGCCACGGTAACTCTTTTTTCTCTCAAATCAATTGAAGTCTCAAACACCAAACACCTGACCCGGGACGAAGTCCTTGGATTGGCCGGCATAGAGCCGGGTAAAGATCTGCTCCGCATGAATCTGAAACGTATGGGTGAATCGCTGCTGCAAAATCCCTGGGTGGAAACGGTACATATTAATCGCTATTTTCCGGATGCCGTTTCAATTGCTATCGCCGAGCGCGAGCCTATAGCGATCGTCAATATGGGGTTCATCTACTATCTTGACAAAAAAGGGAACGTCTTCAAAGTGCTCAACCAGGGTGACAAACTTGATTTTCCTGTTGTAACCGGTTTCAACGAGGAAGAACTGAGCAGTGATCCGAAAGGGACAAAAGAGGCGCTTGAAGCCACGTGTGAACTTCTGAAGATATTACGTGAAAAGGGTGCATTTATCCTTGCGGATGTATCAGAGATTCATTACGATAAAGGGTACGGCTTTACGCTGTTCACTGCGGCTGGTTCGCTTCCGGTCAAAGTCGGCTCGGGAGACTTTACCGCAAAAGTTGAGCGATTTGCCCGTATCTACCGGGATCTGATGGTGCAGTTACCGTCGATTCATTATATCGATCTCGATTACAACGACAAAATAATTGTCAAAAAAAGCTAGTTCTTACACTTATATATTCTGCATGGGGGAGTGGTATGTCAGCAACAAAACGGGATAATTTGATCGTCGGCCTCGACATCGGGACAACCAAGATTTG
>JAYTVV010000141.1:0-32925 GCA_043743795.1 Geobacteraceae bacterium
GAGAACCAGCGAGCCCTTGCGCAGGTGCTGCTGAATGCGTCCCGGAGTACCGACGATGATGTGCGCGCCGTGTTCCAGCGAGCCGATCTGTGGGCCGAAGGACACGCCGCCGCACAAGGTCAGGATCTTGATGTTGTCTTCGGCGCGGGCCAGACGACGCAGTTCCTTGGCGACCTGATCGGCCAGTTCGCGTGTGGGGCAGAGCACCAGCGCCTGCACGGACGGAGCGGCAACCTCCAGCTGCGTCAGCAGGCCGATACCGAAGGCGGCGGTCTTGCCGCTGCCGGTCTTGGCCTTGGCGATCACATCTTTACCGGCGAGAATCAGTGGCAGTGCGTGGGCTTGGATGGGCGTCATCTCGTCATAGCCAAGTGACACAAGGTTCTTGAGCATCGGGGTCTTTAAATGAAGTGAGGAGAAGGCTGTATGGGACATGGAATACTCTCTTTGGCAGCATATAGTGATGTTACTCTGAAATTTGAACTACCAATTTATTAACTGATTGAGGGGGGGCATGATGTCGTTGCGGTGATGTAATTATGGAGAGTAGATAAACATACTCCACCGATTCCTCATAATGTGGAGTCGGTGGAGTAATTTATGCGTTGAATCTATTTCTGATCAATCGCGGACAGTTTCCAGGGATTGTTGCCGACAGGACGGGTAAACGTCCAATACTCCTCGAACTTGACCGGGTCGCTCTTGCTGCCGGATAGTACAGACCCCGTTTCATCAGTCGTGTAGTCAAGCAGGTTCGCATAGATCAGGGTATTAATGTAATCCTGACCGGATTCCTGCCAGGCCTCGACAATTTCAACGTTACGGACGGCAATGTTCTCGAGCCGGTTAATTTGTTTGTCCCTGATTAACTTATCAAGGTCAGCCTGAAAAACACGCCGCATTTCGTCTGTCAATAGATTTTGAACCGGAGACAGGTCGCGATTCATCCAGGCTCCCTGAATTTTGAAAAAGTTATCCATAACCAGGTCGTTGTAACGGTTCTCATCAAAGTAAGAGTCAAACTGGCGGATATGAGCCAGACCGGTTTCGACATCCTCTACAGCTGGAGGTGCGCTTTGATATCCCTGTGAAATCGGCGTTACTGTTCCACCTTGGTACGGTGCTGATGTATAGGAATCAGTTATATTCTCTTCTCTTTTCTTTTTGATAAAACGGTAGATGAGATACCCTATACCGGCAAGCAACAGAATTTCAAACATACCGATGCCGCCGCCACCGCCCATACCACCGCCCATACCGCTAAAACCAAGGCTTCTAAACAGCATGCCGCCAAGCAGGCCGCCGGCTATGCCGCCAGCCATGCTTCTCAAAAAACCGCCGGATGCAGGTTGTTGGACAGGAGGTGCAGGCGCGACCTGCTGTGGCCTGGATGGCGCCGGCTGCGGAGCAGGACTGGCAGGGCGGGAGTAACTGCGTGAACCGCGGCTTCCCATGGAACTGCTCCCACTGCCTGCTCTGGCATGTGCTTCAAACTCCATGATTGTTGCTGAAAGAAACAACGTAGCAGCCAGCAATGTAAAAACCTTAAGAGCGTGTTTCTTCATCGAATGTGACTCCTTGTAAATTATGACTGCAATCTCGAATTGAACAGCATTGTCCCTGGAATGTAGTGGCAGAGTACACGAAAATCAAGGTGAGCTGAATAAAAAAAGCAGAGGTTCGCCTGTTCGGCAACTCTCTGCTCTTAAGTTGTCATATGTTTACGTGCCGGGTTATTTGATTAAAGCTGTTGCAATGGCCTGAAGCTGGGCATCGGATAGTCCCATGGTTCCCATTGCCAGCTTGATTTGAGCAGCGGTCCGGTTAAACTTGCTGCTTGTAGCAAGCGGTCCGTGACACGAGGAACAATTGGCTGCATACAATGTCGGTCCATCAAGCGAAACAGTAGTTGATGAACTAAATGCAGAGTCAGGAACCGCTGCGGGAGATGTAGATACCGTTGCAGCTGACGGATTTTTCAGGGCGCTGGTCTGGCTGGTATTTAACGACACATTCATTGGATTATGGCCACGTTTGTCATTGGTATGACAGTTATAACAGTTTTTCTCATAAAGCACGCTGCCGCCCTGGATGCTCCAGGTATGCTTGTGGTCTGTTCCTGTGTCCGGTGACGATGATGTGAGATTCAGTATCATTCCATTACTGAGATCAAGTACTTGTTGCGGTGAAAGAGCAATTACATGTGAGTGACCGTTCGTAGTTTCACTTCTGATCTGGATGTCAGCGGTAGGTGTTGAAAAAATACTGCTGAACGGGATGCTGACGGTGTGCGTGTGAGCGCTGACGTCAGTTTGTGAGACGGACGCTGATGCCGCCAGTTTTACAGATGGTACGTTCGTCTCATTCTTTTCACCACATCCGCTCAGAGTGACTGCTACTGCGGCAATTGCAAGCAAGACAGAAATGGATTTCAACAAATTTGTCATTGATAGCTCCTTGGAAATCTGAATTCAATTTTTGGAATAAAGTATCAGAAGACTAAAAGTATATCAATGGTTAAATACGATAGTATTGATCCTGTTGATTGGTCCGGCTCCTACTTTGCCAGTTTAGCTCGAATAGCCTCGACTACATAATACGCATCATTGATGGCAGTGTAGATAAGATTCGGATGCTTTTCCTCTGCAATTGAGCCTTCGCTGATCTTCATGTACGAAGGGGAAATTGCGCCGCCAATTACATATACGCCTTTCCGTGTGGATTCGAAATCAGAAGAAAGCAGTACCAGCCGTTCGCCCTCTTTGGCAATTTTGCAGACACCGGAAGTACAGGCAATGCTTTGAATGTTCAGTTTGTCAAAAATCGGAACCGGTCCTTGCGAGCCGATACAGGCGATGACATTATGCATCGGGAAACTGAGGGCGTGGTAGAGATCAATGCCGTCAGGCTGCTTGAATTCATTGATCCGGATGACCAGGCGGTCCACTCCTTCATCATCGACTTCACCGATACGCGGCGTTGCTCCCGGTAACAACCTGATATTTCCACCCAGCAGAATCTCTTCTCCCAGTCGTTGAGCTGTTTCCTTATTGACATCAAATGTCTCGGCTATATGTGCCCAATAGACCGGGTGAGTGTCTTCGGCTTCTCGCTTGGCTTTAAGGATATTGATGATCACATCTGCGGCCGTATTGCCGCCACCGATCACTAATGTCTTTATTCCGACATATTTACCGGCATCATCAACGTTTTTGGCAACCATCTTTGCATCACCATACACGGAGAGTTCACGCGGAATATTGCTGCCGAATGAAAGCACAACTTTTCTTCCTTTAAAATTACCTTTGGATGTAACTACGGTCAGCCCGTCGCGCTCGTCTTTGATGTCCTCAAAATCTACTTCTGTTTGAACCAGGAGGTTTTCATGCTGTACAAAGTGTTGAACGTACTGCAGGTAGCTTTCCACCGTCACCGGCTTGTCAGGTGGGCGCAATTCATCAACCATGAATGGTTCCGGAGCATCTTTGGGCTTTGATGCATACACGAGTTTTCCTTCGGGGTAGGTGTTTGCAATGCCCTGAAATATAGCTTTTCCGGATTCAAGTACCAGGTAGGAGAGACCATGTTTGTGACACAGATATGCGGTTGACAGGCCTGCCGGCCCGCCGCCGATAATTAGTACATCATAGGTAGTATTTTTCATTTTAACATCCTTGTTATTATAGGGATAATACCACACTAACTCTGTAACATTATTATGAGAAAAGATACAGAGGTAATGGGCTTGTCATATTCGCAAAATGCGTTATTATTAGGGCATCACATTCAAAAGGAGGTCTTTTTATGATGGATAGGGATAAAAAAATTGCTGCTGCGGCGTTGCTGGTATTTGCAGGTGGAGTTATCGGGGCAGGCTTGGCTCTGCTCTTTGCACCTCAGTCGGGAACCAGGACACGGAAAGATATTCTTCGCTACTCAAAAAAAGCTCGAAACCGGGCTGACGAAGTGGTGGATGATCTTGCTGCAAATGTGTCAAGTCTGGTCGATACCATTGGTGAAAAAACCGATGATCTGCTGGAAAAGGGTAAGGACGTGGCAGGTGGGGCACGAAAGGACTTAATACGGCTGATTGAGGAAGGTGCCTCAAAGTTGGAAAAGTTCAGAACATTGTTGAGCAGAATGTAAATCAAACTACAAAACAGGGAAGACTGCAGTCAGCAGGCTTCCCTGTTTTGTAGATATGTTTCTCTACACGAAATAAAAAATTTTAATTCGCTGCAAAGGCATGGATTCCTACCAGTACAACCGCAGCGCCTACCCACCAGATCCACCGGCCCTCTGCCAGATGTACATCTGCAAAATTGCTCAAATTGAAAGAGCTGTGTGATTCCTTTTTCTGCTCGGGAGCAGCTTTTGTTGCTGCATTCTCGGATGTTCCCGCTGCAGCAACAAGAACGGTGGCAGACTTTTCGGCAGCAAGCAGCAGATTGAGTTGCTGCCCGGTCGGCGCAGCATTTTCAACTGTTGAGGCAACCGCTACCGGTGTCGCTGATGCAGTTGTAAATACTTGAGCATTTACCGCCGCAGGGACAAAGGAAATGAGACAAAGGACGATGGTTAACTTGCGAAACATGAATAGTACCTCCTAAGTAGAATTTATTTCAGCATACCAAACAAACCGCTAAAATCCAATACCAAACAATTGCCGCACGTTCTTACAGATCAAATAAAACCGGGATATCACACGGGAAGAATGAATCAAGTTGCCGGCACAATAATCGTTATAGCACGATGCAACTGCTGCCTTTTTGGGGAATCAGCCTGTTAAAGTAGTCAATTGTTGGAAAATGATCCGACTGACGCGGTTCGATCTTTGAACTGTAGCGACTGATGTAGATGAGATAGCGAATTAAAAAGTTTTTAGCTGTTGTCAGATTGGTTTCACTATCTTCACCCAGCATGGTCCGCTCCGGTTCATAGCTGATAAAATTCTGCAATTCCCCCCAGAAACGGGCATCTTCCTTAGGTAGACCAACCTGATGGGCGGAAATAATACCGTCAAAATACGGACCGATGCGGGTATTCTTCATCTTCAGATCGAGCGTTTTCGAGTGGGCATTGGTTACCAGCCAGACCGTCTTGCCGGTATGCTTCAGGAATAATAAAAATTCAATCACGAATGGATGAACAGCAATCAAATTTTCAATTTCCAGCTTAAGAACAGGAATGTCGAGTTTGAGGCGATCCGACCAATAATCAAGGTCGGTCCAGTTAAGGGTGTTTTCCTGGCTGCGGAACAGACTGTAGAGGTGTTCCTTGGCGTATTCAAGGGTTGTATGGTTGTGCTGACTCCATCGCTGTGGCACATGCTCCAACCAGAAGTGGTCATCAAAATGGCGGTCGAGGATTGTGCCATCCATATCCAGAAGAACAGTGTCGATGTCATTCCAATCGATAATCATTACGGTCTCTCGTTTCAATATCAGGATGTGCTCCGAATCCTGACCATACTTTTCAGACGTATGATTTGTCAAGGTGCTGAAATATGTGCCGTCGTCCTGCAAAGGCAATTAAATTGACTTTAAATGCGCTTGTCGCGTATAAAGACCGATCACCTATGCTTGATAAACTCATTTACATAGAAACTTTTGGCTGTCAGATGAATGTGAACGATTCCGAGCGTATCGTCACCATGCTTGCTGACCTTGGCTATGCACCAACAAACGATCCTGCCTCTGCCGATATGATCCTGCTCAATACCTGCAGTGTGCGCGGCGGGGCAGAAGAAAAAGTGTATAGACGGCTGGCAAATCTGCGCATTTACAAGCGAGACGGCAAAAAACAGATTATTGCGGTCGGCGGTTGTGTTGCGCAGCAGGAAGGTGATGAACTTCTCCGCAAACTCCCTTATCTGGATCTGGTGATTGGCACTCATAATCTGCATCTGCTTCCGGAGATGGTTCGTGGTGCCGAACGTGGCGAGCGCCGCTCCGAAACATCCTTTATTGATAATGACCAGCGCCTGGACTTGTTTCCCTCAATCAAGGGTGAATCGCGACTTTCCCGGTTTGTGACGGTCATGCAGGGGTGTGACAATTTTTGTTCATATTGTATCGTTCCTTTTGTACGTGGCCGCGAGATCAGTCGCCGCTCTGCAGATATCGTGACAGAAGTCAGGCAGCTTGCGGATGAAGGGGTCAGAGAAGTTATTCTGCTCGGCCAGAATGTTAATTCATATGGTCTTAAATCCGAAAACGAACCTACTTTTGCTGAATTAATTCGTCAGGTTGCCACTGTAGCCGGAATCGACCGCATTCGCTTTACTACCTCGCATCCTAAGGATATGTCGAATGAGCTGATTGCCTGCTTTGGAGATATTTCCAAGCTCAGCGGTCAGATTCATCTTCCGGCCCAATCCGGCAGTGACGCGGTTCTCACGTTGATGGGGCGTGGGTATACCCGTGACTCTTATCTTGATAAAGTCCGCAAGTTGCGGTCAATTCGCCCGGATATAGTTTTCACTGGTGATATCATTGTCGGTTTTCCTGGTGAAACTGATGCGGATTTTGAACAAACGCTCTCGTTGATGGAAGAGGTGCGCTATATCGATCTGTTTTCATTTGTATATTCACCACGGCCGGGTACCAAAGCGGCTGATTTGAACGACGATCTGCCGCGTACGGTGAAAATGGCGCGGCTTGATCGCTTGATGGAGCTTCAGCGCCGCATTACCGGCGAGATCAGCCAACCCTACGTCGGCAGTGTGATGACTGTTCTTGTTGAAGGAGAAGGCAAACTTCCCGGGCAGGTATCAGGCAAGGCAGATATCGGTCGTATCGTTAACTTCACCGGTGACAGTTCCCTGATCGGCAGTTTCGTCGATATCAAAATTATCAAAGCGTACCCGAATTCGTTTTTGGGCGAGCTCTGAAACAACTATTCAAGAGGGCAACATGACCAGTTGTGAGCAAGCAGCACCCACATCTAATAATTTTTTAAAAACCATAATTGACGATGATTTGAAAAGTGGCAAGCATAACGGTGTTGTAACGCGTTTTCCACCTGAACCGAATGGGTACCTTCATATTGGCCATGCCAAATCGATCTGCATTAATTTTGGTCTGGCACGTGATTTTGGTGGTCGGTGCCACCTTCGGTTTGATGATACCAATCCGGCAAAGGAAGAGATGGAATACATCGATTCCATCAAGGAAAGTGTCAGTTGGCTCGGTTTTGAATGGGGGGAGCATCTTTATTATGCCTCGGACAACTTTGAACAGCTGTATCAGTGGGCCGTCTTTCTCATTGAGCAGGGAAAAGCATACGTCGAAGATTTGAGCGGTGAGGAAATTCGCGCCTATCGTGGCACATTAACTGAGCCCGGAAAAGAAAGCCCGTATCGTACGCGTTCGGTGGACGAAAATCTGGGCTTGTTCAGTCGTATGCGTGACGGCGAGTTTCCTGACGGTACCCGTGTGCTCCGTGCCAAAATAGATATGGCTTCGCCAAATATGAGTCTGCGCGATCCCGTCCTCTACCGTATCCTCCATACACCGCATCCCCATGTCGGCGATGCCTGGAAGATTTACCCGATGTATGACTTCGCTCATGGCCAGACCGACGCTATTGAGGGCATTACGCATTCGATCTGCACTCTGGAGTTTGAATCTCACAAGCCGCTCTACGAATGGTTCCTCGATAACCTGCCGGTGCCGGCCAGGCCGCGCCAGTATGAATTTGCCCGGCTGAATTTGACCTACACGGTGATGAGTAAGCGAAAACTTCAGGAGTTAGTTCAGCTTGGCATTGTCAGTGGATGGGATGACCCCCGTATGCCGACTCTGGCGGGAATCCGGCGGCGTGGTTATACTGCGGCGGCAGTACGGGCCTTTTGCGAGTCGATTGGTGTCGGACGAAGCGACTCATGGATCGATGTATCCATTTTGGAAGAGTGTATTCGCACCGAACTGAATGAGTCCGCGCCGCGAGCAATGGCGGTATTACGTCCGATCAAACTGGTGATTGACAATTATCCTGCCGACCGAACCGAAGTATTGCAGGCTGCCAACCATCCGCAAAAACCGGAGATGGGAAGCCGCGATATTCTTTTTACCCGTGAAATCTGGATTGATGCTGATGATTTTATGGAGGTGCCGAGCAAAGGGTTCCATCGCCTGACTGTTGGTGGTGAGGTTAAGTTGCGTAGTAGCTATATTGTCACCTGTACAAATGTCGTCAGGGATGAACAGGGGGCTGTTCTGGAACTTCATGCCGAGTATGATCCTGCATCGCGCGAAGGTATTCACACCGCCGACGGTCGAAAGGTCAAAGGCGTTATTCACTGGGTATCGGCTGCTTCTGCTGTAAATGCTGAAGTACGTTTGTTTGATCGTCTCTTTAGCGACCCGAACCCTGACCGGGGCGGGGCGGATTACAAACAGTTTTTGAACGCAGGCTCAGTAGAAACTTTGTCCGACTGCAAGCTCGAAGCATCTCTGGCCGGGGCAGATATTGAAGTCCGCTATCAATTCGAGCGTATGGGGTATTTCCGGCAGGATCCGAACGATTCAGTTCCTGATACGCTTGTGTTTAACCGGATAGTTACATTACGGGATGCATGGATAGTTAAGAAGTAAAATATGAAAGAGTGGAATATAACTATATGAAAAATGTAAAATCTACAGCTGGTTTTGTCTCTATTATAGGACGTCCGAACGTCGGAAAATCAACTCTTCTCAACAGTATAATCGGCGAAAAAATTGTCATAACGTCGGACAAGCCTCAAACTACCCGTAACCGGATTCAGGGTATTCACAATATACCTAACGGCCAGATCGTCTTTATCGATACCCCCGGTATCCATAGCGGGCACTCCCGTCTGAACCGGAGCATGGTGGATGTGGCACGTTCGGCGATCAGCGGAGTTGATCTTCTGATGCTCGTGGTCGAGGCGACTACGTCTGCCGATCCCGCTTTTATTGAGGATGTCCTTGGCAAGGTGAAAATGCCGGTAGTGTTGGTTATCAACAAAATTGATCTGCTCTCTGACAAAAATCAGATACTGAAGAAAATTTCCGACTGGGCTGCGCTGTATCCGTTCAGAGAAATAGTGCCGATTTCTGCCGGTCGAAATGATGGTGTTGAACACCTGGTTTCGGTCGTCAGCGGCTATCTTCCGGAAGGTCCTGCGATGTTCCCGGATGATATTCTGACTGATATGCCGGAAAAATTTATTGTGGCAGAGATGATACGAGAGAAAGTTTTCCGCCTGACGAGGGACGAGGTGCCGTATTCAACGGCAGTGGTGGTGGAAAGTTTTATCGAACGGGAGAATGGCGTGATCGCCATCTCGGCTGCAATCATGCTGGAACGGGCCACTCAGAAGGGAATCATTATCGGTTCAAAGGGCGAAATGCTGAAAAAAATCGGCAGTCAGGCCCGTCAGGATATTGAGCGTCTGCTTGATACCAAAATATATCTGGAGTTGTTTGTAAAAGTTGTTGAAAACTGGAGCGAGCGGCCGTCTAAATTGAGAGAACTGGGATACGAATGAAACCTTTAGTAGCCATTGTCGGTCGTCCAAATGTTGGTAAATCAACCCTCTTTAACCGTCTGCTGGGGCATCGTCGTGCTATCGTCGATGATACCCCCGGCGTTACGCGTGATCGTAACTATGCTAATATTACCCGATTTGAAAAACCGTTTATTCTTATCGATACCGGCGGATTTGAACCGGTAACGGAAAATCGCCTGCTGCAGCAGATGCGCGAACAATCGCGGCTGGCAATTGAAGAAGCCGATGTTATCATTTTTATGATGGATGCCAGAAGCGGCCTGACTCCTGCGGATGTTGAGGTTGCCGAAATGCTGCGGCGTGTCAAGAAACCGGTGTTTTTTGTAGTAAACAAGGTTGACGGCGAAAAGCTGGAGAATGAATCAGCCGAATTTTACTCACTTGGAATCGGGGAGTTGTACACTATTTCAGCGGAACACAACCGCGGAGTTATCGATCTGGTTGAAAACATCATGGCGGTATTTCCGCCGGCAGATGTTATTGACCCGGAAGAAAATATCACTCGTATCGCCGTGGTGGGACGACCTAATGTCGGTAAATCATCACTGGTCAACCGTCTGCTCGGTTTTGAGCGAGTCGTTGCTAATCCAACCGCGGGTACCACTCGCGATTCGGTCGATACTCCTTTCACCTGCAATAAAAAACCGTATGTCCTGATTGATACGGCGGGGATCCGCCGCAAGGGAAAAACAACCGAAAAGCTTGAAAAATATAGTGTCTGTGATGCCTTGCGCAGTATCGAACGTGCCGATGTGGTACTGATGGTCATCAACGCCGAAGAAGGTGTCACTGAACAGGATGAACGCATTGCCGGATATATTCATGAAGCCGGTAAAGGGTGCGTATTTGTCATCAATAAGTGGGATCTGCTTGAAAAGGACAATGCCACTCTCGGAATTTATATTGCTAAAATCAGGGATGGGTTCAAATATCTGGCGTATGCTCCGATTGTCTGTGTCTCTGCCAAGACCGGTCAGCGTTCCGGCAAGATTATCGCCACTGTTGATGAAGTTATGGCCCAGTATTGCCGTCGCGTCACGACATCCGAGCTTGTCCATGTGTTCACCGACGCCATTGAATCCCACCATGCTCCCCTTTCTCATGGCCGAAGAGTTAAGTTTTACTTTGCAACCCAGGTAGCAACCCGGCCACCGGCCTTTGTCATCTTTACCAACCAACCTGATAACATTCATTATTCTTACGAACGCTATCTCATCAATAAATTCCGTGAAGCGTTTGGTTTTGACGGTGTTCCTTTGCGGTTGATGTTCCGGGGAAGAGATAAAACCGACACTTCCCGCAAGCCGGCAACTGATCGTCCCACAAAGTAAATCTACCCTATAAAGGCTTTACTTGAGCTCACTGTTGCGATATATTTCGCCAGTTATTATTCCCCGTTTAAATGATGGATTGTGACGAATGAGCCTGGTAGGTAACCTCGAAGAACTTGGGCTTGGCGAGATTTTACAGATCGTCAGTCTGAGCAGAAAAACCGGTGTCCTTTTCCTTAGCAGCAGGGGAAGGGATGGCTCGGTTTTTTTTCGTCAAGGGCAGGTTGTACGTGCTGCCTCAAGTACTTACCAGCAGAGCCTGGGGGAGGTACTGATTCAAAAAGGGGTCATTGATCTGGCTGTATTACGCAAATCACTTGCCATTCAGCAGGAAAATGGCTTTCGAGAGCGTCTGGGAGTAATTCTTGTCAAAAACTTCGGTGTTTCACAAGAGATAATTGAAGAAGTAGTGCGGGAACAGATCGAAAATGTGGTGTTTTCACTGTTTGCCTGGGTGGAGGGCACATTCAAATTTGATGTTCAAAGCTCGATTGAGTCTGTTGATGGCACGAAGATGGATCCGTTACAATTTATGCTGGACCAGGGACTGAATCCTCAGTTTCTTGCCATGGAAGGCACCAGAATTCTTGATGAAAAACGTCATGCGTCTGAAATGGATTGTGCTGATGGCGATTCGTCCGAAGATGCCGATGATTTTGACTTCGATTTAGTAGGCGACTCATCTGCTCCGGCGGTGTCCCAGAATGTAATTAAACAGCCGGTTGTTATTGTTGATGATGACGGCCCTACACTCCGGGCTGTTGCAGAGGGGCTCACCCGGCTTGGTTTTGTTGTTCACGCCATGACCCGCAGCGAAGATACTCTGATCAAAGTGGATACGCTGCATCGCGGCGGAGACCGTCCCATCGTTCTGATTGATCTGATTATGCCGAAAATGGATGGATCCGGTGTCCTGGGAGGTGTTGAGCTGCTTGAGCTCCTCCACAATAATTTTAAGGATCTGCAGCTGATGATTATGACGGACTATCATCATGCAGAAGCTGAAAAAAGGATACGTGAGCTGGGATACGCCTTCATTATTAAGCCGCGAAGAGTTGAAATCAACACATCCGCCATTATGGAAAGTTTTCTTACCCAGATTGACAGTGACATTAGCCTTACCTCTGAAACAGCGACCGGAAAAGAGTGGCACGACCGATTCAATTTGGGTGATGAACTGAGAATTGAAATGGGAGATGATGATGATATGCCGCGTGCTGTTGAATCCAATCAGCAAAATGGCGGATTTTCCCTGTTACGCGGTATGCTTGAGGAGCTTAATAATCCGGACTTGCAGGGTGGCGTACTGTTGCTTGTGCTGCGCTTTGCTTCAGAATTTGTAAACCGTGCCATTATATTTACTATTAATGACGAAGTTATTTCAGGCTTCGGACAATTTGGAATAACCGGCGGCACAATCAGCGGCGATGAACGTGTTCGATCAATTCATTTTCCCCGCGAATCCGGTTCAATGTTTGACAATGCTCTTCAAACCGGCCAATTACAGACGTTTACCCCAACACCTACGCCGGTTGATTCCCATCTTTTTGAACAATTGGGAGGTGGCATTCCATCCGAAGTTTTTATCGGTCCGCTCATCAGCCAGTCGCGAGTCATCGGATTTCTTTATGGAGACAATCTTCCGGATCAACAGCAGATTGGTGATGTGGAGTCGCTGGCAATTTTTCTGGCGCAAGCGGGAATTTCTATGGAGAAGTCACTACTAGAACGTCAGCTACACGAGAGGGGTACCCCGTGAGTACCAAGACCATTTTAATCGCCGATGATTCGGCAACAATGCGTGCTATGTTGGTTGCCATTGTTGAAGAACTCGGTGACTATCAGATTGTTGAAGCATCCAGCGGTTTTGAGGCACTTCGTCTCCTGCCGCGAGATCATGTTGACCTTATCATGACGGATATAAATATGCCTGATATCAACGGACTTGAGTTAATCAGCTATCTTCGCGTCAACCCTAATTATAAAAATATTCCTGTTTTCATTATTTCTACGGAGGGAAGTGCAAAAGACATTGAAAAGGGTAAGCAGCTCGGAGCTGATGAATATGTGGTTAAACCCTTTTCTCCCGCAACTCTCCAGCAATTACTGCGTCTCTATTTGAATAAAATACCATGAGTGAACAGAATAGTACTCATACGAAAGCGGTTCAGGATTTTCTCGCAGAAGCAGAAGAAATTGTCGAACTGCTTGGCTCTGAACTTGCCGATCTCTCTGACATGTCAGAGAGCGGCGAACTGAACCCCGACGTCCTGAACTCCATTTTTCGTGGAGCCCATTCTCTCAAAGGTTTGGCCGGGATGTTTAGTTTCAGTGATGTCGCTGAGCTTGCGCATAACATGGAAAATCTCCTCGACTGGCTACGACTTGGTAAACTGAATCTTACACAGCAACTTATGTCGGTCCTCTTTGATGCCCATGAACTGTTAAGTACACTCGTGCGGGTTCTTGCCTCAGGTGAAAATACCAGTATGGCGCAAGACATTGCGGAATGTGTCAGCAAAATAAATGCTTGTCTTGCCCCACGTGAAAAACAGAGCGGCGTGTCGTCGCTGGAAACCCTGGGGCTGCCTGCACATGTACGTGGCGCTCTTACAGAGTATGAAGAACACCGCCTTAAAGATAATGTGGCGAAAGGGCGAACGATTTTCAATATACACACATCCTTTGACCTGGCCACATTTGATACTGAATTGTCGGAAGTTACGGACGTATTGAAGGGGTGTGGTGAAGTTATCAGTACCTTGCCCAGCGTTGGTGTAAATATTGAGACAAATATCGATTTTGAGATTCTTTTCGGTTCAAACCGCTCTCTCGCCGAGTTGAAAACGGCAATTGAGCGGGAAAGCATCACCGTTACGCAATTTGGTTCCAGTACAGATACGGGAGGGTCCGACAGAACACTGGAACATTCTGCCGGGAATCTGATAAAAATTTCTGCTGAATCGAACGTATCCGGATTTGCAGTATCCGGAACAGTGCCGGCCCCTGTTGAATCCTCGGTATCGGCTTCAAAGCCGTTGCCTGATGATGCTGCACTCAGCGCCAAAAGTATGAGCCGAACGGTTCGCGTTGACATCGGTAAACTTGATGAATTGATGAATATAGTCGGTGAGCTTGTACTTGCCAATTCAACTATTGCCGGTGTTACGGTCAGGATGCGTAATGAAGGATATTCGCGCATGGCCATAGAGTTGAGCAAGGCAGCAAAGGGGCTTGAGCGTAAACTTTCTGATCTTCAGAAAGGAGTTATGGAGATTCGAATGATCCCCATCGGCCAACTGTACGAGAAAATGTCTCGAATTGTCCGGAAAATATCCCGTGAACAAGGTAAGCGGGTTGAACTCAAATTCTTTGGTGCCGATACTGAGCTGGACAAATTGATAGTCGAAGATATCTCTGATCCAATGATGCATATAATCCGCAATGCCATTGATCACGGCATCGAGTCACGAGATGTTCGGGTGTCACAAGGCAAGGACGAAAAAGGCACTATCAGGATTTCGTCATTTCAAAAAGGAAATCATGTTGTTATTGAAATTGAAGATGATGGCGGCGGCATAGATGTTGAGAAGGTTAAAAAAAAGGCGTTGCAAAAGGGATTGGTGAATGACGTAAGTACGGTGTCAGATCGTGATGCAATCGATTTTATCTTTCTGCCCGGTTTTTCCACCAATGAAACCGTCAGCGATGTTTCCGGACGCGGTGTTGGTATGGATGTTGTCAAAAACAACATCTCGGCTATTTCCGGAATGGTGGATATTGAGACGCGGAAGGGGGAGGGGAGTCGCTTCATTATAACTCTGCCTATTACGCTCGCCATTATCAAGGCCTTGATTATACGGTGCAGCGGCAAAACGTATGCTCTGCCGATCACATCAGTGCTTGAATCACTGCTAATGACTGATAAGGATATTATGACCGTTGAACGGAAGGAAGTCGTTCAACTTCGCGAATCAACGCTGCCCTTGCTGAGACTTGACCACTATTTTGATATTCGACGCAGTGACGAACCTCCGCAGGAATTTTATGTCGTTGTCGTCGGTGTTGCAGAAAAACGTCTTGGTCTTGTGGTTGATGACCTGGTCTGTCAGCAGGATATTGTGATAAAACCGCTCGGCGACTCATTTAAAAGGTTCCGTGGTGTTTCCGGAGCGGCGGACCTTGGAGACCAGCGTACAATTCTTGTTCTGGATGTTGGTGGAATAGTCAATGAAACGATGCGTTCCGGGAGCTGATTCAATGTATAAACGTTATTTCGGCTTTAGGGAAAAACCGTTCAGTAAAACTCCCGATCCACGTTTTTTGTTTTTAAGTCGTGGCCATGAAGAGGCATTGGCCCGGCTTGAATTTGTGGTAGAAGAACGTGAACTTGCCGTTTTAACAGGAGAAATAGGCTGCGGAAAGACAACACTGTCGCGCGCTCTGATGGATCGACTTGGACCACGCTACCGGTTTTGCTACATTATTAATCCACGCTTGAATGCGATAGAATTTTTGCGGACTATTGCCAGGATTCTTGAAGTAGAACAGCCGGCCGATGCCAAGGATACACTGATCAACCAGATCCACACCGCTGTGTACTCGCTGAATCAGCGTGATATATGTCCGGTTCTGGTAATTGATGAAGCCCAGATGATCTCTGATGCAGAGGTATTTGACGAGATCAGGCTTCTGACAAACTTTCAGTTGGATGATCGCAACCTGCTTGGCGTCGTCATAATGGGTCAACCTGAACTACGTCCGATGATGGCATCAAGCCGCTTCGAACCTCTGCGACAGCGGATTTCGCTTCATTATCATCTGAAGCCTTTATCTCTGGATGAAATAATGGAATATCTTGATTTCCGGCTAGAGGCTGCAGGCGGAGCTCCTGGTTTATTCACGCCGGATGCCGTTCAACGTATCCACGAATTGAGTGGCGGGGTACCGCGAAAAATTAATTCCATGGCAACAAATGCTCTGCTGGTTGCATATGGATGTGATGCCGCCCTGATTGATTCGGCTATAATCAACGAAATTAAAGATGAATTGATGATGTAGGTGGTACTGGAAATGGATCTCGCAAAAATAAGAAAAAAATCGTTGCAGTCAATTGGTGAATCTGGAGAAGAACATTATTATTCTCCAACACCTATGCGTGAGTTGACTGCTATCACACCTGAATCCGTCACGGTTGTTTCCGTCTCTACGAATAGTGATACGGTAGATATATCATCCGTGCCGGTGGCTCCATTAACGATCGTAGCGCCGTTTATCGCAGGCATACCTCCAGAACGCGAAAATCCAGCTTGCACTCCATTTGAAGCGATCCTTGCAGGCAGAAGAGCTGCAGGATGTGATGATGAATCAATTGTTGCCGATGACATTACCAGTGAAATACTGACTGAATCTCCACTGGAGTTCCTCTGCTTTCGGGTTTCTGATGAGATCTATGGTATTAATATCATGGATATTAAAGAAATTATTAAGCCGAGAGAGGTTACCGAAGTGCCTCGTGCTCCGGCTTTTGTTTCAGGCGTGCTTTCGTTGAGAGGTACGATTATCGCGATTATTGACATGCGTGTTCGGCTCGGGCTTGCTCGGAAAGAGCCCACAGGTAAAGAGCGAATTATTGTTATTAAGAACAATAATTCGTTCAGCGGCCTGCTGGTAGATGAAGTGATTCAGGTGGTGCAAGTACAGTTAGACGCCGTTGAAGCCGCCCCTACTGTTTTGGATGGAATTGACCGCGATTTTATCAGCGGAATTGGTCGATCTGACGGACGATTAATAATAATTTTGAATCTTGAAAATATTGCAGACATAGATCTGTATTAAAAAGGGGACGGTATGTTGAAAAAAAAGAGGGTCCTGGTTGTTGAGGATGAAGAAAGCCTTCTCAAGCTTGAGACAATTCTCCTGACCGTAAAAGGCTTTGAAGTAATAGGGGCATTTACCGGTAAAATGGCAATTGATAAAATAGGAGTGGAAGAGTTTGACCTCGTTTTATTGGACATTATGCTCCCCGATATTGATGGTTTTGAAGTGTGTCGCCGGATACGGAAAGACCCTCGTACCGCTGCCGTGCCGATTATTATGTTAACCGGAAAAAAAGCACAGGATGATCACGATAGGGGGGTCTTGTGCGGTGCTAATTCATATCTCGTAAAGCCTTTTAAATCAGCCATGATTATCAATGAAATCAATAGGCTGTTGGCTCTTTCCGGAGCCGGAGCGTAGCATGGAAAGCGGAGCAACTCATATTCAGCTCGCCTGTTTCAGTCTTGAAGACCGACTGTTTGCCGTTGATATCATGAGAATACGAGAAATTCTTGTCCCCCAAAAACTTTCACCACTTCCATGTGCTTCAGATTTTCTGGAAGGCGTCATTAATCTTCGCGGGGCGGTCATACCGGTAATGAATATGCGCAAGCG
Organism: Geobacteraceae bacterium; assembly: GCA_043743795.1. Taxonomy (GTDB): domain Bacteria; phylum Desulfobacterota; class Desulfuromonadia; order Geobacterales; family Pseudopelobacteraceae; genus JACRCG01. The sequence continues at coordinate 17,302 of JAYTVV010000141.1, forward strand.
ATTTGCCATGCCGCTTGCGGATGGCGGGTCTGTCGGTAAATTACTGATTGTGTCACTTGTCAGGCAATTGCTTGCTCTCATTGTCGATGACGTGTTGGAAGTCATTACTGTGCCGGTTGCTGATATTAAACCCCCAATCCAGGTTGCTGCAGGGGTGGGTATGGAGTTTCTTTTGGGTGTCTGTCTGTCAAATAACCGCGTTTTTATGATTTTAGATATTGATTCGCTTCTTTGCGGCAATAAACATCAGGAGTAATCAGTGATGGACCTTCACAATATACGGCATTCACTTCAATCAGAAGATGAAGAAATACGTCTATCAGCCTTGTATTCATTACGTAACTTTATTGGTTCTGACGCACAAGCAATTATATTCACCGCAATGGGGGATGAAAGTTGGCGAGTTCGAAAAGAAGCTGTAGAAACATATATTTATTCGACTCCGAATCTTAATTCTATTGAGCAGCTGTTGAATCTTCTCCGCAACGAAGAAAATGCCGGCTTGAGAAACTCGGCTGCGGAAGCAGTTATTCGTCTTGGCTCCATGTGTGCCGCTCCGTTAATAAAAATGGTACAGGACCAGAATGCCGATGTGCGCAAGTTTGTCATTGATGTCATGGGGGCTATCAATAATCGGATTTTTGTCCCGGCGCTCTTACATGCTCTGAATGACCCCGAAGTAAATGTTGCGTCCGCTGCTGCAGAACAATTGGGTGTGCTGGGTGATGCAGAAGCAGCAGAACGCCTCATGCAGGTGATTCTGCTGCGCGACGAAGTTCTGTTTCGCTTCAGTGCTCTGGGAGCTCTGGAGGCTTTGGCACAGCCGGTACTGGTGCCGGAGGCACTGATAAAGCTGGCAGACCAGGATATACTGAGAAAAGCGGTGTTTGAATGTTTGGGTACTATTTCCGATGAAAGCTCTTTCAAGATGCTTCTGGATGGTTTTTCCTGCCGTCAGAAGAACAGTCGTGCCGCTGCTGTCAAAGCCCTGTTTAAAATCTACGGCCGGTCACCGGCGGAGTCACAGGCAAAAATCCGTGATGCGCTCCAGTTACTTAAGGAAAATGATATTATTACCGGTTTGCTGGAACTGTTTGACAAACGGGATGTCATCTTAACGGAAGCTCTGCTGTGGACCAGTGTTATGACAAAAGATGCTCGTTTCATTCCTCTGCTGATTGAAGCATATACTGACGAGCGTACCGGCGATGCTGCACTTTCAGCTTTGAAAAACTTTGACTGTGAAGCGTTACATGAAATAATTTCACGATATCCGAGTCTTGATGAAAGCGGACGGAGCGGCCTCTGTATCCTGATTGCTGAGTGTAATTATTCCGGATTCAACACCATTGTTCAGCACGCATTGCACGATCCATCAGCCCAGGTTCGTACGGCTGCTGCGATGGCGGTTGGAAAACTCTGTTTGCTTACATCAATACCCGACCTTGTTTCACTGATAGATGATAGCGATATACATGTGTATGCGGCGGCTGTTACAAGTCTACAATCGCTTGTCATGATTAGTCGCTCAGCCATTCTTTCAGAGGTTAACCACTTTAGTTCATCAAAAGTGTCGCGTCATCGCAAAGCTGCAGCACATTTGTTGGCATCGCTGGGAGAACGGGATAGTCTGCTGCTGTTAATGAAAGATGAAGACCCGCACGTCCGTAAGGCTGCTGTTACGGCAGTCGGCGCCAATCACATTGAAACCTCTGGTTCTATGCTGGTATTGGCACTTGCTGATGAAGACCATAATGTCCGTATTGCTGTTGCAGATGCCCTTGGAAATGTTCAGGATACAACGACTCTTGATGCTCTGGAGCATGCTCTGATTGATGAGGACGTCTGGGTGCAATCGGCCGTATTAAAAGCAATTGCCAAGATCGACTTAACGAGGGCGTTGTCCATTATTAAGAAAATCCATACCAGCCTGGATGGCCTTTTGATGATTACAAGTTTAAAAATTCTCGAAGAAATTGGTGGTTCTGAATCAGAGGAAATCATCCGACATGCTCTTCAAAGCAGTGACCATGACATTGCCCGGCAGGCGGCCATGTCTCTGGCACGTATAATTTAGGTTGTTCATGACATTCTCTTTTGCAAACGATCATAGTATGTCTGACGATGAATTCACCCTGTTAAGGGATTGTATTTACGCGCATTGTGGAATGTATTTTGATCATGACTCAAAATATATTCTGGAAAAGAGACTTTCTCACCGTTTGACGGACCTGAATTTATCCACTTTTTATGACTACTATCATTACTTAAAGTATAATCGGAGTAAAGATCAGGAACTCATGGATATTATGGATGTTCTTACTACAAATGAAACATATTTCTTTCGTGAGTCATTTCAATTAAAAGCTTTTTCAGACGAGATCATTCCGGAAATGATCAAAACAAAAACTGCGCAGGGAAACCGCTCACTGCGGATATGGAGTGCCGGATGTTCTACCGGAGAAGAGCCGTATACCATAGCAATGCTTCTGAGTACCATACCCCAACTAACGGGATGGAAAATAGAAGTCATCGGTACTGATATCAGTCAGAAAGTATTGCAGCAGGCACGTCGTGCCGTATATGGCAAATCATCTTTTCGAGCAACTGAGGAAAGCGACCTGCGAAAGTTTTTTCACCAGCAGGATGCCGGCTATAAAGTGAATGATTCTATCCGGGAACTGGTAACAATCAGTCATCTCAACCTTTTTGACACAAATCGTCTGACTATGCTCGGCAAGGTTGACCTTATCTTTTGTCGCAATGTTATTATCTACTTTGATCAGGCCGCTAAAAAACGTGTCATTGAATCATTTCATTCAGCTCTGTACGATGGCGGTTTTCTCCTTTTGGGGCATTCTGAATCGCTTATGAATATCACCACTTCATTTACCCTTAGACATTTCAAAAATGACATGATTTATCAAAAACCGGATCGTTTTACAGTGGGGGGTGGTCTGTGAAAAAGATCAGGATTGTTGTTGTTGACGATTCAGCTTTTAGCCGTCGCAGTATAACCCGTATGCTGGAGGGACTCGATTCTGTTGAAGTAGTGGGGTATGCAATAAACGGCGAAGAGGGTATTCAAAAGGTCATTGCACTGAAACCTGATTTGGTGACTCTTGATCTTGAAATGCCCAAGATGGATGGATTCACGCTCTTACGTATTCTGACGACCCGTTTTTCGCTGCCGGTTATTGTTATCAGTGCTTTGAGTGGCGCTGACAACGTCTTTAGGGCACTTGAACTTGGCGCACTTGATTTCGTGGCAAAACCTTCCAGCAGCGCTTCGGTTGATCTGCTTTCCATAAAGGAAGACCTTCATAAAAAAATTCTGCAGGTTCTTGCACTTAAGCCGGGTATTACAGCTCGATCAACGGTTGGAGCTACTCTTCCGGAGCGCAGTGGATCCGAACGGGTTGCATCCGGCAGGGCAGGTGTTGGTATACACCATGCCATTGATCTTGTGGCTATCGGCACTTCAACCGGCGGGCCGCCTGCCTTGCAAAAAATATTCTCTGCTTTTGAGCAGAAATATCCCTTTGCAATTGTTGTTTCGCAGCACATGCCGGCCGGATTTACCAAGGCTTTTGCTGATCGACTCAATCGAACCTCGCTTTTCGATATAAAGGAAGCTGAAGATGGTGATCTTGTCCTTCCCGGCAGAGCCTTGATTGCCCCCGGCGGCAGGAACATGACTTTTGAAGTGTGCGGTGGTCAGGTGACTGCCCGCATTAGTATGCCTTCTGAAACTGACAGGTATGTTCCCTCTGTTGATGTCATGCTTGAATCATGTGCCGGCATTTATCGCAAGCGGGTAGTGGCTGTCATCCTTACTGGCATGGGCAATGATGGCAGCAAAGGGGTGCGGGTTATCAAAGAGCAGGGTGGTCATGTGATTGCGGAGTCGGAAGAAACCGCAATTGTGTATGGAATGCCGCGGGAAGCCGTAGCGACCGGCGTTGTTGATCGTTGTGTCCCACTGGATCACGTTCTGTCTGAAATTATTCTTCAGGGCGGGTTCTCCTGATTTTGATATTTATTAAGGGAAAAGGGTAATTTTCTTATGAACTGGTTACTACATCTTTTACTGTTTGTTATCGTCATCGCCCTTCCAGGCGCTGCTTCAGCTGATATAAAGCAGACAATCATGATAAAAACACAGAGTATCGGCAGTGTTCCCTTTAATCATGATGTTCACCTTAAAAATCTGAATAATAATTGTGCCGCCTGTCATAATGCAATTTTTCACATAGTACACAAAAAGAATCCGGCCGTTACGATGGCAGAAATGGAAAAGGGCAAGTCGTGCGGAGCCTGCCACAACAAGGAAAATCCTAAAACACCGCAATTGAATAACTGTTCACGCTGTCACGCTGTTGATGTCGTGGCGATTGCTATTCCTGACTTTGGAGCGGCAACCTTCATGCACAGCAAGCATCTTGGTATGTACAGCTGTACGGATTGTCACGATGCAATTTTTAAAGCGGACAAAACAAACCCGCACGTAACCATGGCTCAAATGAAACAGGGACTTTCCTGCGGTAGTTGTCATGACAGCAAAACCGCGTTTTCCGTTACGGGTGATTGTGTTAAGTGTCATCAGGTAGCAGAAATTCCGCTTGCCGGCGGCTCAGTGTTCAGCCATAGCGCTCATCTTGAAATGTCATTTGCGTGCTCTGATTGTCACAACAAGATTTTCATTCCCGGGCCGAACCGGGTAAGCCACACTATGCTTGATATGGATGCAGGGAAGTCATGCGGAGCGTGCCACAACGGAAAAACGGCTTTTTCCTCCAAGGGTGATTGCCAAAAGTGCCACAAAAACGTCAAGGAAATCCGTTTTAAGGCTTTTGATGCTCGATTCAGTCATAATGAACATCTGAAAATGTTCAAATGTGATGAATGTCATAGCGCTATTTTTATAGGCGGAACCCGCAGCATCCGCTATACGATGCTGCAAATGGAACAGGGCAAATCATGCGGGGCGTGCCATGACGGAAAAACGGCTTTTACTGTAACAGGAAGTTGCGATAAATGTCATGCCTCTACCCCTCAGGATCGCGTCTTCAAAATCAAGGATGCCGGAACTGTCAGATTCAGTCATACCAAACACCGCGTCAACTTAACCTGCGGTCAGTGCCATAACTCGATTGTTGCCCCTGGGTCGGCCTCCAGACGTTATACTATGGACGAAATGGACAAGGGTAAATCATGCGGAACATGTCACGACGGCAAAACGGCCTTTAGTGTTAAGGCATGCAGCAAATGCCATCCTGTCAAGGAAGTTCTGTTTTCTGATGACGCCCGCTTTAACCATGACAAGCATCTTGCCATGTACTCGTGTAATGACTGCCACAATCAGTTTTACAATGCCGGTCCGGAAAACAAGCGGTTTTCCATGGCACAGATGGAAAAAGGAGCTTCATGCGGCAACTGTCACGACGGCTCGACAGCATTTAATGTAAAGGGCGACTGTGACAAGTGCCACAAGTCAACGGTTAATATCACTTTCAAGGTGAAGGAAACCGGCACTACCACCTTCAGCCATACGGTTCATACGGGGATGTACAAATGTGTTGAGTGTCACAATCAGATTTTCAAGGCCGGTAAAGAGAGCAAGCGGGCCACTATGGCTGCCATGGAAAAAGGAGGATCATGCGGTACCTGTCACGATGGCAAGACTGCATTCGGGGTAAAATCCGACTGCCAGAAATGTCATACGGTCAAACAGATCAATTTCCGTCCCGGCAGTGCACTGTTCAGCCACACACCGCACATAGCCGCGTACAGCTGCACGGATTGCCACCCTGGCATTTTTATCCCGGGTGCCGGCAACAAGCGGTACTCGATGAGCCAGATGGAGCAGGGTAAATCTTGCGGCAGCTGCCATGATGACAAAACCGCCTTCAGCGTAAAATCCAATTGCGTCAAGTGTCATCCCGGGATACCGCGCTCAATTCGCTACGAGCTTTCTCCCAATATCGGTAACGTTGAATTTATTCATAAACCACATACAGACAAAGGATATAACTGCAGCGATTGTCATTATAACGTCATACCGTCAGGGACGTCAGATAAACGCTGGGTGATGAGAGAAATGGATCAGGGGAAATTCTGCGGCGGCTGTCACGGATTCAGCATGGCGTTCAGTGTTAAGGATCCCCTGTCCTGTGAGCGGTGCCACCAGAAAGAATCTGACTGGCGCCCACAGCCGATTCAGTAAATCGAGATCAAAATAATCAAGGAACGAAAGGAAGATACCGTGGAGCAGAAGTACTCACCGAAAGATGTAGAGCAGAAATGGCAGGCTGTCTGGGAAAACGATAAAACGTTTAAGGCGTCTGTCGATAAAAACAAGCAGAAGTACTACCTTCTGGAAATGTTCCCGTATCCATCCGGTCGTATCCATATGGGGCACGTCCGTAATTATTCAATCGGCGATGTTATCGGCCGGTTTAAAAGAATGCGCGGGTTCAATGTAATGCATCCGATGGGATGGGATGCTTTTGGCATGCCGGCAGAAAACGCGGCGATCCAGAATAAGAGCCATCCTGCGACCTGGACACATGAAAATATAGCGTATATGCGGAACCAGATTAAAAAAATGGGTTTTTCGTACGATTGGGATCGTGAGCTTGCTACCTGTGATCTCGATTATTACCGCTGGGAACAGAAACTGTTTCTGGAAATGTTTGCCAAGGGACTGGCCTACAAAAAAACCTCATTTGTCAACTGGTGCCCCAAATGCGAAACAGTACTTGCAAATGAGCAGGTTGAAGACGGCGGCTGCTGGCGTTGTGACAGCGATGTTAACCAGAAAGAACTTGATCAGTGGTTTTTTCGTATAACCGATTACGCTGAAGAGCTTCTTGAAAATACATTTAAGCTTACCGGTTGGCCGGAGCGGGTTCTTGTTATGCAGCGCAACTGGATCGGCAAGAGCTTCGGCTGTGAAATTGATTTTCCGGTTGAAAACAGTGCGCAGCCAATCCGGGTTTTCACCACCCGTCAGGATACGGTTTTCGGTGCAACTTTTATGTCGCTGGCACCCGAACATCCACGTGCCCTTGAACTTGCCACACCGGCCCAAAAGGATGCGATCGTTGCGTTTATCGATAAAGTCAGAAAAACGGACCGTATCAAACGTACCGCTGATGATTTTGAAAAAGAAGGTGTTTTTACCGGTTCCTACTGTATAAATCCTCTGACCGGGTCACGGATGCCGGTTTTTCTGGCAAACTTTGTTCTGATGGATTACGGAACTGGTGCGGTCATGGCCGTGCCGACCCATGATCAACGCGACTTTGAATTTGCCAAAAAGTATGATTTGGAGTTGAAAGTCGTTATCCAGCCGGCCGATGTAACGCTTGATCCGGCCAGTATGAGTGAAGCATATACTGAAGCTGGAATAATGGTACGTTCTGGCCGGTTTGATGGCCTGCAGAGCGGTGACGCCAAAGAAGCAATTGCCGACTTCCTGCATGCAGAGGGTCATGGCACCAAGACCACTAATTTCCGTCTTCGTGATTGGGGTATTTCGCGCCAGCGCTACTGGGGCAATCCGATTCCGGTTATCTATTGTGACACCTGCGGTGTTGTACCGGTACCGCTCGCAGATTTACCGGTTGTACTTCCAAAGGATGTAGCGTTCAGCGGCGAGGGTGGCAGTCCACTGGCTCAGATGGACTCCTTCGTCAACTGTTCCTGCCCCGAATGTGGTAAGGCTGCCCGTCGTGAAACCGATACAATGGATACATTTGTTCAATCGTCGTGGTACTTCCTTCGCTATTGTTGCCCTGATTACAAGGACGATATCCTTGATCGTGATGCGGTTGACCACTGGATGTCCGTTGATCAGTACATTGGAGGTATTGAACATGCCGTGCTGCACTTATTATATGCACGATTCTTTACCAAAGTAATGCGTGACTTGGGACACATTTCTGCAGATGAACCATTTATTAATCTTCTGACACAGGGGATGGTCATTAAAGATGGCGCTAAAATGAGCAAGTCGAAAGGGAATGTTGTTGATCCTGACGCCTTGATCTCCAGGTATGGTGCTGATACCGCTCGCCTGTTTTCATTGTTTGCCGCCCCCCCTGAAAAAGACCTGGATTGGAATGATCAAGGTGTAGAAGGTTCTTTCCGCTTTTTGAGCCGTATCTGGAAACTGGTCAATGATCGACTTGCCCTTATTGAAAATGCCGGTCCGCTTGAGCTTGACCTGATGTCTGCAGAAGAGCGAACCTTGCGCAGAGCTGTACATAAAACAATTCGTAAAGTAACCGAAGATCTGGAAGAAAGTTTTCATTTTAATACGGCGATAGCATCAGTAATGGAGCTGCTAAATGTTCTTCAGCCCGCCGAGCTTTCAACACCGCAATTCCCGGCTGTCATGAAAGAAGCATTACAGAGTGTCATTCTTTTGATGGCTCCTTTTGTACCTCATATTACTGAGGAACTCTGGCAGATACTGGGTAACACTACACAATTGACATTGACAGACTGGCCCGATTATGACCGGAGTGCAGTGATTGACGAAGAGCTTCTGGTCGTTATTCAGGTTAACGGCAAGTTGCGTTCCAAGATTACCGTTGCAACCGGTACCGGTGAAGATGAGCTGAAAGCGCGAGCCTTGTCGGATGAAAAGATCGTACAGTTTCTCGAAGGTCAGACCATCCGCAAGGTTATTTGTGTGCCAGGCAAGCTTGTCAACATTGTGGCAGGATAAAGTTTATGTCAGCTTCGTTTTGGGGACGGATAATACTTCTTGCGCTGTTGCTGAATATTATGGCGGGGTGCGGGTATCATTTGACGAGCTCTCCATCCGGGCGACTTGGAAACACCCAGAAGATATGGGTACCTTTCTTTACAAATGAAAGCATCAGTCCAACGGCACAAACTGTTCTACGCAGAGCATTTTACGAAGAAATCCATGCCCTGCGCGGAATAAGCCCGGCAGTCGATGAAACCAGTGCTGATCTTGTTATGAAAGCGAGGATTATTTCCTATTCCAGCCGGATTGTTTCGTACAGTGCCCTTGATCAAGCTCGTGAATTAAGTCTGTCTTTGAATGTTGAACTTGAAATTGCAAAAAAAAATCTTGTCGGTCCACTCTGGAAAGGGCAGATTCAAAGTGCAAAGCAGTATCCTGCCAATACGAACCTGACTTTGCAGCGTAATGCAGAAGATCAGGCACTCGATGCAGCCGCCCGTATAATAGCTCAAAAATTTATTTCTGCTTTGGAAGAATCCTACTAACTATGACATCACAGGAGTTTGAAACATCGCTGAAGAAGGGCATTGTGCCAACCGTCTGTTTTTTATACGGTGAGGAACAGTTTCTGGTTGAACGGGCCGTTCATATGCTTCTTGAACGTGCAATCGATCCGTCGCTTAAAGACTTCAATTTCAATGTGTATTTTGGAAATGAATCCAAAGGAATTGATATTATTGATTCCGCTCAAACGCTGCCGATGTTTTCAGATCGCCGTGCAGTCCTGGTGAAACGGGCCGAACAACTGAAAGCTGATGCTCTTGAAGTGATGCTGCCGTATATTAAAAATCCTTCCCCCGGCACCTGTCTGCTGCTGACCGGCACTAAAATCGATCAACGTAAAAAGTTTTTTCTGGAATTCAAGAAACATGGCGTACTTGTTGAGTATAAACGCTTCTATGATAATAAACTGTCCGGATTTATTCAAAGTGAGGCGACTGCTCAAGGAAAGCCGATTGAAACAGCCGCTGCTGAACTTTTATCGGCGTTGATTGGCAATAACTTGCAGGAATTAAGTTCACAAATTGAAAAGCTGATTGCGTATGCCGGTGCGAAGCTTCGCATAACGGTTGATGATGTTCGTGTCATGGCCAGCAGCAGTAAAGCGTTTACTGCTTTTGAATTGGCAAAGTTCCTTGGCTTGCGTGATGTGCCGAATTCCATCAAGAGTCTTGATGCACTGATCTTGAATGGTGAGGAAGCGCCAATGATGGTCGGCGCTCTGACTCGTCATTTTCGACAATTATGGCGTGTGAGAGAATTACTTGATAATAAAATGGCACAGGCTGATATTGGCAGAGAGCTCTCAATAAATGCCTTTTTTCTGGGGGAAATTGTTGCCCAGGCCCGGAATTTTACAAGAAGGGAGTTGAAGCGCATTTTTGATGAACTTTATCGTTGCGATGTCGCTTCAAAAACAGGGGGCGGACAGTCATATACACTTTTACACGGACTGGCAATGGGGATTTGTACCGGCGGGTGGCAGGTTTAAAATCACACGCAAAAAAGGGGGCATGCAGAACGCAGCCCCCTTTGTTACATCATGAGTATAACCTAGCCGAGAGTATTAACCAGCTTTGTCAGACGTGAAACATTGCGGGAAGCTGTAGAGTTGTGAATTACACCCTTCGTTGCGGTGGAATCAATAACCGGGATTGCAAGCTTGAGAGCTGCAACAGCTGCATCTTTGTCTTTAGCTGCTACCGCTTCACGAACACGCTTGATATATGTCTTCAGCGTCGATGATACATGACGATTACGGGCGGTTTTCTTTGCACTCTGCTTGATCCTCTTGATTGCCGACTTATGATGAGCCAAACTACACCTCCAAAACTTTCTGTTGAGTATGTAACAAAATTGAAGCTAGTTCTTTAGCACTATCGGTTAAGCTCTGTCAAGTAAATTGCTCATCCGGCTGTTAGAAACGATTGTCGTAACCGCGTCAGGCCATCATCAATGGAAATGTCAGGCTGGTATCCAAAATCGCGACGGGCGGCCTCGATGCTGAACCAATGTGAGCTGGCCAATTCGTGGGCCACAAAACGGGTCATGGGCGGTTCACCTGCCAGTCGCAACAGTCTCCACAGACCTTCGCAGATGCAGCCGATAGTGTAGGCAAGCCGTGGTGAAATACTGCGGGTGATTGGCGCTATATCGGCGGCGGCAAGGATACGGTTGATCATTTCCCACAAGGGAAGCGGTTGGCCATTGCTGATAAAATATGCCTTGCCTGATACCGTGCTGCCGGGAAACAAATGGTCTGCGGCCTGCAGATGGGCACGGGCGGCATTATCTACATACACTGTATCGACAAGGCAGGGTCGGGTGCCGATCTGCCGCAGTTTTCCGGCGCGCCCTTTGGCTAAAATGCGGGGTATCAGGTGATTGTCCCCCGGTCCCCAGATCAGATGGGGGCGCAGCGCCACGGTAGCGAGTGAAGCGGAAGCTGCGTCAAGTACGCTCTGCTCGGCCAGGGCCTTGGTTCGGGGATAGTGGGCCTCGTAGGAGGTCGGGTAGGGAAGCGATTCATCCCCCCCTTCGACATCACGGCCATCGAAAACCACGCTGGGGGAGCTGGTATATACAAGCGAAGCGATGCCGAGTGTCCGGCAGGCGGTAATAATATTTTCGGTCCCGGTGACGTTGGCCCGGTAGAAATCGTGGTAGCTGCCCCAAATACCGGCCTTTGCCGCTACATGAAAAACAATGTCACATCCGTGAGCGGCCCTGAGCACCGCTTCTTGGTCAGCAAGATCACCGCGGACCTGCTCCACTCCCATATCCGTCAGGGCAGGATGTTCCCCGCGGGAAAAACTGCGCACGTGATCGCCCCGTTCACACAGCATTCGCACAATCACGCTGCCAAGAAATCCGCCTCCTCCGGTAACCAGCGCCCTCATGAGCATTGTTCCTGTGCCCAGACGGCCAGTTTTTCCCGGAAAATCTTGGCATTATGACGGATATCAACCGGGAAAGCCGGGTGAAAAAGAATCTTTTGAATGCTCTTTGTGTGCGGATAGCGACTTCCAAGCTCAAGCAGTTCCGTGCGAATCCGCTCACGTTCAGCCATGTCGCCCCTGGTTTCCAGCTCAACACAAAGGACCGGTTGCTGGCTTCCCATGAGGCCAAGTCCGACCAGTGCCGTGCGGAAAACGTTGGGGTGAGTGTTGAAAATGCCTTCCACCGGGATGGTGAAGAGGGTGCCGTGCGAAGTAACCACTCGATGGGCCTTTCGGCCACAGAACCAGATCCGGCCGTTATTGTCCAGATAACCGACATCACCCATACGATGCCAGCCCCCCCCGGACGGATCAGGGATTTTTGCCATCCTGGTCGCTTCCGGTCGGTTGAGGTACGCTTTGCTGACCTGCGGTCCGCGTACGGTAATCTCACCCACTTCCCATGCGGGAAGTTTGAGGCTGTCATTCCAGCTGTCAACCGGCGTGTCAGTGATTGGAATAATGGCCACGCTAATGCTGTGTACCGGTTTGCCGACACAAACACCATGTCCCTCGCCGGTCATGGCACCGGTTTCTCCCAAAACTTCGCGGCTGCCAATAGAACTGACCGGCAGTGCTTCCGTGGCACCGTACGGGGTGAAAATCTCGGCGTTTTCCGGAAGCATGGCGGCAAAACGTTTCAGTACAGCAGCTGAAACCGGCGCACCGGCGGAGATAACCCGCTTGATATGCGTCATGTTGACTGCGTGCCGGTCAGCGTAGCGACCAACCCGGTTCAGCAGGGCCGGAGAACCGAACATGGTAGTCGCTGAGTACTCAGTTGCCGGGCCGATGATGCGCCGGGGATCAACAGTTCCTGGTCGGGTGAAATCCATCTGCGGGATAACAGCGGTCATACCGAAGGCGGGCGCAAACAGGGCAAACAGCGGAAAGGTGGGCAGGTCGATCTCGCCCGGGCGGATATCGTAAAGCTCCCGCAGCGCATCAACCTGAGCAGCAAAGGTGCCGTGGGTGTAGATGGCACCCTTGGGCGGGCCGGTGCTTCCGCTGGTGAACAGGATTGCAGCGGGGTCATCACAGCGCGTGTCTGCGGGGGTAAAGGGAGCAGTGCCGATCTCCGAACGTCGCACCTTTGTCAACGGCACACCGCCCCAGAAAGATCCGCCACCGACAACAACCGTGATGCGGATACTTGTGCGTCCCCAACCTAAAAGTCTGCGGGCGAGGTGTGCTTTGGGAATGCCGATAAAGGCTTCCGGTTCAGCTTCTGCCAGGCAGCCTTTCATGTTGCGGGCGCCGATGCCCGGATCGATGAATACCGGTACGGCTCCGGCCTTGAAAAGGGCAAAGGTCAGTGCGAACAGTTCAGGGGATGGCGGAACCAGCAGGGCCGTTTTCATTCCCCGTATAATGCCTATGCGCATCAGCCCCTGGGCAATGCGATCACTTTCCTGATCCAGTTCCCGGAAGGTGAGAGTACGGTTTTTCTGAGGGAATATAATAGCAGGAGTATCCGGCTGCAGACGTGCCATTTCGGTTAACGGGCGGGAAATATTAATGGTGTCGGATGAATTCATTACACCTGTTCCGTCCGGTCAAGAAACGCTGAAATCAGCGGAATAACCTCTTCTTTGGCATCTTCAAGGATATAGTGGCCGCACTCCGGGTAGCTGTGAACTTCGGCAGCGGGGAAGCGGTGTTGCCATTCGGTCAGAAAGTGTCTGTCGAAGACGAAATCCAGCTCACCCCAGCAGATCAGCATTGGCAGCGTGTCGAACTGGCCGATTCCGTCGGATACAGCGCTGATCAGATCATAGCCGCGGTCGCCAGGCGACAATGGAATGTCCTGCACAAAACGGAGGGTGGCGATGCGGTTCTGCCACGAGTCGTAGGGAAGTTGGTACAGGGAGCGCAGTCCGGCGTTCATCGGGCTGCGTTTGCAGCCCACGTGGGAAGCACCCACGCTGAAGGCGTTGAATCCGCGCACCAGCAGCGTACCAAGCACGGTATCCCGGCAGATGCGTAACCCCAGTGGAAACGGTTTGCTTTTTGGCAGGTGAAAGGCGCCCGTATTGAGAATTACCAGGCGTTTGATCCGTTCAGGGTGGCGTATCGCACAGGCCATGCCAATCATGCCGCCCCAGTCGTGAACCACCAGAGTGATGTTTTCGGTAACACCCAGATGCTCAAGCAGCGCCTCCAGATCATCAACCCGACGGGAAAGGGTGTAGTCATAGCGGTCATCGCCCGGTTTATCTGACAGACCGCAGCCGATATGATCCGGGACGATGCAACGGTAGCGATCGCGCAGGGCCAGCACCAGGTTGCGGTAGTAAAACGACCAGGAAGGGTTGCCGTGCACCATAACCACCGGTTGTCCAGTACCTTCGTCCAGATAGTGATAGCCAAGTCCGTTCAGGTCAAGGCGCTTCCCGTTAAACGGGTATTCTTTTTTCAGTGCCTCGCTCACCATTCCATCCCCAGCATCAAGCAGTTTAATCCGCTGCCGATTCCCAGAAAAGCAACTTTGTCACCCGCTTCCAGGATGTCGCGTTCATCGGCAATGGCAGCCGTCAGCGGCAGGGAAACAGTGCCCATATTGCCCAGATATTCATAGGTGGAGAAGTCTTTTTCCGGTGGAATATCAAGTGTTTTGAGGATCGCGCTCTGGTGGGCGGAGCCGACCTGATGGCAAATTACCTGATCAACATCCTCCGTGCGCCAGCCAACCTGCGGCAGAAAGGCTTCCCAGGTTTTTCGTCCCAGCTCAACTCCGTAGTTCATGACATTTACCCCGTCAGTTGACATGGACTGAACATAGCCGCCTTTGCCATCGGGGATAATACCCCAGAGGCAGAGCCGGTGGTGTTCCGGCGCCGTCTGGGTAATGCCGCCGAGCAGGCGGCGCCGGGTGGAACCGGAAAAAGAACCATCTGTCAGAAGGATTGCAACAGCACCGGAACCGCCGGTGAGTGTTGCCAGCGAGGCGGCAAAATGCTGCATGGTTCTCTCTTCAAGCATCCGGGCAATCATGATGTCATTGATTTCACGGGCGCTTTCGCAGGAAACCACCAGGCCGGCCTTGATCTGTCCCAATTCGATCCGGTTGGCCACATCGAGGATGCCATTGAGTACTCCAAGGCAGGCATTGGAAAGGTCAAATACGGCCGCCTTGCCGCTGATGCCGAGTCCCGCGGCAACACGGCAGGCGGTGGCTGGTTCGAACTGCTCCCGGCAGACTCCGGTGTAGATCAGGGCACCGATTTCATCTGCGGAAATGCCGGTTGCTGAGAGTACCTTTCTGGCTGCTGCAATGGCGCCGTGGGAAAGCGGATAGCCTGGTTCCCACCATCGGCGTTCTCGAATTCCGGTCAGGGCCTGCAATTGACCCGGTACAATGCGCAGGTAGCGGTACAGTGGTTCCAGGCGTGCCTCCAGCTCAACGGAGGTAACGACTACCGGTGCAAGTTCATATTCAAGAGCCTCAATGGTAACTTTACTGTACTTCATCGTTTCGACTCCATAATGACGGTAAAATCATTCATCTGATAAATCAGCTTGCCGTCCACGGACAGAAAACCATCCACCGTTAGAATACGTTCGTGTTCATCGACTGCGGTTATCCAGGCGTTCACTGTTACGAGTCTGTTACCCGGTACCACCTGGCCGCGATACAGCCAGCGGTGCTTCCGTTCTAATGCTGTGGCAGCAAAGACGTCACCATCGTGCCAGCCCCAGCGCTCTACGGCGGCAAACTTGGCCAACTGGAGGAATGATTCCACACCCAGCGAGCCGGGCGTGACCGGGTCTTCGTAGAAATGGGCTTTGAAGAACCATTCATCAGGATCCACATTCTTGACCCCGCGGATGTAGCCTAGTCCA
>JAYTVV010000142.1:0-22029 GCA_043743795.1 Geobacteraceae bacterium
GGCATGTAGACGATGTTCTCGTAGTAGCCCTTGTCGTTGGCCTCGCCGGTGCGACCGATCATGACGTTGGTGTCGTTGTAGACCGGATAGACCGGGTCGCCGATGGCAACCACGTTGTCCAGGGCAAAGATATCGAGGATGTTGGCGCAGTCGCACTTGGAACCGTCAGAGATGAACATCTCCTCGGTCTTCAGACTGACGCCCAGCGGCTTGTAGGATTTCTCGATGATGGCATTGATCAGCCAGTCATACCCCTGCTCCGGGCCGTAGCCGGCGAAGTGGTCGGTGGTGGCCAGATCGTCCACGGCGTCGTGGAATGCCTTCAGTACAGCCGGCGCCAGCGGCCGGGTCACGTCGCCGATACCCAGGCGGATGACCTTGGCGTCCGGGTTGGCGGCAGCGAATTCGCGCACACGACGGCCGATCTCGGGAAACAGGTAACCGGCTTTCAGTTTCAGGTAGTTGTCGTTGATTTTTGCCATTACAGAAAATCCTCCAAAAAGTATTTGCCACAGAATCACAGAGAATCAGAGAACAAACAACTTCACGGCATCCTACATGGATATTCAGGATTGCACAGGATGAGATTCAAAAACTAAATCTTTGTAGGGAGGTAAGACATTACGTCTTCATCCCGATTATCCTGTTCATCCATGTAAAAATATGCCTTTGGTTTTCTCCGTGTCTTGGTGACTCTGTGGCAGAAATAGATCCTTTATTTAAGTCCTAACACATCCTGCATGTCATACAGCCCCGGCGCCTTGCCGACCACCCACTTTGCAGCCCGCACCGAACCGCGTGAGAACATGTCGCGGGTCATGGCACGGTGTGAGATCTCGATGCGCTCTCCCTGACCGATGAAGTAGACCGTGTGTTCGCCAACGATGTCGCCGCCGCGCACAGTCTGCATGCCGATCTCTTCTTTCGTCCGCTCGCCGCAGATACCCTCGCGGTGGAAGTTCGCCACCTTGTTATAATCCCGTCCCAGCGCTTCAGCAACGACCTCGCCCATGCGCACGGCAGTTCCTGACGGTGAGTCTTTTTTCTTGTTGTGGTGCAGTTCCACAATCTCGACGTCAAAATCATCGCCGAGAGTCTTGGCGACATCTTTCAATACCTTGAAGCAGACGTTGACACCGACCGACATATTCGGAGCCAACACCGCTGGAATCTCTTTGGCAAGTTCGACCGCAAAAGAGCGCTCTTCAGGAGTAAATCCGGTCGAACCGATAACGATGGACTTCTTGTGCAGCGCACAGACTTCCAGATTCTTGAGGGAAACCTTCGGGGAGGTGAAATCGATCAGTACATCACAGGCGGCCACCACGGCATTGAGGCTGTCGGTGATATGGACGTCAGACTTACCGCACCCAGCCAGCAATGAGGCATCCTGACCGATGGCCGGATGACCGGGACGTTCAAGAGCACCGCAGAACACAACCCCCTCGGCCTCGATAATTGAATTAATGATGCGCTGTCCCATACGTCCCGCAGCGCCGCAAACGGCAATTTTAATCATATAAAACCCCTTTATTTAACATGGATGGACAGGATGAACAGGATAGAATCAAGGTTTTTGATGTCATCCGTTTTTATCCTGTTCATCCATGTAAATTGCCTGTCAGTTTTAAATCAGCTTGTACTCTTTCATGATCTCAGTAAGCTTCGCCTTATTCCCCGCGCTCATTTCGCAGAGCGGCAGACGAACCTCATCGGAGCATTTGCCCATCAGACCGAGAGCGGTCTTGACCGGGATCGGGTTGCTTTCGATGAACATTGCATTGCCGATCTTGAGGGTATCGAGGTGCAGCTGGCGGGCTGTGGCCAGATCGCCGGCAAAAAAGGCGTCGGTCAGATCAGCCACGGCTTTCGGCATGATGTTGGCCAGTACCGAGATGATCCCCACGGCGCCGCAGGCCATCATCGGGAACGTTATGAAGTCGTCGCCGGAGAAGACGTCAATCTTGCTGCCGCACAGAGCGATAATTTCGGACGCCTGCTGCAGGGAGCCGGTAGCCTCCTTGATGGCGACGATGTTCTTGTGTTCAGCCAGACGTGCCACGGTCTCGGGCAACATGTTGACACCGGTGCGCCCCGGTACGTTGTACAGGATCTGCGGAATCTCCACCGCATCGGCGATAGCCATGTAATGGCGATAGAGCCCTTCCTGGGTCGGCTTGTTGTAGTACGGAGTAACCAGCAGCACGCCGGCCACGCCCAGTTCTTTGGCTTCTTTGGTCAGGTGAATTGCTTCAGCAGTTGAGTTGGAACCGGTACCGGCAATAACTGGCACCCGCCCTTTGGCCTGCTCAAAAACGATCCGGATGACGTTCAGGTGCTCTTCATTATCCAGGGTGGACGACTCGCCGGTGGTGCCGCAGGCAACGATAGCGTCGGTGCCGTTGTCGATCTGAAAATCCACCAGTTCACGCAGTTTCTGCTCGTCAACCGCGCCGTTGTTGAACGGGGTTACTATTGCAACTATGCTTCCTTTGAACATATCCTTTTCCTCCTTGTGGAGTTGTATTTAATAAGTAATGCCAATTCCATATCAAAGCCCCACCTTCGTTGGCTCGTCTTCGTCTCCTCAGCATACTGATGTATGCCTTCGTTGACTCAATCCTCGCCGCCTTGATGGCATCTTTGATTTGAAATTGGAATAACGTACCGAAACGAACAATATTTGACAGTTTAAGAAAAAAGTGGATATTTATAGCACAGCCGGGAGCGGGAAGTCAAAAAATAAGGCGTGGCATCGCCCTGCCATCACAGGCTTTCCGTGATTGAGACCCCGTTTCGCCCGGCGGCTTTAGTACGATAGAGCGCAGCATCGGCCCGTTTCAGAAGCGTTTCATCAGTATCATCCCTCGAGACCTCGGCGACACCTATGGAAAGGGTCATGTTGAGCGATGTATCATCAAGAATGAAGCGACTCCCCCGCACCTCCTCGCACAGTTTCCAGGCCACTTCCGTTGCCGCCTTAACGTCTGTTTTGATGAGAATAAGCGCGTATTCATCACCGCCAAAACGGGCAAGAAAATCGCTCCCACGCAGGGAAGCCTTGATCTTCATGGCAACCCCTTTCAAAATCCGGTCACCGGCCGGATGCCCGTAGGAATCATTTATCGTTTTAAAATTGTCGAGATCAATCATTATCAGGGTAAATGGATCGCCGTAGCGTTTGTGCAAGGCGACCATTTCTTTCAGCTTTTCATCAAAATAGGCACGGTTCGCAAGCTGGGTCAAACCGTCTATCCGCACCGCCGTACGCAGATCCTCAATCTGGTGCTGCTGTTCAGTCAGGACCGCCTGTGATTTGGCCAGTTCACCCGTCAAAGTGGCATTACTCGCAATCACACAATCAATCTCTTTCATCAAAAGGGAATGAGCCTCACTCAAATCCGTCGGCAATTCCATGGTGGTTATGGCGTTTTTCACATCTCCCAGTGCCTGTGAAGAATCAGCGGTCGCCTTGTCGGTCCGCTGAATATTCGTCGTCAGAATCAACAGGATTTTCCTGATCATCTGAGCGGAATCGTACAGATCCTGTTCGCGAGGATCGACGGCAGCCTGCAATTCCTGGCCAATCCCCTCAGGCGCCTCATCTTCCACGGGAGATCTGCGAAACCATTTCCGTATCACTTCAATGAGGTCAATACTCTCCGCAGTATCAACCTTTCGAGCGATAAACAGAATCACCATACCGGCTATTAATCCGGCACCAAACACACAGATATATGTCGTAATACTCACGTAACAGGCCTCCTAAACACACCATAAAAGGGGACATTGTAATCCTTCTTGCCAGAGTATCAAGAACTTTTGTACAACAGCCGCACCATTTGACCAAAAAGGAGGACGCTGATGATCAAGACTATCTGCCGTTGCCCCTGGTGCGGTGTGGATCCGCTCTATTGTGACTATCACGACACTGAATGGGGAATACCGCTCCATGACGACACCCGCCTGTTTGAAATGCTGACTCTGGAGGGGGCGCAAGCCGGTTTATCCTGGTTGACTATTCTGCGAAAACGAGAGGGGTACCGACGTGCGTTTGCCGGATTCGATCCGAACAAAGTTGCCCGCTACGATGACAACGATGTCGCACGACTCCTGGCCGATCCCGGCATTGTCCGCAACCGCCTCAAGGTGGCCTCTACCATCACCAACGCCCGGGCCGTGCTGGAAATACAGACCAGCCACGGGAGTCTCGACAGCTACCTGTGGAGCTTTGTGGACGGTGTACCCATTCGCAACAGCTGGAAGTCAATGAGTGAAATACCGGCCAGCACCCCGCGTTCAGACACCATGAGCAAAGAGTTGAAACGGCACGGTTTTCGTTTCGTCGGTTCAACGATCTGCTACGCATTCATGCAGGCCACCGGGATGGTCAATGATCACCTGGCCGACTGTTTTTGTTATGACAGAGCGCACCAGCAACGCATCGGCATTCGGCAGACGCAGTTATAAATACGTTCTAAATCTTTTGATTATCGAATTAATACCCGCTATAGTGCAAAATTGTTACAAGCGACCATCGACTTTCGGCTGATACAAAGGACATACCGGTCATCTATGCCCTTGTACTACACTCCATATGTCATCCTGCCACTCCTCTCGGCGTTTGTAAACGCAGGGCTCGCACTCTACGCATGGCGACGCCGCTCCTTACCCGCAGCCGTGCCGCTTGTGGGGATCATGATCTCTCTTTCCGGGTGGTCGTTTTTTTATGCCGTCAACACCTCATCCACCGAACTCTGGTTAAAAATCCTCAGCTTTCGCCTGGCGACCACCTTTGTCGCACTCCTGACACCAGCAGTCATAGCACTGGGATGTGAAGTTGCCGGACTCGGCAGCCGCCTAACCCGGCCACGCCTGCTGCTGGTGGCACTACCCGAAATGGCAACAGTGCTCTGTTCCATAACGGGCATACTGCCTGATCTTTTCCGGCACGATTTTCATCTCGTCCCTGTCAACGGCCTGCTGCTCCTCGGTTTTACGGACGGGCCACTCTTCCGCCTTCACAGCCTCTATGTTTTGACTGCCTGTGCTGCAGCGGCCGTTTTGTTTACCGCCGGCTGCCTGCGCTCATCTCCGGGAGAACGTACCAGGTTTACCCTGTTGATTGCGGCCACTATCATACCGATGACAGTTGACATTTTTCACCTTTCTCCGATAGCAGGCTTCAGCACCGTCACATCAACATTTCTCGTCACCGGGCTCCTTTACAGCATTGCCGTTTTCCGTCTCAGGCTGTTGGAATTTATTCCTGTCGGCAGAAAGACTCTGGCCAGCGTCGAAGCACGCCTGCAGGAGAGCGAACAGCGTTATCAGCTGCTGGTTGCCAACATGTTTGAAGGTGTCGTGCTGCATCAGATGCTTTTTGACGAAGCCGGATTACCGGTTGACTATCGTATCGAGGAAATAAACAACCAATATGAAAAAATTCTGGGGCTGCAGCGAGAAAATGTGATTGGAAGACTTTCCCGCGAGGTATACGGAACGGCGAGTGTACCCTATCTGGAAACATATTCGCGAGTTGTCCTGGAGAAAAAAGCATGTCGCTTTGACGCCCGCTTTGCACCGCTGAATCGCTATTTTTCTATCTCGGTTGCCCCGTGGGGGGACCATGGTTTTGCCACTATATTCACCGACATTACCGAACAGAAACGAACCGAAGAACAATTAATAAACCTCAATTCACACCTTGAGGAGCAGGTGGCACGGGAAACGTTAAGTCGCATTACCCAGGAGCGAATCCTTGCCCGCCAGGCCCGGCATGCTGCCATGGGCGAAATGATCGGGGCCATAGCCCATCAGTGGCGACAGCCGCTGACGACAGTCAGTGTAATTATTCAAAACATGGCAGCCGCTTGGAAACGAGATCGTCTCAGCCGGGAATACGTTGACCAGGCACTCGAAGTGGCTCAGAAGCAGGTTGGCTACATGACCAATACCATTGAAGAATTTTTGACTTTTTTTCGCCCTGACAAGCAGAAAGAGATCTTCTGTATCAACGACAAAATTTTAGAGTCGCTTGCGTTTGTCGAGGGACAGCTGCGCGGCCAGGGAATTGAAATCATCACGGGAGATGGTTTCACCACGCCGCACTTTGCCATCGGCTACCAAAATGAATTTCGCCAGGTAATTCTCAATCTGCTGGTTAACGGCCGCGATGCGATTCAGGAAAGACTTACGCACGAAAGCAGCATTCATAAAGAAGTCGGCACCATTTACGTAGACATCTGCAGGTCGTCAGACGGAGCGCAGGTTGAGGTAACGGACAATGGCTGCGGCATTGCAGCGGATATCGGCATCCGGGTATTCGAACCGTATTTTACCACCCGGGAGAAAAGCGGCGGAACCGGAATCGGGCTCTATATGAGCCGCCTGATTGTGGAGGACGGCATGGAAGGTGCGCTCTCCTATAGAAGCGAACCAGGCAGGACAGTGTTCCGAATCACCCTTCCTGCTGCGGAAACGGAGTAAATCAGTATGGAATCACCAATGGACATAACAATCCTGTACGTAGAAGATGACCCTGCATTGCGGGCTCAGGTGCTGTTTTCACTCCAGCTGGTTGCCGCAAGGGTAATTGAAGCCGAAAACGGCAGTCAGGGAGTGGAAAAATTCAAACAATGTGCCCCTGACCTGGTCGTAACCGACATCCGGATGCCGATCATGGACGGACTTCATATGATCCGGGCGTTACGAAAAATCACTCCCGAAGTGCCGATCATTGTCTGCACCGCCTTCACTGAGACCGACTACCTCCTCCGTTCCATCGAACTGGGAGTTTCTGCGTATCTGCCGAAGCCGCTGGTAGTCGACGAGCTTTTGAACACTGTTGTCAGACTCTCCAGCCCACTCATTCAGCGCCGTGAACTTGAGAACATGAAGGCAGAGCGCACCCGCTCTCTGGAGGCGTTTCTCGGCTCAGGCAACGCCATGAAAGTGGTGGTTGAAGGCGCGTCACTTGCCGCACGCTGCGATATATCGCTGCTGATTCAGGGGGAAACCGGTACCGGCAAAAGTCGTCTGGCGTTTTTCATTCATCGCCTGTCACCGCGAAAAAACCAGCCGTTCATAGCCGCCCACCTCGCCGGCATACCTGAACATCTGGTGGAAAGCGCCCTGTTCGGGCACGAAAAGGGCGCTTTTACCGGTGCTGACCGCAAACGGATCGGTTTTTTTCAGGCGGCTCACGGGGGCACACTGCTCCTGGACGATCTGGATGCGATTCCCCTTTCGGCACAGGCCGCCCTGCTGCAGGCAGTGGAAAGTCGTTCCGTCGTGCCGCTGGGCCAAACAAACCCGCAAGCAGTGGATGTACGTATTATTTCTGCCAGTAACCGTCCGTTGAAAGAGGAGGTTGATGCCGGCAGATTTCGACAGGACCTCTATTACCGACTGCGAGGACTCCAGGTCGACCTGCCCCCCCTGCGGGAGTGCAGGGACGATCTGCCGCGCCTGGTCCACGATCTTGTGCTTGACGTTACCGGTGAATTCCAGCTTCCAATGCCAGTAATTCCGGATGAGGTGTACTGCGTACTGCAGGACAGCTCATGGCCGGGCAATGTCCGGGAACTGCGCCATGTAATCCTCGAAGCGCTGATGAACGTCAATGAGGAACTTTCTCCAACCCTGCTCCGGACAATCATTGCAAAGCAATCGACCCGGCCTGCGGACCAGAGTACCGAAAAAGGATTTCCCGGCGTAGACATGCCAACTTCCACTCATATCGACCATCTGATTGCGTGGGGGATCCGGCAATCCCTGGCCGCTGCCGGCGGCAAGAGAATGGAAGCGGCACGGCTGATGGGGGTCAGCTACAACACATTCAAAGAGTGGATTCGTCGCCACGGAGTGAAATAGCCCCCCTCGCCGCATGATGAGCTATCAATTTCTTGTATCAAATATTGACACCAGCATCAGATCAACACACCCGACCTCGACGCACAAACTACCTAAATTACTTAAATTACTATATTTTTAAACATGGCCTGGTATTTGCTTTAAAAAGGCGTTTCTATCCAAGAACATACATGTACTTCACCGAACAACAAAAGGAGAGTCCCGACCATGTACCGTATCATGATGATCATTCTTGCACTCACACTTTCAGTCGAGCCTGCATTTAGTGCCGGTCAGCCGGATGTTACCGTCCAGCTCAGTGCCCATCGCGTCAGCAAAAGCGCCTCCGGCACGGAGAGCATTTCGTCAGGAGACTCGGCAAAGCCGGGCGAAATCATAGAATACCGGGCAACGTACCATAACGTCGGCACGGGTGCGGCTCGCAGCCTCCTCGGCACACTGCCGGTCCCGGCCGAAATGGAATTTATTGCCGGTTCATCCGTCCCGACCGGGGCCCAGGCAAGTACGGATGGCTCCACCTATTCCACCATACCGCTGAAGCGCAAAGTCAAACTTGCCAATGGCACCGTCGCGAATCGCCTAGTGCCTGCGACAGAATACCGATCACTCCGCTGGAATCTTAAAGAGCTGCCCCCCGGCACCACGGTCACCGTAAGCGCCCGCATGAAGATCAAGGACAATCAGAAAGGTCCCGTAACAATAACGTTGGATTCGGCTAAAAAATAGAAATATATTCAAAAGGGGGAACAATGAGAATATCAATTTTGCACACGCACCGGACCCGTTCCGGAGCATCGTCAGCACCGGCCATACTGGTTATGTCCGCCCTTCTGCTCTTCACCTTGATGGCATGGACTCAGCCGGTGCAGGCCGCACCACTGGCCGGAACATCGATCGGCAACCAGGCTTCGGCAACCTACACCGACGCTTCGGCCGTTGTACGCACCGCCACATCAAACACAGTCCAGACCATCGTTTCACAGGTAGCCAGCCTGACACTGGCCAGTACCCAGGCCAAGAGCGTTGCTGCGGGCGGAACCGTCTACTTCCCCCACACTCTGACCAACACCGGCAACGGCACCGACAGCTTCGGGCTCACAGCTGCTGACGCAACCCCCGGCAGTCTGGTCAATTTCACTACCATTGCCATCTACCCGGATGCTAACGGGGATGGCGTACCCGACAGCTTCACGGCGATTGCCAGCACCGGTACGCTTGGAGCAGGTTCGACATTCAACTTCATTGTCGCTGCAACCGCATCCGGAGCATCAACTGACGGCCAGACTGACACGGTCACCGTTACCGCCACGAGCACCTTCGTGACACCGCCGGCGCCGGCAGTCAACGTCGATACGGTCAACGTAAGCGGCAATGCCATCGTGGTCATGACCAAGTCGGTCAGCCCCGGCAGCGGGACCTCTTTGAGCGGGCCGTTGACCTACACCCTGACCTACACCAACACCGGCAATGCGACCGCCACGGTGCTGATCATCACTGATTCAATACCGGCCGGCATGACCTACAACACAGGTAACAAGGCACGCTGGAGCGTTACCGGCGCCACTCCTCTCACCGACGCTGCCGGTGGACCTGCCCAGACGTCCGGCGCTTATACCATCGACTACAGCTCCGTAGCAAACACGATTACGGCAACTATCAACCAGGTCCTCCCGGGCGAGACCCGCACTCTGACTTTTGAAGTCAATGTTTCCGCCGCCGCCCTTCCGGGCATCATCAACAACACCGCCACATTCAGCTACGGTGACGGTTCAGGGCAAAAAAACGGCTCATCCAACCCGACACCGTTTACCGTTACCCAGGCTGCAAGTGTCGTAGCCAACGGCAGCAATGCTTTCGGTATCGACAACACAGCCGAACCCATCACGGTAGCCTCCGCCTTGCAGGGCAGTACCGTCCCGTTTAACACATACATCTGGAATACCGGCAACGGCAGCGATTCGTTTGACATCACGATCGGCGGAAGCGGCTTTCCGGCCGGCACATCATTTGTTCTTTACAAGGCTGATGGCGTGACCCCGTTGATTGACACCAACTCCAACAGCACCCCCGATACCGGCACCCTTGCTGCCGGTACATTCTATAACGTAGTCGTCAAGGCGATCCTGCCTGCCAACGCAACCGGTGGCCCGTACAGCGCGACGCTGACCGCAACGTCGAAACTGGATAACACCAAAAACAATCCTGCGGTTCTGACACTGAGCTCCATCGCCGGCAATACGGTCGATATGACGCTGGGCACCGCCCGTCTTGACAGCACCCCCGCCGGCACCGCAATCGCCGATGCGACTGCCGCCAACACCGGCTTCGGAGCCGGACCGGAAGCAGCAGCGCTCACCCCGCACAAGGTATCCAATCCGGGAACGACGACCACTTTTGTTCTCAAAGTCAATAACACCAGCCTGACTGCAGACAACTACAATCTGGCTGCCAGCACTGACAGCACATTTGCCACAGCAGTACTTCCGAGCGGCTGGACGCTGGCCCTCAAGGCAGATGCAAGCCCGACTCACGACTGCTCAACCGTTGGTGCGATCATTTCCAATACGGGCGTTATCAATGCAGCCAACAATAGTACTTTCTGCGCAATCTTCACCATTCCAGGCAACGCACCGTACGGGAAGCAGGACCTCTATTTCCGCGCCATCTCGCCTACCAGCGGCGCCAGCGATCGCCTGTACGGCGCCGTCGATATCAATGCCGTTCGTGCCATCGTAGTAACAAACAGCCAGACAGGCCAGGTATTCCCCGGCGGTACCGTGGTTTATCCAATGACGATCACCAATAACGGTAACGCCACCGAGGGTACCGTTGCAACGCTCGGCACTCCGAATGGCACGACCAATAGTAAAGTGGTCATCGGCCTGACTGATTCGCTGGCTGCCCAGGGATGGACTTCCGTCGCCTATCTTGACGCCAATGGCAATGGAGCCATCGACCCGACCGATCCTGTTATTGCAGATCTTGCCTCCATCGGCGGATTGGCACCGGGAACCAGCGTTGCACTGCTGGTTAAAGTATTCGCCCCGTCCGGCGCCGGCATCGGCAACATCGATGCAACAACCTTAACCGCAACCACCAGCGGAATTATCAACGCCAGTCCCGCTACGGCACCATCTTCTGCCACCGCGACCTCCACGGTCATCTCCGGCCAGGTAAGCCTGACTAAATTACAAGCGCTGAATGCTGCGTGTAACGGCACTGCCGATGCGGCTTTTGCCCAGAGCAACATCACTACCGGCGCTATCCCCGGAGCATGCATTCTTTACCAAATTACGGCAAAGAATGTCGGCACCGCTGGCATCACCACACTGGAAGTCAGTGATGCAACCCCTGCCAATACCGTCTATGCAACCGGATGCGGCGGAAGCACCGTTGCTGCAGCCGCAACGTCCGCCGGCTCCATCTCCCAAACACCGGGGGCCTGCTCCGCCGGAACAGTCAAAGCGAACGTCGGCGCTCTGGCACCCGGGGCCGCTGCTGTCGTAACCTTCGGCGTAAAAATCAATCCGTAGCCCGTATTCACCACTAATCCTCCCTTCAGGGTCTCAGGCCTTGAAGGGAGGCCGCCGTTCATTCTCGCGCCACAAATGTAACCGGGGATTGATTGATAACTAGTTCGATTACATACGGCTGCATCCGCACTACCCTCTGTCGATCCAAGGCACTGCTGCAAAGCGGTGTGCGTATGCTTGTCATTCTTTTTCTGTTCATCCCCCTTGGCAGCATCCTGCTGTCACCCGGCACTGAAGCCGATGCAGCTGCTCCGCCGACAGGAACCATCATCGAAAACCGGGCCCTGGTCACCTACTACAACCCGGTGTTGGACAGAACAGAATTACTGGAATCCAACCCCGTCCAGGTTGACGTTCAACCGGTCGAAATACTCACGCTTGTACCGGACCTTCAGCTGCTTCGCTCACAGGGTGAGCCGGTGACCTTTGCCCATACACTGACTAATGCCGGCAATACGCCGGTATCCTGTTCATTGACCATAACCCCGACAGCAGGTAGTGACTTTGCGCTTGCCAATGTAACCCTGTACCGGGATCTCAACCTTGACGGAATCGCCAACAGCGGCGAACCGATCATCCCCAACGGCAGCAGCATTACGCTGGCCCCGGGAGAGGTTGTCGGACTGACCGTGATTGCGTTAGTACCTGCAACAGCGGCAGAAGGGCAATCCGCCCGTTTCACTATCGATGCACTCAGCAGCAAAGGTGTCCGGGCGACGGTACATGACCGGGCAATCGTCAGCAACGCGTCACTTCTCAAAATCACAAAAAGTGCTTCTACGACAACCCCTGTTCAAGGCCAGGAGGTGACGTTTACCATCAGCGCCATCAACAACGGCAACGGGACGGCACTCGCGACAAACCCGCCCGGCGGAAAACAGCTTCTGGTAGACGGCGCCCCCGCACAGCTTATTCTTATGAGGGACCCAATCCCTTCCAACACCACGTACGTTTCCGGGTCGCTGGACCGACTGACCGATGGGGTACTGCTGTACCATAAAGTCGGCACCCCCGCCTATTCGTACGTATTAGCCGAACCGGCAGAACCGGTGGATGAGGTGGCGTTCGGCATAACGGACCTGCCGCTGGGCAGAATGGGCTCATTCTCCTTCCGGGTCCGGGTAAACACCAAAGCTTCGGGAACTCTATCCAATACTGCCTACGGTTTTTTCAACAACAGCGTGTCTCCCGTCGTCCAGGAGGCAACATCCAATGCCGTCACCCTCGACCTGCCGGTGCTTCCTCCGGCGATCTCCTTTTTCTCGGACTCCAGCTTCAGCACTCTCGCTCGCGCGACCACCCTCGGCACGTCGCTCTTCCTTCAAGCCGAAGCAAGTTCCTGCAACAGCGACCCGGCAACCAGTGAAACATATACGATCATACTCACTTCAGCTCTCACCGGTGATGAAGAAGCTTTCAGCGCTGTTGAAACAGGACCGAACACCGGAATCTTCCGGATATCCTCCATCAAAACTCAGGATGCCCGTACCGTACGTGTGATCAAAGGCGATACGATCATTCAGGCACTGCAGCACGACCTGCTGACCGCCACCATGAACGGGTGTGGAAAAAGCACGGCTTCTGCACGCATCCTTATTGATCCGGGCGGCACCGTATTCGACAGCCGCAGCAACCAGACTGTTGCGGGAGCCCGGGTACAACTGGAAGTCGAATCCGGTGGCAGTTTTGTGCCGGCAACCGTGTATGCCATGGATGGTACGACCCGGCTGCCGAATGCGGTGACAACGGGTGCTGACGGCAGTTTTGATTTCCCGCTGGTTGACAATGACAACACGTACCGGGTCGTTGTCACCCCGCCCAACGGCTGGACATTTGCTTCACAACTGACGCCCCTCCAGCAGCCGGCCGGCAGGATTATCGTTGACGGTTCCTACGGTGCCGGCTTCAGGGTTGATGCAACGACAGGGCCCGTCCATCTGGACATCCCCGTCGATGCCGGCCCGGCCGGCGGCCTGTTTGTACAAAAGAGCGCATCCCGAACAACCGCTGAAGTTGCTGATGTCGTTGACTATACGATCCGGGTCAAAAATTCGAGCGGCAAACTGCAGAAAGATGTCGTACTTACGGACAGTCTTCCCTTTGGCTTTAGCTACCAGTCGGGAACGGCACGCAGAGATGGCGCTGTCATCGTCGATCCGTCAGGCGGAGCCGGACCCCGACTATCTTTTACCCTTGGAGATGTGACTGACGGAGCCGTTGTTCAGATCACCTACCGGCTGAGACTCGGACCGGGTGCCATAAAAGGAGACGGCATCAACCGGGCGCAGGCAACAGCTGCCTATGGAACCGTTTCCAATATTGCTTCCGCAGTCGTCAAAATTGAGCAGGGGGTCTTTACTGACAAGGGTATCGTACTCGGCAAGATTTTCGTTGATTGTGACCGCGACCGGCTCCAGGGTGATAAAGAACCGGGAATCCCCGGTGTGCGCGTCTATCTGGAGGACGGCACCTATGCCATAACAGACAGCGAAGGTAAATACAGCTTTTACGGTATTTCACCGCGCACTCACGTTCTCAAACTGGATGAGACAACCCTTCCGGCCGGTTCCGAACTCGAAGTCCTTTCCAATCGCCATGGCGGTGATGCCGCAAGCCGCTTTGTTGATCTCAAGGCAGGTGAAATGCACCGGGCCGACTTTGCTGAAGGCTCCTGCAATGCCGAACTTCTGACCTATGTACGCTTACGACGCCTGAAAGGCGAAATTTTTACCTCCGAAACAAAGCGGGGTGTGGACACAAAACTGAATCTCGACCAGCAAACCATCCAGACTGCCGAGGTAAAATCCCGCCCTGCCAGCGGGCTTATCGGAACAGAAACCAAACTTCCGTACTTTAGTCCGGTCATGGCTGCTGATGAGCAGCCCCGCGGGACAACGGTCACTTCCGCCCCGATAGCGGTAGCCCAGCTGCAGGATTATACCGAGAGCATGGCCGCCATGGATGCGAAGCCCGGCTTCATAGACCTGAAGGATGGTGATATTCTTCCCGTCACTCAGGCAACAGTACGGGTAAAAGGAACGTCCGGGACAACAATGAAGCTGACGGTTAATGGTGAACAGGTCGATGAGAGTCGTATCGGCAAAAAAGTGATTATCGAAGACCAGAAATTTGAGGCGCGCGAGTACATCGGTGTTGCATTCAAACCGGGCGAGAACAGGCTTGAGCTGATTCAGATTGACCCATTCGGAAATCCACGCGGTTCTGCGGTCGTGACGGTTACCGCTCCTGATTCCCTGGCAAAAATAGACCTTCAGGTTCCCCAAGGAGATATCGCTGCCGACGGGCAGACACCGGTAGTCGTGCGTATTCGGCTGACCGATGAAAAAGGCGTGCTGATTACCCCCCGAACACCGGTAACCCTGGAATCAAGCCTGGGACGTTGGGATGTCAAAGACCTGTCCGAGCAGGAACCGGGCGTTCAGGTCTTTGTTGAAGGCGGGCAGGCCGAATTCCGTTTGTTCGCACCGGCGGATCCGGGAATCGCACTCGTGCGCATCACTGCAAGCGGCGTAAAATCTCAGAGTACGATCTCCTTTATCCCGGATCTGCGGCCCATCCTGGCAGTTGGCATTATCGAAGGGACTCTCAACCTGCACAAAATGGATCTGGGAGCCATCACCCCCACCCACAGCCAGGATGGCTTTGAGCAGGAGCTGCGCACCATCTCGGCCAGCAGCGACGACAAGCGCCTCAGCGCTGCCGCTCGCGCCGCGTTTTTTCTGAAAGGGAAAATAAAGGGGGATTACCTCCTGACCATGTCGTATGACTCCGACAAGGACACCCGCGAAAAACTGTTCCGGGATATCAGCCCCGATGAATTTTACCCCGTCTATGGCGATTCATCCGTTCGCGGCTTTGATGCCCAGTCCACCGGACGCTTTTATGTGCGGGTCGATAAAAACCGTTCCTACCTGCTGTATGGCGACTTTACCACCCAGAGCCCCAGCGACGTGCGTGTGTTGGGCGCGTACAACCGCAGCCTGACCGGCGTACGCGGTCACTATGAAAATTCGCTGGTGAGCGCCAATGGTTTTGCCAGCCAGGACAGAAGCCGCCAGGTTGTTGACGAAATTGCTGCTCAGGGGGTATCCGGCCCGTATTACCTCAGTACCGCCGATACCGTTGCCAACAGCGAAAAAATTGAAATCATTACCCGTGACCGTAACCAGCCGTCACTGATCATCAAAGCGGTTCCGATGTCCCGCTTCAGTGATTATGAAATCGAAACACTGACCGGCCGACTCATCTTCAAGGAACCTATCAACAGCCGCGACAGCAACCTCAATTTGGTCTACATCCGGGCAACCTACGAAGTGTTTCAGGGGGGCTCGCCGTTCTGGATTGCCGGCGGCGATGCGCAGCTGAAACTGCATGAACGCCTTGAGATCGGCGGCAGTTATGTTCGTGACGAGAACCCGCTTGATCGGCAGGAACTCGGCAGTGTCAACGGCACGATCAAACTGGCTGAAAAGACCTTCCTGCTGGCGGAATGGGCTCACATGGAACGGCAGACCACGGCCGGCGGAGCCGCCTCCGGCGATGGCAAGCGCGTCGAAGTGCGCCATGAGGATGAACGGTTCAGCGCACGCATCTACGGCAATCAGACCGACACCGGCTTCGACAATCCGTCTTCAGCAATCGCCAAGGGACGAACGGAACTCGGCGCAAAAACGCGCTATTCATTAAATTCGAAGGCGGCACTGACGACCGAAGCCATTTTCAGCGAGGACGCTGTTACCCATGGCAACCGTAAAGGCGCAATCGCCAATCTCGAATACTCCGTCATCCGCTATCTGAAAGCCGAACTGGGTATCCGCTACGCCAGGGAAAGTGCCACCCCGTCACAGACGACCGGCGACCTTACCCTGACGCCGACTGAAACCACCAGTATCCGTGCAAAATTGGGCATGCAGCTTCCGTTTTACAATAAAATAAGCCTGTTTGGCGAGTATGAGCAATCCGTTGAATCCGCAGACCGACGCACGGCAGCCATCGGCGGCGACTATCAGTTTGCCCCGCAAAGCCGCCTGTATGCCCGGCACGAACTGATTTCAAGCCTGGCCGGACAGTTTTCCCTGAACGGTAGCCAGCAACGCAACACCACTATCGTAGGAGTGGAATCTGAATACATGAAGGAAGGTCATCTTTTCAGCGAATACCGCTTGCGGGACGCCGTTTCCGGGCGAGACGCCGAAGCTGCCGTCGGCCTGCGCAACGGCTGGCAGCTTGCTTCCGGCATCCGACTGTCAACAAATCTGGAGCGGATCACCACCGTAGGCGGCCTTGCCAACAATGATTCAACCGCTGTCGGAGCCGGCCTCGAATACACCGGATCGAATCGGTGGAAGGGGAGCACCCGCCTTGAGTATCGCACCAGCACAAGCAGTGACAGCTATCTCGGCACCATCGGCGCAGCCAATAAATTCAACCGTTCGATAACGCTGCTGGGACGCGAGATCGTTTCCTACACGCAAAACAAAGGCACTGTAGCGGGTGAAAAAGTGCAAAGCCGCAGCCAACTGGGCCTTGCCTACCGTCCGGTCGATTCCAACAGATGGAACGCACTCTCCAAATATGAGTTCCGCTACGAAAGCGACAGTACAAATCCGGCCGCCGCATCAGAACGGTTTGTGCACATCCTTTCCGCCAATCTTAATATTCAGCCGACGCGCCCCCTGGTAATCAGCGGACGTTACGCTGCAAAAATCGCCTTTGATGAGGCCGGCACGGTTTCGAGCCGGACATCGGCACATATGCTCACCGGTCGCATGACCTACGACCTGACGAAGAAGTGGGACGTGGGACTGAATGCCATGTCGCTGTTCAGTGGTGATTTCCGCAGCAACCTGTACGGGATCGGCAACGAGGTGGGGTATCTGATGACCGCAAATCTCTGGCTTTCCGCAGGCTACAACTATTTCGGTTTCTATGATAAAGATCTTTCGGGTGAAGATTACACAAACCCGGGAGCGTTTATGCGCATGAGATTCAAGTTTGATGAACATCTGTTCGATGGCCTGCAAAAGAAAACCCTGAATGACGGGCCGCAGAACTTCTGAACCACTCCTTGCATATACAGTGGAGAACGAACCAATGAAACGATACCTGTTCACAATAGTGCTGACCATGATCTGCTTTTCAACGTCATGCCTTGCCGCAGAGGAGCCACAGATGGCACCGGAGCGGTCGCGCATTACCGACGAAGCGATCTCCTCCGATATCAATGCCATTAACAACCTGCAAAAACGCCTGGCAGATGTCAACACCAACGGGACCCCGATCGGCACGTATCATTTTGCCAAAGCCCAGGCTTGGATAGATATGGCCATGGACGAATACGTCATGAATGATCGGACACCGGTTATTGAAGATACCGTACGGGAGGCCCACAGCCTGATTTCCCTCCTCGAAGAAAAAAAAGAAAATATCACCATGGACACCCCGATACTGCCGACAAGTAAACTACTCCGCCCCGATCTCTGGAAAAAAGCTGCCGATTGGAAAAAGCATCCCGGTTTTCCCTGTGGCGAAGATCTGGTGGCTCAGCTGGAAGTACAGTTAGTCTGGTCCGGACATGAGGACAACCAGCTTGGCTGGCGCCATACCAAGCCGTATCTCCAGGCCGCCGAGCGGCTGGCAAGAGAAGCCGGCATCAGGATAGAAGCATGCCCGGCCCAGACCGTTGCTGTTGCATCAGCAAAAGCCGCCTCCGGGGCGGTTGTGGAAGCGGAGGAAGAAGATGAAGCGTGTGCCGTGGAGGCCTGTCCGGCGTGTCCCGCCTGCCCTGCCCAGACAGCACCGGTTGTTGCCGGAGCAGCCGCCCCGGCAGCAGCAGTCCTTGCAGCGGCGGAAGCAGGAACAGAAACGGTACCCGACCGGGTCCACTTCAAACTGAACCGCTATCTCATCAGCGACAAATCATCTGCAGTGCTTGACCGGGTTGCCTCGGTGATGCGCACCGACCGGAACATCACCCTTGAGCTGCAGGGGCACACCGATGAGCGGGGCAACCTACTGTTCAACAAGATTCTGTCCCGGCAGCGGGCCGAGGTCGTCAGGACCTATCTCGTTGCAGCCGGCGTCCAGCGATCGAGGATAACCGTCAAGGCCTTCGGCAAAAGCACTCCGACAATGCGCGGCAGCGATATCGTATCATTCGGCCGCAACCGCCGGGTCGAGTTTGTTTTTTCAGGAAAAGAGCAGCTTAAGGCTGTTCCGCAATACGAGGATGTGCAGATGGAAAAGAAGCATAAGTGATTACGAAACAGGGCGGAGTCACGGTTATTCAGATGGACTGTTTACCTGCTGGCTGCAAAGGTTTGCGCATTATGGATCGTTACAAAATTAAACACATGATAATCGCGCTGTTGGTGGTGTTTGCCGCGGTTATCTCTTCACCTGCACTGGCCTCCATCAGTTTTGTCGGCAGCCCTTTGACCGGAGCCGCTACAGGTGCCGGGACCGATGTAAGCGCAGGGGCGGGGCGGGGATTTTTAGTTGCTATTCCGCCCGACGGAACTTTGACGTCAATGTCCATACCCCGGCCAACAGGAGTACAGGTGGGAGATGCACTTGTTTCACAGTTCATTGTCCGCCCCCAGGGCACCAACATCACATCACCATCAGGATGGAGCCAGTTGCGCCGGACCACTCAGACACAAGGTGGAACCACGACGCCACCTTGCGGACTTGATGTCATCAGTTACTTCAAAATCGTACAGGCTGGCGATCTCGGTGTCGTCAACGACACCTGGTACATATCTTATCCGTACTCGACATCGGGCTATGTCGGCACAGCTGCGTGCCCGGCTGGTAGCGCAAACACCGTGGCCATAGGCGGAACACTGGCTTTTCGTGGCCAGTTTCCACTCTCACCGGTGTACTATTCGGGCGAGATCACTTCTGCAGCAGCCAGCATTAGTCAATCAGCTCCGTCAGTCAATGTTGGTGTAAATAATACGATGATTGTCTCCGGCATAGGTATTCTGAATTCCGATCCGTTTGGCAACAACAGCGGTACTAACCCTGTTCGTGCAGGGGGCGTTGAAATAACACAACCAGTGGTCGGTTTGAATCAATGGGCTTCGCAAACACTGGAACGCTCAACCAATGCGACAGGACTATCTTTGCAGATGGCTTATTTCCCGCAAACAGTGACTGGAGCGACGGGTACTGTTACTGCAACGATTACCGGTGGTACGGCAGCTGATTTTGGTGTTGGTCATATAATTGCCATATCGGAGGCAAGTTCGCCGATCGACCTGAAAATCACTAAAACGGCCAACGTTACTACTTCACCAAATCAGGTCATCTATACGATTTCTGCCAAGAATAACGGGACACAAGCCGAACCTGGGCCCATGACGGTCACCGACACTCTGACTTCCGAACTTACCTACGTATCAGGCGCCGGTACCGGTTGGGCATGTACAAAAGCACTGCAAACGATAACCTGCAAACTGACCGGTCCCCTGAATGCCGGCGCCACTTCTGCCCCACTCACCATTACCACCTCGTACTCCACCAGTGCGGTCATTACCAACTGTGCTTCTCTGACAGGTCAATATGGTGACAATAACTTTGCCGATAACACAGCGTGCGTCAACAGCACCATCGGCAGCGCAACCGTATATTCGGGCAAGGCATATAATGATGCCAATCGTGACAGCAGCCTCACCGGAGGAGAAAACGGGCTAGGACAGAACCTGTACGTCAAGATCACGACACGCACCGGCAGCACCTGCAATAGTCCGGCAATAAAGGTGGCCACCACCGACGCCGTTACCGGCAACTATGCCTTCAATGTTGCCAACGGGAACTACTGCATCATCCTCAGTACCAACAACAACCTGTCAGATATAACCGCTACCGTTCCCGCCAGCTATATCAATACAGAGACACCCACCGGCATCAATAATACCTTTGTCGCAGCCGGAGTTGACCAGTCGACGTTGAACTTCGGCCTGTATCAACCCGCCAACATACGAATCAACAATACGCTGCCTACTGGTGACACCGGTCTGTTTAATTTATCACTGTCCGGAGGTACGCCAAGCGTGCCGCCCGGCAGTTCAAATCCTGCCAGTAACGTCGGCAACAATGGCACAACCAACTATATTTATGTTAGCAGGGGAGCTGCCATTACCGTGCAGGAAACTGCCGGGACGAGCACAAACCTTGCCAACTACGCCACGGCATTAAGCTGTACTCTGGGCGATGGCACCACTGCCGTTTCCTTAACTTCTTCGGACTTGACTAACAACACCACCCGCAGCGGTACGTTTACCGCGCCAGCAGCAGGCCAGACAGGAGCTCAATCACAAGTTATCTGCTCCTTTACGAACACGAAACTGCTGGCAGCAACGAAGAGTTTCTCACCGTCATCAATCGGCGCAGGGGGCACCTCCCAGTTATCCATTACCCTGCAAAACCCCAATGCTGTTGCCGTCACCGGCGCCGGTTTTACCGACAACTACGGTTTCGGCACCAATCTGGTGAATTCCGGGACCCAGAACGCAATTGGCGGCACCGGGTGTACCGGCACCCTGACCGGCGTTAACAACGGCCAGAATCTGACTCTTGCCGGAGCCACTATACCGGCCGGCACTACCTGCACCTACTCCATCAACGTCGCCAGTCCGACTGCCGGCAGCTATCTTAATTCGACCGGCGCCATTGCCACCGGCAATGCCGGCACCACTGCCGCAGCCACGGCTACCCTGACGGTACTGAACAAGCTGATAGCAACAAAGAGTTTCACTCAGCCGGCCATTGGCGCAGGAGACACCTCCTTGCTATCCATTACCCTGCAAAACCCCAACGCAGTTCCTGTCACCGGCGTCGGATTTACCGACAACTATGGCTTCGGCACCAATTTGGTGAACTCCGGGACCCAGAACGCAATCGGCGGCACCGGGTGTACCGGCACCCTGACCGGCGTTAATAACGGCCAGAATCTGACTCTTGCCGGAGCCACTATACCGGCCGTCACGACCTGCAGCTACTCCATCAACGTCACCAGTCCGACTGCCGGCAGCTATCCTAATTCGACCGGCGGCATTGCCACCGGCAATGCCGGCACCACTGCCGCAGCCACGGCCACCCTGACAGTGCTGAACAAACCGAGCACCAGTAAATCATTCAATCCGCCATCAATTGGCGCTGGCGACAACAGCACCATGACCATCACGATCAACAACAGTACTAATGCAACAACTGCTGTCAATGGCATTGCATTTACGGACATATTCCCGGTCGGTATGACTGTGTCCAATGCTGCCGGTCTCGTTAACGGTTGTGGTGGCACCATAACCGACGCAGCCGATGCAACACTTACAAACACATCCACATCGCTAAAACTGGCTGGCGGCACCGTCAACGGCGGTGTCAGTTGCAGTATCACCATCCCGGTTACGGCACCGGTAGCAGCTGTCCCCTATACCAACAGTACCGGAACAATTACCACCACCAATGCCGGCAACCTTGTTAGCACCAGCAATAACCTGTCGGTCCGCAGCAAACTTGTTGCAACCAAATCATTCTCCGCCAACCCTGTCGGCGTCGGTGATTCGTCCACAATGACCATCACCCTGCAGAACAT
>JAYTVV010000143.1:0-2215 GCA_043743795.1 Geobacteraceae bacterium
CACGCCACCTTCCATCTGGGCGATCTTGGTC
This sequence comes from Geobacteraceae bacterium, assembly GCA_043743795.1. Lineage (GTDB taxonomy): Bacteria > Desulfobacterota > Desulfuromonadia > Geobacterales > Pseudopelobacteraceae > JACRCG01. The sequence goes on from JAYTVV010000143.1 coordinate 32, forward strand.
TCGAAGCCGTCGGTGGTCGGGTTGGCCAGGCGGGTGTAAAAGAAGCCGGCCGCCTCCAGATCGAACAGTTTGGTGACATGCTCGGCGCTGTCGTACTTGAAGGTCGTGCTCTGGATGATGGGCAGAATGCGCGGTTCGCCGGATTTGGGTTCATAGCCCCCCTGCACAGCAACGGTTTCGATTTTCCAGTTTGGGTTCATGTACATCTCCTTTGTCAATAATATGTTGATGGCATTTGACTATCTGTTGCTCTTTTCCTGATGGCTTCGATGTTGTCGGTCAATTTCTGTAAATGAAATCTGTGAAATTCCTGCAATAACATCATCGAGCACCTCGAAATTAGCCCCTTTAGACATTACACAAAGTAAATAAGGATGAGCGGGATAATAAACTATGCCACAGTCATGCAATTGCACCGTGCCATCTATAGCATCAGACTTTTCACCAAACTTATGAGAGACCTTAACCTCGGGGGGAACTCCGGAAACAAGGCCTGTCCTGAACTCTGATTTTGACAGGATTTCAAGCGCCCATTCTGATGAACTTCGGCTTACATATGAGGCATTATAAAGTATCCTGAAAAAAGATTCATACGTCTGAACGGAAAGATATTCATCATCTTTAATCGCTCGCGGGTTTAACAGTCTCAGGTTGGAATAAACTCTGTCAAGCTGGGTAGAATCAACAATTTTAGTTAAGAACGTAAACGCATTGTTGTCTGAGTACGCAATCATTCTGAAAATCAAATCTCTGACGGTGTACTTGCTACCGAACACCAGTGTTTGTGATGGTTTGATGTTCTGGTTCAGGTTGTAATCGTTTGATAGATCAAACGTCACAGAGCGGTCAAGAAGATTGCTTTCTGTCTCAGCCTGTTTCAAGAGAGCAATCATGAGCGGGACTTTCCGCATACTTGCCGGAATGAATTTTTCCGAATCACCGATACTGAACCAATAACCGTCATTCAGTTCTCGATAGTAAACCCCCACCTGTGTGACCAAATGTTTATCAATCTGGGTATTCACGTACTGCTCAATTTTTTCTTTAAATGGGAGTATCTCCGGGGCAGAGACGACATCATCGGCAACATCACATGCAAGCAGCGGGTTAGTGTATTTTTGCTGGCCTTCGTGTCGTTCAATATATGCAGACTTATCCTGTTTATTCTTTGCCTTTGAGATCACTCCCCGTACTGAAAATCCAACGGAGGCCCCTATAAAAAAAATAACCAGCGATATAAGTAAGTTACGATATTTTTTGTTTGATTTATTCATTAGTTATGTCCCTTACAAAAAATCATCTGTACGGTTTGACTAATCACCGGCCAATCCGATAAAACTCAGCGGCATTTTTGTAAAATACTGCCCGGGCAGCTTCTTCCCCCAGCGAATCAATCACCAGCAGGAAATCGTCATGACAATACGGTCGGGGAGCACGAGTGGATGGCAGGTCTGTGCCGAAGAGAAGACAGCTCGGGTTGACATCATACAACGCCCTAAGCGCTTCAGGCACGCGGAAATCCACCCGCCCTAAACCGGTAGCTTTAACCCGTACGCCTTTTTCAGCAAGTCTTAAAAGGGTTTTGAAACCATCCTTTGCCAGCCCCAGATGATCGATACTGACCGCTGGCAGGATCACCAGCGTATCGAACAGATCCTCCAACTCGCGCGAATCAACATACAGCTCCACATGCCAGCCTGCCAGTTCATGCACCCGCCGCGCCATGGCATCCAGATGGCGCACATCCTCGGAGCCACCCCGTTTGAGATTAAAACGCACTGCCCGCACCCCGGCACCATCCAGATCCAGAATTTGCTGATCCGAAACAGATGCGGTCAACTGAGTCACGCCAACAAATTGCGGTCCGAGCGTATACAGGGCATCCAACAGATAGCTTTGGTCAAAGGCCTGGAACGAGCCGGAGACGACCGCCCCACCGCGCAGGTCATACTGCGTCATCTGTGCCCGGTAGTCGGCACAGGTCAAGTCCTCCGGCAGATAACCGTTGTTGGGGACCAGTGGGAACCGGTGGTCGATGATATGGAAATGGCTGTCAAAGAGCGGGAAGCGCGCGAGCTGTGCAGGATCAGGCATGCGGCACTCCTTCTTCAAGGGATTGCCTATACATTTCCAAAATCGGCCCGTCGGCCTCGGCCCAATCCAGGGTGTGCAGCTCATGCGGCG
>JAYTVV010000144.1:0-3696 GCA_043743795.1 Geobacteraceae bacterium
AATATGATCGTTACCTTTTCATGTTTGTGTGTACAAGTCAGCCACTATAAAAAAAACAGGGGGATAATGCAACATTCCCCTGCGTTTTTTGGAACTATCAGCTGAAAGGCGACCAGGCCACGTGTGCAGGTCCAAAATGTTCAATAGCTATTTCCTTATTTATTACGGGTGAATCTGTTTTCAATTAGGCATGGCTCATGGTATAACCGGCGGCGATGCGAGAGGCTGCACGAATGCTGAAATACATGAAGGCACATACGAACCTGAAGCCGGGGCAGAACGGCACCCTTCGGCTGGTGGAGAAATACGGCGATGCCTTGGTGTGTGTCCGGTACCGCTACGACGAACTGCGCGATGTCAGGGTGAAGACTGTGGAAATCATCGTTGATGAACGTCCGGGAAAGGCTGCCCCGCGGTTACGCGATACCGACCCGGTCCTCGTCAGGTGCCTTATACCATGCCGGCTCTGCGGGAGAGGTTGAAGTCCGTGGGAGCCAGGTGGGATGCGGGGGAGAAGGTGTGGCGCGTGAGGTACGGGTTGATCCGCGGGGACAAGGAGTTGGAAGAGCGGATTGTCGGTTGATGAGGCCGACGTGTTGGATGAGACATTTTATCCTTTGGGGGCGCCTTGGCGCACACAAAATGTTACCTATAATGGGAACCTGTTGGTTCCTGATATTGGGAATATATTCCTTATACTGGTAACATACTCCTAGTATAGGGAAGCCGTATATAACCGAGTTATACCAAGAATAAAAAGTCCGAAAAATCAAGTGCTCCGCAGGGGCACCATTACCCCAGAGGAGGAAATAAAATGAGCGATCTAACTTCTAACGACCTACTAGGACTCATCAAAAAGCAAGAAAAAGAAATTGAAAACCTGAAAAAACAACATGCGGCGCTTTCTGCAAGAGTTGCTATGCTCGAAAATCCGCGTGAAACGAGTCCAAGTTTATATCCGAAATAGACTCATTTTCTATCATGCGTTCAACTATCTTCCGCATTTGAGCGAGATTTTCGGACATTCTATCGAGAGACGAGTCAATTTCTGTAAGAGATTCTTTGATTAAATAAATTTCCTCCTCTCTACCATCAAGGGGCAAATCAAGAGGACTAATAATCTTCTCACCGGTGTATTCATCTATCATTTTATCCTCCTTGAATTGGAGGAGTGAGGCTAAACCTTAAAAAAACAGGTATAACCAACGCGTTAGACGCCGCCCGAAAGCGGGTCAACGCTCACCCCGTTGGATTGAAAGGAAAAAGAATGAAACAGCTCTTGTGCATAGTAATCCAAATAATGATTCTTGCTCTTTCCTTGCAAAGCATTGCTAGTCCGAAGGCCGACGGAATTCTTTTTAAAGAGGTTGAAACGGATAAGCCATGCAGAGAGGCTAAAGGGTACATTTGTGGAGCTGAGATTTATCCTGATTTTTCTTCATCTAACCTCCCACCGAGCTTTGGTATAAAGAAGGTACCCAGCTTAATAATTCCAGCTAACAAGATCACAGGAGCAAAAATAATAAAACAACAGCTGGGGAAATGGGAGAACTGGCAAGTAGAGATCAGATTTTCAAAGGAATACGGCAAGAAGATGAAAAAAATTACTGCCAAAAAGAAAGGGCAGCTGCTGGCGATGGAGATTTCTGGAAAGATAGCAGCCATTGCTACACTCGCTAGCGACCTCGATGATGAGATAACCATTACTTCGACAAAAGAGAAAATCCAAGAAGTGGGCAGCCTTATTCGAGCAATTTATCCACAGGTTACAACGGAAGTACAAACAGAGGCGCCGAAATCCAACCAGCGCCAAGACCGGCCTTAAAAACCGGGCCGGTTAGGCTTATGACGTTATACCAAAAATGATAATCTCAAAATAAATATTTTTGCACATCCAATTTGTCACATCAAATCAATTGGATTGGCGCGACTGAGAAAATTTTTGAGTTCTAGAGAAATTCGATCATCATTTGCAACTCTATTCCAAAAATCACGTGCCATTTCCTTTATGTGACCAGTAGCCTTGTCAGCAAGATTTACTCTTCTGGGTTCAGAAGGTACAAAATTATAAGGAGGAACTTCACCGCCGCTTTTAGGTGCAAATCCCATGGAACACATGTCGTATAATGGCAACAGCCTGAACACATTCCCCTCTATTGCTAAACTTAAATTACCTAAATGCATGTCAGTATTATTAATAAGACGACCGAAATACCATAAACTTTCGACATCAAAAACATGCTGCCAACTAACCAAGTCTTTCTGATGTAACGCGTCCAGAACTTGTGGCCAACCACTTCCTAGGCCGGTGAACTCAGCATCAATAGATTGAAGTGAAATCATTGACATTCGACCATATTCGCCCGTTCTGTCAAATCGCTGCGACTCCAAAAAGAGCCTGCCATTTTTTTCAATAAGTCTAGTTTCTGCCGCAGGAAAATCTTTAGCATGGATTGCTTCTGCGGCGTGATACTCCGTAATTAGGATATCGCGCCAGCGTCTAGCAACATCATTATCTCCTTGAGGGGAGAACTTAACAATTACATGAGCCAATCGACTGCCACAAAAAGCCGTAAATTTAGGTTGCTCTCCGCCCGCTGACGAACCCGGGATGACCCCTCTCATGACGCTGTCAGCAAGTTCAGGATAGTCATCTTCTGATGTATAAACGGGTTTACGCCTAACACGCAACAATGCCTGTTGGCCAAACTTAAAGTTTCCCGGCAGGTCGTCTCCATTAGAAACCAAGTACCGTCCAATATGATTTGTATTCCAGTACCTAGGATCCGTTGGGAAATCATTATTCTGAGCCGACATCTCTTCTGCTATCTGCCGACCTAGAAATCCTTGTGGGGTCAGGTCAAGTAGAAAATATGGCAAATCCTTATAAAGACCATTTTTGCTTTCCCCTAATAGTAAAGGTGGCATTCCTGTGGCTGGTTCGACATAATAGCCACCATGCGCTAATGGTCGAACATATGCCGCCAAGACAGTATTTCCGTGCGCATCAACCATGCTTAATGGTAACTTGTCATCACCGCCGAAAGCATTACGAGTCAATGCATACCTTGGTGTCCGCCCATTTTGAAGCTTGATAGCTCCGTCACCTATGTTTCTTAGTTGGCGGGCAACAGCAGTTTGACTCAAGCCTGTTTGCAGCTGGATTTCCTTTGAAGTTGCTGGGCCTAACTTCAAGAATTTTCTGATAGACAAAGGCATATGAAAATCTCCAATGAATCTAAAAGACTTACATACAGACTAGTAAATCGACTAGCTTTTTTAAACATATAGTAGTTGTTTTTCATTTAATATTAATATGTTGTGCAACAATAAAGTGCAATATTAGCTAATTATGTGACTAGAGTCAAGAGCAATTAAAGGCAGAAAATAGCATAACCAACGGCAGCACCGGTCAGCGGGAAAAAGCCCCCACCGAACCGGTGTGCCTTACCACGTTCCGCTAACAAATTTTATGATTCCCCAAAGGAGCGTTGAAAATGAAACAAATGATTCTGGCTGGTATCGCAGGTGTGGGCCTCTTTCTCGGGGGGTGCGCGAGTTGCCTGTCCCCACACGAGGCGTTGAACCAGGCGGTGGCCAGGAGTTTCGACGCCACCGGTTTCAACTACAGCAACCAGACCAGGATTACCACCCTGACGGTGCCGCAGCCGGATGCGTCCAAAGAGGGGACCGAAA
>JAYTVV010000145.1:0-10610 GCA_043743795.1 Geobacteraceae bacterium
AATACCAAGTTCCTTGATAACAACAAAAACCCTGCACGTAAAGTTGGTCAGATTGACAACAGAGGCAGTCATTTCTATCTGGCAATGTACTGGGCCCAGGCAGTGGCAGCGCAGACCAAGGACAAAGAACTTGCTACACTTTTTGCCAAGGTTGCACAGCAGCTTCAGGACAACGAAGCAAAAATTAACGAAGAACTGATTGGCGCTCAGGGTAAACCACAGGATATCGGCGGCTACTATAATCCAAGCCCGGCTATGACTGAGAAGGCGATGCGTCCAAGTGCGACGCTGAATGCGATTATAGATGCAATTGCATAAATAATTATTAAACAGTAGATGTTTGGTAAAAGCGAGAGTTGCGTTTTAGTTATAATATGTTTATTACATAACAGTTAGCAGAGGCAGGGAGACACTCCCTGCCTTATTATAGACAAATCAAAAAGAGGAGGTAAAAGTATGGCTCGTAAAAAGATTTCTCTTATCGGTGGCGGACAGATCGGCGGCGTTCTCGCTCAGCTTTGTGCATTGCGTGAACTCGGTGATGTTGTGCTTTTTGACATTGTTGAAGGTCTTCCCCAGGGCAAGATGCTTGACATCGCTGAAGTTGGTCCGGTTGATCGTTATGACGTAAACCTGAAAGGCACTAACAGCTACGAAGACATTAAAGGTTCTGACGTTGTCATCGTTACTGCCGGTCTGCCACGCAAACCAGGCATGAGCCGCGACGATTTGATTGAAGTTAACTCAAAAATCATGACATCGGTTGCAGAAGGGATCAAAACATACGCTCCCGAGTCAATCATCATCGTTATCTCCAATCCTCTTGATGCAATGGTTACTCTCTGCCAGAAGATTACCGGTTTCCCTTACAACCGTGTTATCGGTCAGGCCGGTGTCCTCGACTCCGCACGTTTTGCCAGCTTCATTGCATGGGAACTGGGCGTGTCGGTTAAGGATGTAACTGCAATGACTCTTGGCGGCCACGGCGATGACATGGTTCCTCTGGTACGTTATGCAAGCGTCAACGGTATTCCGGTAACTGAACTTCTTGAGCAGAAATACGGCGCAGAGAAGGGCAAAGAAGTTATGGAAGCCATGGTTAAGCGTACCCGTGGTGCTGGCGGCGAAGTTGTTGCCCTGCTCAAAACCGGTTCCGCATTTTACTCACCGGCTTCTTCAGCAATCGCCATGGCTGAGTCGATCCTCAAAGACCAGAAACGCGTTCTGCCAACCTGCTGCTATCTGCAGGGCGAGTTCGGCGTTAACGGCTTCTACGTTGGCGTACCAGCTGTCCTTGGTGAGAAGGGTGTAGAAAGCATCATCCAGTTTAAACTTGATGCTGAAGAACAGGCGATGATGGACAAATCAGTTGCTGCAGTTAAGGAACTGGTAGGAAGCATGAAATAGTTTTTGATTCCAGGTCTCTGGAAGTAGTCAAAAGAAGGGTGGATTTCCGCCCTTCTTTTGCTACTTTCTGGAGCCGGTATTTACCACCTTTTAATACGGAATAAAGGAGTCTTGCTAGATGGAAAAAAAATTGCCGACAATTGAGATTATAGAGAAGTACTGTAAGGGGTGTCACATTTGCGTTGAATTCTGCCCAACCAAAGTGCTTGAAATGAAAGGTTTCTATGCCTCTGTAAAAAATCTTGAGGCGTGTATCAAATGTATGCAGTGTGAATTGCGTTGTCCTGACTTCGCTATCAAAGTTATAACAGAATAAATTTACAGGAGGAAATGAACAGTGTCCAAAAAAGTAGCGTTTCTTCAGGGTAATGAAGCTGCCGCACACGGTGCATTATATGCCGGTTGCGACTTCTTTGCAGGTTACCCGATTACCCCCTCAACAGAAGTTTCTGAAGTACTGTCAGCAGAACTGCCAAAAGTTGGTGGGAAGTTCCTGCAGATGGAAGACGAAATTGCCGCTATGGCTGCCATTCTTGGTGGGGCGCTTGCCGGTGGAAAAGTTATGACTTCGACTTCAGGTCCTGGTCTCTCCCTGAAGCAGGAACTGATCGGTTACGGCTGCATTGCTGAAATCCCTTGCGTTGTGTATAACGTAATGCGTGGCGGCCCTTCCACCGGTATGCCTACCGGCCCAAGCCAGTCAGATGTTATGTGCGCAAAATGGGGCACCCACGGCGACCATCCTGCCATCTGTCTTGTTCCTGCCTCCGTTCAGGAAACATACGACGAAGTTATTCGCGCCTTCAACCTGGCCGAAAAATATCGTACACCTGTTATGGTTATGCCGGACGAAATCGTTGCCCACATGCGTGAACGCATCGTCTTCCCTGAACCGGGCGAAGTTGAAGTTGTCCCACGCAAAACTCCGACTGTACCACCTGAGCAATACAAGCCATACGACACCAGCTTCGGTGATGTCCCTCCTCTGGCTGCCTTTGGTTCCGGCTACAAGTTCCATGTTACCGGTCTCAACAAGATGCAGGACGGCTTCCCTACTACCAAAGCCGAGATCGTTCAGGCTGAGGAAGAGCGCCAGATACGCAAGGTAGATGCAAACATTGACGATATCGTCACGTTTGAAGAGTACCTTTTGGAAGATGCTGATATTGTCGTTGTCGCGTATGGTTCCACCTCACGTTCAGCACGTTATGCAGTAAATATTGCCCGTGAGCAGGGAATAAAAGCCGGTATGTTCCGCATCAAGACTTTCTGGCCATTCCCTGACAAACAGATCAAGGCCTTGGCTGGCAAAGTCAAAGCGATCGTCATTCCAGAGATGAACCTGGGAATGTGCTCACTTGAACTTGAGCGTTGTGCGCAGGGTAAGGTTCCGGTTCTCGGGATTTTCCGTGTAGATGGCGAGCCGATCAATCCGGATCAGATCCTTGCTAAGATTAAGGAGGTTAAATAACATGGCATTTGAATATGAAAAATGGCTTCGTCCCGGTAAATTGCCTCACATCTGGTGTCCAGGCTGCGGCCACGGCATCGTTATGAAGGGTCTTATCCGTGCGATGGAAACACTTCAGTTGAAAAAAGAAGAAACTGCTGTTGTATCAGGAATCGGCTGCGCTTCACGCCTTCCCGGTTATATTGACTGCTGTACGCTGCACACAGCGCATGGCCGTGCTGCTGCCTTTGCTACCGGTGTTAAAATGGCAAAGCCTGAAATGAATGTTATTCTGGTTGGCGGCGATGGTGACGGTACTGCAATCGGCGGTAACCACTTCATTCACGCCTGTCGTCGTAACATCAACATGACCTACATCATCATGAACAACTATATCTACGGCATGACCGGCGGACAGTTCTCGCCATGTACGCCTACCGGCCACAAAGCATCTACCACTCCGTACGGCAACCCTGATCCAGGTTTTGATATTGCTAAATTGGCAATCGGTGCTGGTGCTACTTTTGTTGCCCGTGGTACTGCATTTCATGCCAACCAGATTGATAAACTGATTGTCGAAGCAATTCAGCACAAAGGTTTCTCTGTTGTAGAAATCCTTGATGACTGTCCGACCACGTACGGTCGTCGCAACAAATTCAAGTCGGTTATCGAAATGATGAATCGTCTGAAAGAAGTTGCTGTACCGGTTAAAGCAGCCGAAAAAATGACTGCTGAACAACTGCAGGGTAAAGTTCTGACTGGTGTTCTCTACAAAGACGAAACAAAACCTGAGTATACTGCCGAGTACGCCAAAGTAATCGACCGTGCCCAGGCTGCCAAGTAACAATTACAGGAAAAGGAGCGATATATTCATGTCAAGATATGAACTCAGGTTTTCCGGTTCAGGTGGGCAGGGTCTGATCACCGCCGGGATTATTATGGCTAAAGCCGCTTCAATTTACGAAGGGAAGCAGGCCGTTCAGTCGCAAAGTTACGGTCCTGAAGCGCGTGGCGGTTCATCTAAATCGGAAGTCATCATTTCTGATGGTCCGATCGATTATCCGAAAGCTACTACGGTAGACGCATTGCTGGCCATGACTCAGGAAGCGTGTGACAAGTACACACACGACCTGAAAGAGGGTGGCATCCTTCTGGTGGATTCCGACCTCGTTAAGAAGCTGCCGACTACTGGCAATTTTAAAATCATTTCTTTCCCGATTATCAATACTGCCAAAGCTGATGTTGGCCGTGAGATTGTTGCCAATATTGTTGCCCTTGGTGCAATGGTTGCGTTGACAGGTCAGGTTAGCCGTGAAAACGCAGAAAAAGCAGTTCTTTCGAGTGTTCCGGAAGCATTTATTGAATTGAACAGGAAGGCATTCAGTATTGGTTTTGAAAAAGCTCTTGCAGCCAGTGCATAGAAGTTGATTCTCATTTATATGGTAAATGAAAGGCCCGATGTTTATGCACCGGGCCTTTCATTTTTTAGTACTCAATTTTTATTTCAACTTTCTTGCCGTTATCAGTGTAGTGATGGTAAACTGCGAATCGAAAAAAGTGGATAATTACTCGTATGATGCAGATGAACAATAAAGGAATCCGTACATGTATCAGTTTGAGAGCATTACAACAGTTATGGTCGTGCATATATGAAAACTCCTGAATGCTTTGAAACGTTGGTTCGCAACGGATTGGTTGATGAGGTGATATCCCGTTTGATGAGTGGCAAGGAAGCAGACGTGTATGTTGTACAATCAAAGGGAGAGCTTTGTTGCGCTAAAGTCTACAAAGACGCCCGCTCGCGGAGTTTTAGTCAACTGGCACAGTATCAGGAGGGACGAAAGGGGCGAAACAGTCGGCAGGCACGAGCCATGCAAAAAAATTCAAAGTTTGGCCGCAAAGAAGCTGAAGAAGCCTGGAAAAATGCCGAAGTTGACGCTCTGAGGACGTTGGCAGAAGCGGGTGTGCGAGTTCCTCACGTCTATGATTATGCTGAGGGTGTGTTGCTGATGGAATTTGTTGTCGATGCTGATGGGAATGGAGCTCCGCGGCTTAATGATATCCGATTGACAGCGGTGAAAGCCCGTGAGTATCACCGCGAGGTGATAAAAAATATTGTACTCATGCTCTGCGCAGGAATTATTCATGGTGACTTGTCCGAGTACAATGTACTGGTCGGTCAGGATGGTCTGGTTATTATCGATCTGCCACAGGCGGTCAATGCATCAGGTAATAATAATGCCCGTAGTATGCTTGAACGGGATGTTGAAAACATAACGTCCTATTTTGGTCGTTTTGCACCCGAATTGCTTGTTACAGATTTCGGAAGGGAAATATGGAAGTTGTACGCGAGTGGCATGCTGAGCCCTGCTTCTACTCTGACCGGAATTTATGAACAGAGTGACCGTCCGGCAGATGTTAAAGGTGTTATGCGTGAAATTGACTATGCGCGCATTTTACACGAACGTGTATTAGCTCGAGCATCTCAATTGTCCTGAACCGTTTGATATGGAATCGGCCCTTTAACATGAAGAATCTAAAGATACTTATCTCAGCATCTTCATTTTTTTGCTTCGCCATGCAGTTACTGGCAGGCTCAGGTTTTGCTGAAGAACTTTACCATCAGTTTTCACTGGGAGGCGGGAGCCTCACCATGGCTCCATCGGACGTAAAAGCTCCGGAACCAGGTGTTGTGACCGCAAAATACGGCTTTAAAATTGCGAAGGATTTTATGCCGTATATGGGTACCGGGTTGGCGTATACGTATCAACCGGATATGAGGACGGGTGATATAACGAAGTTTAAAACCGGAGTGGCTGCACAGTTTGGCTTTAATTATCTCCTCGGTACACATTCCACACTTGTACTCGACTACAAATATCTCACCGTATCGCCTGAACAAGTTCGTGGCGAATCCCGCACACCTCCGCAATCACTCGGTATTGGGCTGGATATAAAATTTTGATGAAGGTAGGCGACTATGCCGCGCTACGTAGAGCCTCTGTTTCGTCCCCCAAGTGAAGCTCGAAGTCTGATATTTCAAATTACGGTCGGCTGCTCTCAGAATCAGTGCCGTTTTTGTGGGATGTACAAGGGAAAGAACTTTCATATTCGTCCGTTACAGGAAATTCTGGATGAAATCGCTGACATTCCGGAGCAGTATCGCTTCCGTGTCAATCGGGTGTTTCTGGCAGATGGTGACGCGCTTGTGTATCCGTTCGAGGCTCTTTGCACTATCCTTGATGCGCTTGTGGCTACATTCCCGGGACTCACGAGGGTCTCTACATACGCCTCTCCCAACAGCCTGACGACCAAAAGTTCAGAACAGTTAGCCCGGTTACGCGTCAAGCGGCTGAAGATTCTTTACTTCGGGTTGGAGTCAGGGGATGACATGACACTTCACGCCATAAATAAAGGGTTCGAGTCAAACCGTATGGCTGAGTTGGCGGAAATGGCCCGTGACGCAGGAATGAAATTATCAGTGACTGCTATCATCGGTTTGGCCGGAGTTGGACGCAGCCTCGAGCATGCCCGGGCGACTGCCGCATGGGTTAACCGTGTCAATCCTGAATACTTCTCGCTTTTAACGATGTTTCATCGGCACAATGATGATTTTATCAGCACACTTCAGCAATGTACCCGCCGTGAGCTGATGCTTGAGACGCGTGAAATGCTCTGCCATCTGCATCCGGCCAAAACGATTCTTCGATCTAATCATGTATCCAATTTTCTCAATCTTGCCGGCAGTTATCCCAAAGATCGAGAACGGTTGATTGCTGATGTGGATATCGCAGTTATGCACGTCGGGTTGAGGTCCGGTTTTCTTGACGAGATCCCCGTGTATCAGGAAGAGTACTATTGATATTACCTCTTTTACCTTGCTGTAATCGCATCATAAATGCTATTTTGCCTCCGCTTTGAATCATCTGTGGAGGTTTTTTTGTGAGTATATTTCGTTATCTGACGGCTGGTGAGTCTCATGGACCTCAGTTGAGCGCAATTATTGAAGGATTGCCGGCCGGAATACATTTAGCCGTTGAAACACTGAATCATGATCTGTCACGGCGGCAACAGGGCTATGGTCGTGGTGACCGGATGAAAATCGAAAAGGATACGGCCCTGCTGCTTTCAGGTGTGCGCTGGGGCGAAACAATAGGTTCTCCGGTAACACTGGTGGTGATGAATCGCGACTGGGAAAACTGGTCAGAAAAAATGTCACCTCTTTCGGTGCATCGTGATGAGTCCGAAGCTGTTACCCGTCCGCGGCCCGGGCATGCTGATTTGTCAGGGGTGTTGAAATATCATCACAATGATGTGCGCAATGTGCTGGAACGCTCCAGTGCTCGTGAAACGGCGGTTCGTGTGGCTGTTGGTGGTGTTGCGAAAGCTTTGCTCGCCGAGTTTGGTGTTAAGGTGGGCGGTTTTGTAACTGAACTCGGGGGGATCAATACTGCTACTTTGCAGGAGCCGTTCGAAGTCCTCTGGCAACGTGCAGCAAACTCAGAAACATTTTGCTGTGACCCTTCTGCTGAAATAGATATGAAGCGGGTTATTGATGCGGCCCAATCTGGTGGTGATACGCTGGGTGGTGTTGTTGAAGTGCAGGTGACTGGCGTGCCGCCGGGGCTGGGAAGCTATGTTCAGTGGGACCGAAAGCTGGATGCACGTCTTGCTATGGCACTGATGAGTGTGCAGGCTATCAAGGGTGTTGAGGTCGGTATAGGATTTGAGGCAGCCCGAAGACCCGGTTCTCGCGTACATGATGAAATCTGTTATAAAGACGGCTATCAGCGCATGAGCAATAATGCCGGGGGGATTGAAGGGGGGATGTCAAACGGTGAGCCAATCGTTGTACGGGCTGCTATGAAGCCGATTCCTACGCTTTATTCGCCGCTCCGTTCTGTAGATATGCGTACACATGAGTCGTTTGAGGCAACCGTTGAGCGTTCCGATACCTGTGCCGTGCCTGCAGCTCTGGTTGTAGCGGAAGCTGTCGTGGCAATCGAAATTGCCAATGCGCTGTTGGAAAAATTTGGTGGTGATTCAATCCTTGAAATCCAGCGAAATCTGGACGGGTATCGGGAGCAGATTCGCAATGCCTGAGAGGCCGTTGATACTAACCGGTTTTATGGGGAGCGGTAAGAGTTCTGTCGGAAGAATCGTGGCTGAGCGACTCGGCTATCGTTTTATCGATCTGGACTCTGAAATCGTGGCTGCTGCAGGATGCAGTATCAACGATATCTTTGCCCGGGATGGCGAGCAAGCGTTTCGTCTGCTGGAAAGTATCCAGTTGAAGAAAATTTTGTCAGAAGAGGATACGTGTGTTGTTGCTACCGGTGGCGGGGCGGTTATTTCAGCGCAGAATCGCACTTTGATGCGAAGCAGAGGTGTGCTTATTAACCTGAAGGTGACGCTGGAGCAGGTAGTAACTCGCCTGAAAGGATGTAGCGACCGGCCGCTTCTGGCTGGTGATGACGCCGAAATACGTGCAGCTGCGTTGATGGAGACAAGAGAACAATTTTATGCCGACGCGGATATTAGAATTGACACGGATAGGAAATCCGTGGAAGATGTCGCAGCAGAGATTCTGTGCCGTTTTAAGGGGTTTTCAGCGTGAGTGTGTTGACGGTTAATCTGGGTGATAACAGTTACGATATTGTTATTGAGCGTGGTGCTCTTGCCTCGCTTGGTCAGCGTTGTTGTGCAGTCGGACTCAAGGGTATTGCTGCCGTTATTTCCAATCCTACTGTTACCGCATTGTATGGCGAAACAGTTCGTGATTCTCTGGAGTCTGCCGGTTATACCGTTGTACTGATACGTATCCCGGACGGAGAGCAATACAAAAACAGTGCGACTCTGAATCAGGTGTATGATGATCTTCTTACTGCCGGTGTGGACCGCAGCTCTTTTGTCGTTGCGCTTGGGGGTGGTGTTGTTGGTGATGTCGCAGGGTATGCCGCAGCAACCTGGATGAGGGGAATTCCGTTTGTACAGGTACCTACCACGCTATTAGCCCAGGTTGACAGTAGTGTCGGCGGCAAGACGGGTATTGATCATCCCAAGGGGAAAAATCTGATTGGTGCTTTTTATCAGCCACGTCTGGTACTGATCGATGTGGACACACTTGTTACTCTTGATCAACGTCAGTTCCGTGCCGGGCTTGCCGAAGTAATCAAATACGGGGTGGTTATTGACCGTCCTTTTTTTGAGTTTGTTGAGGCAAACAGTACTCCTATACTGGGGATGGATCCGGATTTTTTGATACAAATTATCCTGCGATCTTGTCAATTGAAGGCACAGGTGGTTGAGCTTGACGAAAAGGAAGCGGGGCTACGAACCATCCTTAATTATGGACACACACTTGGGCATGCCTTTGAATCCCTTTCCGGTTATCGTGATCTGGTGCATGGTGAGGCGGTGGCAATCGGCATGGTGCTCGCTACCAGAGTTTCTGTCACTGAAGGGTTGTGCACTGAGGACGACTGTTCAAGGATTATTGATCTTCTTGTACGGTGCGGTTTGCCTGTTGACATCCCACCGTATGATCGCCAGCTCCTGTTAAATGCAGTCGCTGCGGATAAAAAATCCAAAGGCGGCACTATTACCTTTATTTGCAACAAGGGTGTCGGCATGTATACGATGTTGCACCGTACTCCTGAAGAGCTACTCAAACTGAGTGGGCTGGAGGCATGATTATGCAGGATTCAGCTTCATTTTGGACGGATATTAAAACCTTTGAGGAACAGCTTGCCAAGTCACCGGACTCGTTTTGTTTCGCTCGGTTGTCAGATGTGTACCTCAAGGTAGGTCTCGTCGAAGATGCTCTTCATGTTGCGCGTCAGGGAGTAAGTAAACACCCCGGTTATATATCCGGTCAGCGAGCATTTGCCATGGCGTGTCATGCCAAAGGATTGAATGAAGAAGCTGTTACTGCTTTACTGCTCGTTACCGAGGCATTGCCTGAGGATGTGCCTTCTCAAATTATCTTGGGCCGCCTCCAAACTCAGTCCGGCAATCGGGAAGCGGCATGTCACGCATTTCGTACTGCGCTGGAATTTGAACCGGATGATATGGAATGCCGAATTGAGCTGGAGTCACTTGAGCGCTCTACGGCGCTGGCTCCTTCTTCCCTTGAAACGGATGACGATGATGACCTGGTTATTGAAGATCTGGAAATACTGGAAGAACTCGATATAGTTGAAGATGATGATTCGGAAACGGAGTTTCCGGAAACCCCTGTCGTTTTAAAGGTGGAGACAGTCGTTCATCACGACCCCCTTTCAACAGGCACTCTTGCGGAACTGTATGTTAAACAGGGATTTATTCATAAGGCTCTTGAAATTTATCGCGCAATCCTGGCAGATAATCCGTCGGATCTCGTCACTGGAGAGCGGGTTGCAGAGCTGGAAATACTGGAAACAGCTCCATCAGAACCTGATACAGAAATTGATTGTTCCTATGGAGATGACGTTGAGGATGAGCCAGCTTTTTGCACGCCGCCGGAGTCATCTTTTCAGGAAACAGTGCCGGGTGTGGAATCTGAGTTGAGCAGTGGACGTGTGGCTGATACTCTGTATTTAGATGTCGTTGCCACCGGATACGAGGTTGATGCTTCTGTTGTGCCGACGAGCGGGACTGCAGACAGCGCACTTGCCACGCTTGGCGGATGGCTGGAAAATATCAGGAGGATTAAATCATGTCGCTAAGAGATTCACTGAACACAATTGTCCAGAGTGTTGATGGATCTCTGGCT